>CAYWKV010000022.1:0-26032 GCA_964458835.1 uncultured Gammaproteobacteria bacterium | reverse complement strand
GTTCGCTCGTTCTTCGGGCATCCAAGTGTCGCCTATATTACTGACTCATGAGTAAGTAAGTGCCATTCAGGTCTGCCCCGCTGTTTCATTGCATGTTCCAACACATGTTTCATCCATGTTCCAAGCGGCCCGTTCGGATGCCCGGGGACGGTGGGGCCGCGGCCGGCCCCACCGCGGGAACGTTACTGTCTCCCCATACCGGGACCGCCGCGCATGCGCATCTGCTCGGACTGCTGCTCCATCATGTGCTCCATCATCGTCTGCATCATGTCCATGCGCTCCTGCATCATGTCCATGCGGCGATCCGGATCCATGCCCTTGCCGTCGCCCTTCGTCATGGGCCGGTCAGCCATCATGCCGCCACCCATCGGCTGTCCGCCCTTGCCGCCGCTGCCCATGCCTCCACTCATGCCCATGCCGCCGCCCATCATGCCGCGCATATCACCCATGGCATTGCGCATCTCCTGCATGTGCTCGCGCATCAGCCTCTGGTGCTGATCCGGGTCGTCCGTCTTTCTGACCTGTTCCATGATCCTGTCCATGTTCTGCATGCGCTCGCGCATCTGCATCGGCATCTGCCCTTCGGGCGGGGCCGCCTGCGCCAGGGACGCGGCGAGCATGGCGGCGATGGCCGCCCCTATCAACGTGCTCTTCATCGTATGACCCTCCTCATGTGCGGTCGTCACCACCGTTGGTTCGGACGCGCACCGCACAGGACGCGTCCGAGCAGCGATCTACGCCATCCGACGCCGGCCGAGCAGGCGGGCGTTGACGGCGACGATCACGGTACTGATGGACATCAATGCGGCACCCGCGGCGGGCGTGAGCGTCACGCCCGCCGCATAGGCGGCGCCGGCCGCCAACGGGATGGTCACGACGTTGTAGCCGGTCGCCCACAGCAGGTTCTGGATCATCTTCCCGTAGGTCGCGCGCGACAGTTCGAGAATCGCCGCCACGTCGCGCGGATCGGAGCGCACCAGTACGATGTCGGCCGATTCGATCGCGACATCCGTGCCGGCACCGATGGCGATGCCGAGATCGGACTCCACCAGCGCCGGGGCGTCGTTGACGCCGTCGCCGACCATGGCCACGCGCAGCCCCTGTGATCTGACCTCGCGGATCTTCTCGGCCTTCTGCTGCGGCAGGACTTCGGCGAAGTACGCGTCCAGGCCGAGTTCCGCCGCCACGCTGCGGGCGACGGCCTCGGCATCGCCGGTGAGCATCATGCAGCGGATGCCGACGTCCTTGAGCCGCGCCACCGCGGCATGCGATTCCGGCCGTACGATGTCCGCCAGTGCGATGGCGCCCAGCGGCCGGCCATCGCGCAGCACGTGGACGACGGTCTTGCCCTCCACCTGCAGCGGCTCCGTCCGCGCCGGGTCGGTTTCCACGCCGTGCTCGCGCAGATAGCCGGGCCCGACGACGTGCACCTGCGCCCCGTCGACGCGCGCCTGCGCGCCCTGGCCGGTCAGGTTGCGGAACTCCGTGACCGCGCCGAGCGGGAGTGCCCGCTCCCCGGCCGCCGCAACGATGCCTTTCGCGATCGGATGCTCGGACCGGCTCTCGAGGCTGGCCGCCAGGTGCAGCACCTCGTCTTCCGAGGCCCCGGCCAGCGCGATCACATCGGTGACGCCGAAGCGGCCCTGCGTCAGTGTGCCGGTCTTGTCGAACACCACCGCCTCGAGATTGCGCGCGCGCTCGAATGCGGCGCGGTCGCGGATGAGCAGGCCGCTGCCCGCCGCCAGGCTGGTGCTGACCGCGACTACCAGCGGTACGGCCAGACCCAGGGCGTGGGGGCAGGCGATGACCATGACGGTGACCATGCGTTCGAGCGCGAACTCGAACCCGCGTCCCAGGCCGAGCCAGACGGCCAGGGTCAGGCCGCCGGCACCGAGGGCGATGTAGGTGAGCCAGCCGGCCGCGCGGTTGGCCAGATCCTGGGTGCGCGAACGCGAGCCCTGCGCCCGGCGCACCAGCTCGATGACCTGCGACAGATAGGTCTGATCGCCGGTCTTGCGGATCTCCACCGTCAGCGCGCCTTCTCCATTCACTGCACCGCCGATGACCTCCGCACCCGGGCCGCGGGTGATCGGCCTCGACTCCCCGGTGAGCATCGACTCGTCCAGCGAGCTGCTGCCTGCGACGATCACGCCGTCAGTGGGTACTTTCTCGCCGGGTTTGACCAGTACACGGTCGCCCGGCCGCAGTTCGGTCACGTTCACCTCGGCGACGCCGCCATCGGCGTCCAGCCGGTGCGCGGTCGCCGGCAGCAGCCTGACCAATGCCTCCAGCGCGCCCGAGGCGCCCGCGACCGATTTCATCTCGATCCAGTGGCCGAGCAGCATGACGTCGATCAGCGTCGCCAGCTCCCAGAAGAACACCTCGCCGCGCAGGCCGAAGACCACGGCGCCGGAATAGAGATAGGCGACGCTGATCGCGAGTGCGATCAGCGTCATCATCCCCGGCCGGCGCGCACGCAGTTCCGCGCTCAATCCGGTAAGGAACGGCCAGCCGCCGTAGAAGAACACCACGCTGGAAAGCGCGAACAGCACGTAGCGGTCGCCCGGAAAGGCCAATGCACGCGCCAGACCCAGCCAATCCTGGATCATGGGTGAGAGGACGAGGATCGGCAGGGTCAGGATCAGCGATACGCGGAAGCGCCGCCGGAAATCGCCGACCATCGCCGCATGGTCGTGGCCGGCGTGCGGTCCGACGCCGTGGCCGGGCGCATGCGCGGCATGGCTGTCATGGGATTGCGCGGCGTGAACGTGTCGACTCGCCGGATGTCGATCCATCTCCCATCCTCCTGCCGCCCCCCGCCTTGTCGCGGCGCGCGGCACTACAGGTATAGCAGCCTGGCCGTCAGCCGCGCCGCAGCGCGCGCCCCCGCCAGAGCAGGAAAGCCGCCGGCACGACGAGCAGCGTCAAAACAGTAGCGCTGACGATGCCGCCGACCATCGGCGCGGCGATGCGCCGCATCACTTCCGAACCCGTGCCATCGCCGAGCATGACCGTCAGCAGGCCCGCGACGATGGATGCCACCGTCATCATGATCGGGCGCACGCGCAGCAGCGCGCCTTCGATCACGGCCTGCTGCAGCTCGTCGCGGGTCACCGGACGTCCTTCGCGTGCGGCCGCCTCCAGATGGCGCCGGTAGGCCTGATCGAGATACACCAGCATGACGACGGCGGTCTCCACCGCGACGCCGGCCAGGGCGATGAAGCCCACGCCCACGGCGACCGACAGGTCGTAGCCGAGCCAATACAGCAGCCACAGCCCGCCGACCGGGGCGAGCGGCAGCGTGCCCAGGACGATCAGGACCTCGGGCAGGCGGCGGAAATTGAGATAGAGCAGCAGCACGATGATGCCCAGCGTCACGGGAATGACCAGGGCCAGGCGCTGCTTGGCGCGTTCCATGTACTGGTACTGGCCCGACCAGCCGATGGAGTAACCGGCCGGCAGCTCGACCTGCTCGGCGACCGCACGCCGGGCCGCCTCGACATAGGAGCCGAGATCGTGCTCGTGGATATCCACGTAGATCCAGCCGTTGGGGCGTGCGTTCTCGCTCTTGATCATGCCCGGCCCGTCCTCGATGCGCACCACCGCGACGTCGGCCAGCGCCACCTCCTCGCCGCTGGGCGTGACGATCGGCAGCAGGCGCAGCGCCGTCAGCGAATCGCGCACGTCACGCGGATAGCGCAGGTTTACCGGATAGCGCTCGAGCCCTTCGACGGTTTCGGTCACGTTCATGCCGCCGACCGCGGTGCGCACGATCTCCTGGACATCGGCGACGTTCAGCCCGACGCGCGAGGCCGCCACGCGATCGATGTCGACCATCACGTAGCGTCCGCCGGCCACGCGTTCGGCAAAGACGCTGGCGGTGCCGGGCACGTCCTTCAGCACCTGCTCGATGTCTTGGCCGATGCGCTGAATGACGGCCAGATCGGGCCCGGCGATCTTGATGCCCACGGGCGTCTTGATGCCCGTGGCCAGCATGTCGATGCGCGTCTTGATGGGCATGACCCAGGCGTTGGTCACGCCCGGCAGCCTGACGCGATGATCGAGCTCCTCGCGGAGCCGTTCCAGGGTCATGCCTGCGCGCCACTCCGATTCCGGCTTGAGCTGGACGATGGTCTCCACCATGGTCAGCGGCGCGGGATCGGTGGCCGTCTCGGCGCGGCCGATCTTGCCGAAGACGCGCTTGACCTCGGGGACGGTCTTGATGAGCCGATCCGTCTGCTGCAGCAGTTGCTCCGCCTTGCCGATGGACAGCGCGGGAAAGGTGGTCGGCATGTACATCAGGTCGCCTTCGTACAGCTCGGGCATGAACTCCGAGCCCAGCCGGTCGGACAGCGGCCACCAGCCCGCCAGCGGCCAGAACATCGAAGCGGCGGCGGCCAGCGCCAGCGCCAGCATGAGCCCCGGCGCGTGCAGCACCGCATCGATCATGGGCCGATAGCCCGCCACCAATAGCCGGCTGATGGGATTGCGCGCCTCCGCGATGACGCGGCCACGGATGAACCAGCCCATGAGCACCGGCACCAGCGTGACGGCCAGCACGGCGGCGCCGGCCATGGCATAGGTCTTCGTATACGCCAGCGGCGCGAACATCCGTCCCTCCTGCGCCTCCAGCGTGAACACGGGTATGAAACTCAAGGTGATGATCAGCAGGGAGAAGAACAGCGCCGGTCCTACCTCGGTGGCGGCGCGCGCCATCACCTCCCAGCGGCTCTCGTCGGTGACGCCCTCGCGCTCCATATGCTTGTGCGCGTTTTCCACCATGACGATGGCCGCGTCGACCATGGTGCCGATGGCGATGGCAATGCCGCCGAGGGACATGATGTTGGCGTTGATTCCCTGCAGGCGCATGACGATGAAGGCCACGAGGATGCCGACGGGCAGCGAGATCACCACCACCAGCGACGAACGCAGATGGAAGAGAAACACCGCACAGACCAGCGCGACGACGACGAATTCCTCGATCAGCTTGCCGCGCAGGGTCTCGACGGCGCGTTCGATCAGGCTGGAACGGTCGTAGGTCTCCACGATCTCCACGCCTTCGGGCAGACTGCGCTGCAGCTCCGCGAGCCTGGCCTTCACACCGCGGATGGTGGCCAGTGCGTTCTCACCCCAGCGCATGACGATGATGCCGCCCACCACCTCGCCCTCGCCATCCAGATCGACGATACCGCGGCGCAACTGCGGGCCGACGCGGATCTCGGCGACGTCGGCGAGCAGCACCGGCGTGCCGTTGGCATTCGGCCCCAGCGGCACCTGGCGCAGGTCCTCCACACTCCGGATGTAGCCGGTGGCGCGCACCATGTACTCGGCCTCGGCCATTTCGATCACCGAGCCGCCGACCTCCTGGTTGGCACGCTGGATCGCCTGCCGGACCTTGGCTAGCGGCAGCCGGTAGGCGCGCAGGCGGTCCGGATCGACCACGACCTGATACTGCCGCACCATGCCGCCGGCGGTCGCGACCTCGGAGACGCCGGGCACCGTCTGCAGTTCGTACTTGAGGAACCAGTCCTGCAGGCTGCGCAGCCGGGCGATGTCGTGCCGCCCGCTGCGATCGACCAGGGCGTATTCGTAGACCCAGCCCACGCCGGTGGCATCCGGCCCGAGCGTCGGACGCGCCGCCTCCGGCAGCCGGCTCTGCACCTGGGACAGGTACTCCAGCACGCGCGAGCGTGCCCAGTAGAGATCGGTGCCGTCCGCGAAGATGACGTAGACGTACGAATCGCCGAAGAAGGAATAGCCGCGCACCGTCACGGCACCGGGCACCGACAGCATGGTGGTGGTGAGCGGATAGGTGACCTGATCCTCCACCACGCGCGGCGCCTGGCCCGGGTAGCTGGTCTTGATGATGACCTGCACGTCGGACAGATCGGGAATCGCATCCAGCGGCATGGTGCGTACCGCCCATACGCCCCAGCCAACCAGGATCAGCGTCAGCAGCAGCACCAGGAAGCGGTTGCGGATCGACCAGCGGATGACGGCGGCGATCATGTCAGTCCACGCGCTCGATGGACGCGATCTCGTAGCCCGTCCCATCGGGGGTGTGCGCCAGCGTGAAACGGACCCGGTCGCCCGCCCTGAGGCCGCCCGGGTCGACACCTGCCGCGAGTTCGAACGGCATGGTCATGGCCGGCCAGCCCAGCGCCGCAATGGGTTCGTGCGCGAGCGTGATGCGGCGCGCCGCGGGATCCACCGCCGCCACCGCCCCGGAACCGGCGATCGGCGCGTGGGCCTCGGCGCCGCCCTCGTCGGCGGCCGGCCGGTCCGCGCCCATGCGCATGAGGCTGCCCTTGAGGCTGGCCTCCGAATCGATCAGGAACTGGCCGGACACGACGACGCGGTCGTCTTCATGCAGGCCGTCGCGGATCTCCACCCGGTCGCCCGATTCGATTCCGGGCACCACCTCGACGGCGCGGAAGCGGCCTTCGCCGAGCGCGAGGATCACCCGGTCGGAATCGCCGGTGCGGATCAGCGCCTCGCGCGGAATGCTCAGGACGTCGTTCTTCGGCCCGGCGTGGATGCGCACGTCGGCGTACATATCGGGCTTGAGGCGCTCGTCCGGATTGTCGAAGCGCAGGCGCACCCGCAGCGTGCGCGTCTTCGGGTCGATGGAGGGATAGATGAACTCCGCCACGCCCTCCAGCGTTTCGCCGGGCAGATAGGGCAGAGCCACCTCGGCCGGCATGCCGACCTGCACCCAATCGGCCTGGCGCTCGAACACGTCGACGAGCAGCCAGACGCTGGACAGATCGGCGAGCATCAGCACCTCCGTCGCGGGCGTGACATACATGCCCTCGCGCACGTTCAGGCGGGCGACCACACCGTCCTGTGCCGCGTGTACACGCACGTGCCGCGCCGCCTTGCGCGTGCGCTCGAGTTCGGCGAGCTGCGCCGGCGCCATGCCCAGCGAGCCGAGGCGCTCGCGGGAAGCGGAGACCAGAACGGTATGGCCCTGCCGCAGCGCCTGCAGAAATTCCTCCTGGGCATTGACGAGATCGCGCGAGTAGATCTCGAACAGCACGTCGCCGCGCTTCACCCGCTCGCCGACCGACCGCACGTTGAGCCGGTCGATCCAGCCGTCGGTGCGCAAATGCACGTGGCTGATGCGGCGCTCGTCGTAGGACACGTAGCCGACGGTGTCGATGCGGCGCCGAAGCTGGCCGCGCTCGACCGCGGCGGTGCGCACGCCGAGGTTCTCCACCACGGCCGGGTCGATGCGCACCGCGTCGCCTGCACCCACCGCCTGGTCCGCATACACCGGCACCAGATCCATGCCCATCGGCGACTTGCCGGGCCGGTCGCTGCGATAGTTCGGGTCCATGGGCGCGACCCAGTAAAGAATCTCCCGCCCCGCATCGGCTTGGCCGACGGCCGTCACCGCGTCGCCCGCCGTGCGATGCTGAACCACGTAGCCGGCCGCGAAACCGAGCGCCGCTAGAACGATTCCACCGAGCCAGCGCCCCGCATTCATTCGCCTTCTCCCGCCAGGTAGAGCAGCCGCGCCTGGGTCTGCGCGGCGTCGACGGCCACGCGCAGCGCATCCAGGCGCGTATCCAGTTCGGTGATGCGTGCGCGCATGACGACTTCGAAATCGGTCACCGCGTTCCGGTAGGCGCGCAGGGCGGCGAGCGCATTCTGTCCGGCCTCCGTGACGAGCTGTTCCTCGTAGCCTCGCCGGCGCTCGTTCAGGAGCCGCCAGCTGGCATATTCGGCATCCAGCATCCGCTGCAGCTCATAGAGCCGATCCTCCCTGGCCAGGCTGGCGGCCTCCGCGTCCTTCTGGCTGGCGGCGAGCAGGCGGTCCTGGCGCTTGCCGGGGAAAAGCGGCATGTCCAGTATGACCATGGCGGACAGAAAATCAGCGCGGTCGCTGCCGTCGGGGTTGCCGCTGACGCGGTCGCCGTAGGTGACGTCCAGCGACCAGGCGGGCTTGTAGCGCTGGCGCGCGAGGTTCACGTCGAGCCGGCTCGCGGTCACGCGCCGATCCTCGACGGCGATCAGCGGATGCCGCGGCAGTGCCTGCGCCAGGGTCGCATAGTCCGGCAGACCGGGCAGCTGCGGCAGCCCGGCGGACAACGGACGCCGCGCCTCGGATGGTCCGATCAGACGCCCGAGTCCCGCCCGCGCCCCGTCCTGCCGGGTACGCGCCTGCAGCAGCCGGTCGCCGAGCAGCGACAGCTCCAGCTCGGCACGCAGCACATCCTGCTGATTGCCGCGTCCGGAGGCATACTGCGCGCGCGTGATTTCGACCAGCTGCGTGAAGTATTGCCGGCTCTGCTCGATGACGCGCTCCGCCTCGATCTGATACTGCGTTTCGAGCCAGGCGATGCGCGTGTCACGCAGCACGCGCAGCCGTTCGGCTTCCGCCATGGCGTCGGCGGCCTCGGCCAGGGTCGCCCGGCGATCGCTGCGCAGCGCGAGCGTGTGTCCCGGCGGGAAGTTCTGCACGACGCCGATCTGCAGCTGCGTCATCGCCTCCTGGCTGCGGTTGAAGGTGTCGGTCGGAAAGTTCGCCGCACCGAGCTTGAGCTTGGGGTCGGGCAGCTGCCCATCCGCAATCGACTGTTGGCGCAGCGCATCGGCCTGGGCGGTCCGCGCCGCCGCGTTGACGTCACGGTCCAGCGCGAGGCGCTCGGCTTCGGTCAGCGACAGCACGGCGGGCTCGGCGCCCAGGGCGCCGGACGCGTGCAGCCACAGTATGGCAACGGAGACCCGGATAAGAACATGCATAGAGCGAACCTCCCATGGACACCGTGTCCGGCGCTCGACTCAGAACCAGAAACGCACGCCCGCCAGCCAATGCGTCTCGTCCGCGTCCTGGCCCGCGGCCCGGACGAAGTCCCTGGTCTGTCCGAAGACGCGTCCGTGCTCGATACCGACATACGGCGCGAACTCGCGGTGGAACTCGTAGCGCAGGCGCAGGCCGGCCACGAGATCCGACAAGCCGCTGCCAAACCCGCGCGCAGCATCGTCCCGGCCGTGGAAACTGGCCTCGGCACGGGGCTGCAGAACGAGTCTCTGCGTGAGCAGCAGGTCGTATTCCACCTCGGCGCGCAGCGCCGTGCGGCCGTTCTCACCCAGATAGGCCGTGACCTCCACCTCGAACCAGTAAGGCGCAAGTCCCTGCACGCCGAAGGCCAGCCAGTCACGATCCGGCCCGGCGCCGCTGTCATGGCGCACGCCGAGCTGCGCGTCCCAGAAGGCGGCGATCGCATGCCCCCACAGCAGTTCGGTGCGCGCGTCGTCGACGTCGCCATCCATGATCTCGCCTTCGGCCTTGAGCACCAGGCGATCATAGGTCCCTCCGAACCAGGCCTGGGCGTCGTAGCGTGTCGAATCGGCGTCCGCATCGACGGTGCGTTCCAGACGCTCGATCAGCAGCGATCCGAAGTTGCGCGCATCGCCCTCGTGGAGGTGGCCCCCGTCCGCGAGGGCATAGGGTCCCGATCCGCGGATGTAGCCGCCGGAATACGCATGTGGATCGCGGGTATCCGGCGGCAGCGATCCGCCCTGCATGTCCATGTCGCCGTGGTCCATGTCCCGCGCGGCGTCGGACATGGCGCCCGCCTCCGCGGCAGGATCGGCGTGCGTGCTGTGCGCATGCCCAGAGTGTAGATGGTCGTCCGCAGCCACAGCCGTGCCGATATCCTGCGCCCATGCCGGGCCGGTGCCGAGCAGGAGCAGCCCGGCCGCGCACCCGCAGAGCCGGCTGGGAATCCACCGTGTCCGTGTCGCGTGTCCGTTCATCGTCTCAGGCCACCACCACTTCACGGAACATGCCCGCATCCATGTGCAGGAGCAGATGGCAGTGCCAGGCCCAGCGTCCGAGCGCGTCTGCGGTGACCAGGAAGCTCACGCGCTGCGCGGGCTGTACGTTGATCGTGTGCTTGCGCGCCTGGAAATGCCCTTCGGCGGTCTCCAGCTCGCTCCACAGGCCGTGCAGGTGCATGGGGTGCGTCATCATGGTGTCGTTGTGGAGAATCACCCGCAGGCGTTCGCCGTGACGGAAATGCACCGGTGTCGATGCGCCGAACTCCAGACCGTCGAACGACCAGGTGTAGCGCTCCATGTTGCCGGTGAGGTGCAGTTCTAGCTCGCGTCCTGGGTCGCGCGGATCCAGCGCCCCGCCGACGGTACGCAGATCCGCATACGTCAGGACGCGGCGACCGTTGCCGCGCAGACCGATGCCGGGATCATCGAGATTGGTGCGCGGCATGTCCACGCGCATGTCGGTGCCGGGTCCGTATTCGGTGCGGGCATGGCGAACGTGCACGCCGGCGTGCGCGGTGTGGTTCGTGCCGCCGTGATCCATGCCGTGCATGCCGTGCCCGCCCGCGCTCATCGCGGCGGTGTGCGCAGCTCCGTTCATGGTGCCCATCATGTCGGCCATCGTCAGCCATTCGGGCGGATCGAGCTGCGGCACGGGCGCCGCCAGGCCCGGGTGCATAGCCAGCGTGCCGCGCGCAAAGCCCGAGCGGTCCATGGACTGCGCGAAGATCGTGTGGGCCTCGTCCACCGGCGTGACGATCACGTCGTAGGTCTCGGCCGCCCCGATGCGGAATTCGTCCACCGTGACCGGCTCCACGTCCTGACCGTCCGCCTGGACGACCGTCATCTTGAGCCCGGGTATGCGCACGTCGAAGAACGTCATCGCGGCGCCGTTGATGATCCGCAACCGCACCCTTTCGCCCGGACGGCACAGCCCGGTCCAGTTGCCGGCCGGGGTGATGCCGTTCATGAGGTAGGTGTAGGTGTGGCCGGACACGTCGGCCAGGTCGGCCGGGTTCATGCGCATCTGGTTCCACATGCTGCGCTTGTCGAGTGCCGATGCGAGGCCGTCGTGCGCGACGTCGCGGAAGAAGCCCACTGCCGTGGGCCGATGGTAATTGTAGTAGTCGCCCTGTACCTTGAGCTTGTGGAGCACACGCATGGGATCTTCGTCGGTCCAGTCGGACAGCAGCACGACGTGATCCCGATCGGCGTGCATCCGCTCCCCGCCGGCGGGGTCGATGATGATCGCGCCATACAGGCCGGTCTGTTCCTGCATGCCCGAATGGGCGTGATACCAGTAGGTGCCGGCCTGCCGCACCTCGAACCGGTAGACGAAGGTCTCGCCCGGCGCGATACCGCGGAAGCTGATGCCGGGCACACCGTCCATCCGGTAGGGCAGGAGGATGCCGTGCCAGTGGATGGAGGTGTCGACGGCCAGCCGGTTGGTGACCCGGAGGGTGACGGTATCGCCCTCGCGCCAGCGCAGGGTCGGCGCCGGCAGCGAGCCGTTGACGGTAGTGGCCATGCGCGGGCGGCCGGTGAAGTCGACCGGCGTTGCCGCGATGACCAGATCGAACTCCGTGCCGCGCAGCACCGGGGCGGTGCCCGTCGCGGTCGCCGATGCGATCCCGGGGACGCTGGCCGGGATCGGACGGGCGAACGGCGGGAAACCCAGCAGGATACCGCCCGCGGCCAGTCCCTGCAGGAACCGGCGGCGCGATGCGTTGGGACACGTCCCGTCCAATGGTGCGATACGCTTCATTCCGTTTTGCCCTCAGCCCGGAAGATGAATGTCCGCACCAATGCCGCCGCATGACCGCCCGGATACGGTTCCGACACGATAGCGGCCGACGCCTGTTTGCAGGGTGACGCCGACATTACAATTTTGTAATGTTGGTGCGGTCTTGCCGGGCGCAGCGCGGAACGCCAACAATATAATCGGGTGTGCATGCGGTCCGGTATCCGCCAGCGCCGCACAACGTCTGTCCGCACCCGGGGGACACCGTGAAAATCCTGATCGTCGAAGATGAACTGAAGACCGGCGACTACCTGAAGCAGGGCCTCGGCGAGGCCGGTTTCGTGGTGGACATCGTGCGCGACGGCCTGGACGGCGCGCAGATGGGGCTGGCGGAATCCTATGACCTGATCATTCTCGATGTCATGCTTCCCGGTCTGGACGGCTGGCAGGTACTGCAATCCCTGCGTGGAGCGGGCAAGGACACGCCGGTCATCTTTCTGACCGCGCGCGATCAGGTCGGGGACCGGGTCAAGGGTCTGGAACTGGGCGCGGACGATTACCTCGTCAAGCCCTTTTCGTTCGCCGAGCTGCTGGCCCGCGTGCGCACGCGGCTGCGTCGTGGCCGGCACGCGGAACCCGGCGTCCTCATCGCGGCCGATCTGGAGCTGGATCTGCTCAGGCGGCGCGTCTCCCGCGGTGGAACGCGTATCGACCTCACCGCCAAGGAGTTCGCGTTGCTGGAACTGCTGCTGCGCCGCCAGGGCGAGGTGCTGCCGCGCTCCCTGATCGCCTCGCAGGTCTGGGACATGAACTTCGACAGCGATACCAATGTCATCGACGTCGCCGTCCGGCGCCTGCGGGCGAAGGTCGACGACGCCTTCACGCCCAAGCTGATCCACACCGTCCGCGGCATGGGCTACGTGCTGGAAATCCCGGAATCGGCGTGATGGCGCGACGCCGCTCGATCACGCTGCGACTCACTTTGCTGTTCGCGCTGGCGTCGACCACGGTGCTGCTGGCGGTCGGCGCTCTGACCGGCTTTGTCGCCGAGACGCATTTCGAGGAGCAGGACCTGGGCGAGCTGCGGGGCAAGCTCGAACTGACCCGCCATGCCATCGCCAAGGTCCGTTCGACGGACGACCTGGCGGCACTCCCGCAGCAGCTCGATGATGCGCTGGTGGGTCACCCCGCACTGTCGGTCGCGGTCTTCGATCACAACGGCCAGCCGTTGTACGCCACGCCGAACGCCTACTTCCCCGCCGTCCTCACGAGCGGGACGTATGCCGCTCCGTCCCAACCGGCGAGGCCCCTACGCTGGGAACACAGCGGACATACATTCATGGGGATCGCGGCCGCCGTGCCCGCCGGTCTCGCCGGGAAGCCGCCGTTCACCGCCGCCATCGCCGTCGACATCCAGCATCGTCAGGAATTCATGCGGGTGTTCCAGGAATCCCTCTGGGTACTGTTCATCTTCGGCATGGCCGTGTCAGCGGTGCTGGGATGGTTCGCCGCCCACGTGGGCCTGTCGCCGGTGCGGCGCATAACCCTCGTCGCCAAGGGGATTTCCGCCAGCCAGCTCGACGACCGCCTGCGCCTGGACACCGTACCCACGGAGCTGACGGATCTGGCCGTGTCGTTCAATGACATGCTCGCCCGTCTCGAAGACGCCTTCCGGCGTCTGTCGAATTTCTCCTCCGATCTGGCACACGAACTGCGCGCACCCATCAGCAATCTCATGACCCAGACGCAGGTCGCGCTGTCGAAGACGCGCTCGACGGCCGAGTATCAGGAGATACTCGCCTCCGATCTCGAAGAGTACGACCGTCTGGCCAGGATGATCTCGGATATGCTGTTTCTGGCCCAGGCGGATCATGGGCTCATCGTCCCCCAGCGTGACGCGGTCGATCTGGCGACCGAGCTCCGGCAGCTCATGGAATTCTACGAGGCCCTGGCGGAGGAATCGGGCATCACGCTGACCGTGCGCGGTACAGGCGCGGTGACTGGAGACCGGCTCATGCTGCGCCGGGCGCTGAGCAACCTCCTCTCGAACGCGCTCAGATACACGGAGCGGGGCAAAACCATCGTGGCATCCATCGCCGCACTGGACGACGGGAGCGTCGCGGTGAGCGTGGAAAACCCGGGGCCGGAGATCCCTGCGCATCACCTCACCCGTCTTTTCGACCGTTTCTATCGCGCCGACCCCTCCCGCGCGCGTGGTAGCAGCGAGGTCGCGGGCCTCGGCCTGGCCATCACAAAATCCATCGTCGATGCACATCAGGGACGCATCGCCGTCACATCCGCAGACGGTACGACGCGTTTCGAGATCATATTGCCCGGCGCCGGTGGCACGGCCTCCGACCGGCGAGACGGGGTATGAGCCCATGCCATGGCATTCGGCTCAAAACCGACCGGCTGCGTCGGGAACTCGCACCTCCCCAGCGTCATCGACTCCATGACCGGCTTGCGGGGCGGTTCTATTGAGCATTACCCAACCGGCTGACACCTTCAGCCCGCTCCTGCAGAGCCATGCCAAACGGTTTGGTAAAGATCAATAGGACATCCGTTCGTCCCTTAGTGGTTCCGTGTCGTCACTAAAATTGCTATGTTACGCCTGAGCCGGCCCAGGCATTCCCATCCGATGCCGGCAGCAGCCTTCATGGCGCCGATACTCCATCCATCATGAAATAAACTCGCCGCCTGATCCACGATCCGATGCTGCTCACCTCCCTCGTCCTTCTTCCGTTTGTCGGCAGTGTCCTGGCAGCGCTGATGCCGGAGAACGCCCGCAACCGCGAGTCCTGGCTGGCAGTCGCGGTGGCGGCCGGCGGGCTGATCATCGCCATCGCGCTGTACCCCTCGATCGCGGGCGGCGAGGTGCTGCGGGAGGAATTCGCCTGGCTGCCGGACCAGGGGTTCTCCCTCGTGCTGCGCGTCGACGGGCTGGCCTGGGCATTCACCATGCTGGTCCTCGCCATCGGCCTGCTGGTGGTCCTGTATGCGCGTTACTACATGTCGCCGGAAGATCCGGTGCCGCGTTTCTTCTCGTTCCTGCTGGCCTTCATGGGCTCGATGCTGGGTGTGGTCCTGTCGGGCAACCTGGTCCAGCTGGTGGTATTCTGGGAACTCACCAGCCTCACTTCCTTTCTGCTGATCGGCTACTGGCACCACCGCGCCGATGCGCGACGCGGCGCGCGCATGGCCCTCACCGTGACGGCAACCGGCGGATTGTGCCTGCTCGCGGGCGTGCTGGTGGTCGGACATATCGTCGGCAGTTACGACCTCGATGCGGTGCTGGCTGCAGGCGACCGGATTCGCGGGCACGAGCTGTACGAGGCGGCGCTGGCCCTGATCGCGCTCGGCGCACTGACCAAAAGCGCCCAGTTCCCCTTCCACTTCTGGCTGCCGCACGCGATGGCCGCGCCCACACCGGTGTCGTCCTACCTGCACTCGGCGACGATGGTGAAGGCCGGCGTGTTCCTGTTGGTGAGGCTGTGGCCGGCGTTGTCCGGCACGCCGGAGTGGACCTGGATCATCGGCGGGGCGGGGGTGTGCACCATGCTGATCGGTGCATTCATCGCGATCTTCCAGCACGATCTCAAAGGCCTGCTGGCATATTCGACGATCAGCCACCTCGGCCTGATCACGCTGCTGATCGGCATCGGCACGCCGCTGGCGATGGTCGCAGCGATCTTCCACACCCTCAATCACGCCACCTTCAAGGCATCGCTGTTCATGGCCGCCGGCATCATCGACCACGAGACCGGCACTCGCGACATGCGTATCCTGCGCGGTCTGCGCCGCAAGCTGCCGATCACCGCCACGCTGGCCATCGTCGCCAGCGCGGCGATGGCAGGGGTGCCGCTGCTGAATGGCTTTCTGTCGAAGGAGATGTTTTTCGCCGAGGCCCTCAATGTCGGCTCCGAGCGCAACTGGTGGATGTCCGCTGCCGCGGTATTGCTGGGCATGTTCAGTGTGGCCTATTCGCTGCGCTTCATCTCGATCTTCTTTGGTACGCCTGCCGACGCGCTGCCCCGGGAGCCGCACGAGCCGCCACGCTGGATGCGGTTTCCGGTCGAACTGCTGGTGCTCGCCTGCCTCGTGGTGGGTATCGTGCCCAGCCTCAGCATCGAACCGATCCTGCGGCTTGCGGTAGTCGCGACGCTGGGTGCGGATACGCCGAGCTATAACCTCGCCGTCTGGCACGGCTTGAACACGCCGCTGCTGATGAGCTTGGTTGCCCTGATGGGGGGTGTGGCGCTGTATCTGGTGCTGCGACGCCACTTCAACCTGCAGCAGCGCGAGCACGTGCCGCTGATCCACCGATTCAGCGGCGCACAGGCGTACGAAAGCGCGATGCTGAACCTGACACGCGCGGCCGGGTGGCTGCTGCGGCGCCTCGGCACCATGCGGCTACAGCCGCAGTTGCTGCTGATGATGATCGTGCTGCTGATCGTCCCGCTGCTGCTGGCTGGCAAGCCGCCGGCCTGGGCGAGTATCCCGCTGCAGGGCTTCGACCCGCTGTTCGCCGGCATCTGGGCGATTGGCGGGGCGTGCGCGATCGGCGGCGCGCTGATGGCGAAGTACCACCGCCTGGCGGCGCTCACGCTGATCGGTGGCACCGGCATCGTCACCGCAGCGACCTTCCTGTGGCTTTCGGCGCCCGACCTGGCGCTGACCCAGCTGATGGTGGAAACCGTCACCACGGTCCTGATCCTGCTCGGCCTGCGCTGGCTGCCGCCGCGAACCCGGTCCGCGGCAGTGCCGCGGGCACCGGCAGGCGGCGTGTGGCTGCGTCGTTCGCGCGACCTGCTGATCGCGACCGCCGGTGGCCTCGCCATCGCCGCGCTCACCTATGCCGTGCTGGTGCATCCGGCTTCGGACACCATCGCCGACTTCTTCCTGCTGAACGCGCTCAGCGGAGGTGGCGGCAGCAACGTAGTGAACGTCCTCCTGGTGGACTTCCGTAGCTTCGACACGCTGGGCGAGGTGACCGTACTCGCCATCGTCGCGCTCACCGTCTATGCCCTGTTGCGCCGCTTCCGCCCGGCGCCTGAAAGTGCGGGCATTCCGCCGCAGCAGCGCCACGAGGCGGACCCGGCGGGGGGCCAGACCCCGGCCGAACAGGCGAACAGCGGCTACCTGCTGGTGGCCGGCATCTACCTGCGCCTGCTGCTGCCCTTCATCGGAGTGACCGCGGTGTATTTCTTCATGCGCGGCCACAACCTGCCCGGCGGCGGTTTCGTGGCCGGCCTCATCTTCGCGGTGGCGATCCTGGTGCAGTACATGCTGGCCGGCACGGTCTGGGTGGAGAGTCATCTGCGCCTGCGACCGCACCGCTGGCTGGGCTTCGGTCTGGTGTTCGCGTGCACCACCGGCCTTGGAGCCTGGCTGTTCGGCCACCCCTTCCTCACCACTCACACCGCGCACGTGGACTGGCCGGTATTGGGCGAGCTGCATCTGCCGAGCGCCTTCGTGTTCGATCTGGGCGTGTTCACAGTGGTCGTCGGCACCACGATGCTGATGCTCGTGGCGCTCGCGCACCAGTCGCTGCGCGCCCACCGTCTGCCGGGCGAGAGCGCGGCCGACACGAGGCCGGCGACCGGCGGAAGGGCGATCTGATGGAGCTGGTGATCGCGCTTGCGGTTGGGGTGGTGTTCGGTTCGGGCATCTGGCTGATCCTGCGTCCGCGCACGTTCCAGCTCATCACCGGGCTGCTGCTGATGTCGTATGCGGTCAATCTGTTCATCTTCTCGATGGGCCGCCTGTCGGTGGACAAGCCACCGATCACGCCTGTTCCGGTCGTCGATCCGACACAGTTCACCGATCCGCTGCCGCAGGCTCTGGTGCTCACCGCGATCGTCATCGGCTTCGCGACCACCGCACTCTATCTGGTGATGATGATCGGCGCACGTGGTCTGACCGGCAGCGACCACGTCGATGGCGAGGAGCCGCGCGAATGAGCTCGCTGCCCTGGCTGCAACACCTGATCGTCGTGCCCGTGTTGCTGCCGCTGCTGGTGGGGGCGGCACTGATTCCGATCAACCAGATGCGCCACACGCTGAAGTTCACCTTCAGCCTGGTGAGCAGCGTGCTGCTGTGGCTGGCGGCCGTTGCCCTGTTGTTGATGGTCGATGGGGAACACTGGCCGGGAGGGGTCGGTGTCTATCTGGCCGCCAACTGGGCCGCACCCTTCGGCATCGCGCTGATGGTGGACCGCCTCGCCGCACTGATGTTGGTACTGACCGCGACTATCGCACTCGCTGTCCTGGTGTTCTCTGCCCAGCGCTGGGACCGGGTCGGGGTGAATTTCCACTCGCTGTTCCAGTTCCTGCTGATGGGACTCAACGGCGCCTTCCTGACCAATGACCTATTCAACCTCTTCGTGTTCTTCGAGGTGATGCTGGCGGCGTCCTACGGCCTGGTGCTGCACGGCTACAACCTGCGGCGCATCCAGGCCGGCATGCAATACGTCGCCGTCAATCTGGTCGCGTCCCTGCTGTTCCTGATCGGCGTGGCGCTGATCTATGGGGCCGCCGGCACCCTCAACATCGCCGATCTCACCACCCGGGTGGCCACGCTCGGCCCGCAGGATGCCTATCTGTTGCGCATCGGCGCCAGCGTGCTGGCACTCGCCTTCCTGACCAAGGGCGCGATGTGGCCGCTCGGCTTCTGGCTGCCCACTACCTATGCCTCCGCCTCGCCACCCGTGGGTGCGATGCTGGTTCTCATGACCAAGGTCGGCATCTATGCGGTATTGCGCGTATGGCTGGCCGTGTTCGGTGATGCAGCCGGAGAGTTGGGCGGCTTTGGCCTCACGGCGCTGACCGTGGGCGGCATGGCGACCTTGCTGTTCGGGGCGGTGGGCATGCTCGCCAGTGAGGACGGTGGGCGCATGGCAGGCTACGGCGCAATCATTTCGTCGGGCATGCTGCTGGCGGCGATCGGCCATTCCGGCAACGCCGTGCTCGTATCGGGGCTCTACTACCTGATCGGATCGACGCTGGCGATGGCGGCCTTCATGCTGCTGATCGAACTCGCCGAGCGCATCCGTCCGCCGGGGGCGGCGCTGATAGCCGTCACGATGGAGGCCTTCGCCATCGAGGACAAGCCGGAGGATCCGGTCGGCATCGGCATTCCCGGCACGCTCGCCTTTCTCGGGCTGAGCTTCGTCGTCTGCGCGCTGGTGATCAGCGGCATGCCGCCGCTGTCGGGCTTCGTGGCCAAATTCAGCCTTTTTCATGCGATGTTGGCGACATCCGCGGCCACGCCGGACGGCGTGGCGGGAACGACCTGGCTGCTGATCGCACTGATGGTGGCAGGCGGCTTGGCGGCGATCATCGCGCTGATGCGGATGGGCGTGCGCATTTTCTGGGCTTCAGGCGTAATGAAGCCGCCACGGCTGCAGTTCTCGGAAGCGGTGCCGGTAGGTGCACTGGTGGTTCTGTGCGTGCTGCTGACGGTGCAGGCCGGGACGGTATTCGCCTATCTGGGGCGCACGGTCGAAGGGCTGTCGCGCAGCACCGACTACAGCGGGCGCGTACTGGGCGAACCGCCCGTATGGCACGCGCCGGCCGGAGAGGTGGCGAGATGAGACGCTGGCTGCCATCGCCGCTGCTGTCGATCAGCCTGTTGCTGATGTGGCTGCTGCTCAACCAGAGCATCGAACCGGGACACTGGCTGCTCGGTGGCGCGCTCGCGATCATTGCGCCGCTCCTCGCCCGTCCGTTGCAGCCCCATGGCCATGCCCGCCTCGGCCGTCCGCTGGCGCTGTTCCGGCTGCTCTGGCTGTCCGCGATCGAGATCATTCGTTCCTGCTTCAACGTCAGCCAGATCATCCTGCTGCGTCGGTCGGACCGGGTGAATTCGCAGTTCATCCGGGTACCGCTCGATCTGCGCAGCCCACATGGCTTGGCTCTGCTGTCCTGCCTGATCAACTCGACGCCGGGCACAGTGTGGGTGGAGTTCCGGTCCGACAGCCACGAACTGCTGCTGCACATCTTCGACCTGCACGACGAGCAGTGGTGGATAAAGACCATCAAGACACGTTACGAACAGCCGATCATCGAGGTGTTCGAGACGCACGACCGCAAACCCGAAGGAGACCAGCCATGACAACCGCAACGCTGGTGACGGCGGCAACCCTCTTCGCGCTGGTGTGCGTGGTACTCGCCATGATCCTGTGCGGCCTGCGTCTGCTGATTGGTCCGGCCGCGCAGGATCGTGTGCTGGCGCTCGACACGCTATGGATGTGCACGATGCTGCTCGCACTGATGCTGGGTATCCGCCATGGCAGCCAGGTCTATTTCGAATTTGCCCTCCTGATCGCCCTCACCGGCTTCGTGTCGACGATCGCGCTGGCAAAGTTCCTGATGCGTGGCGAGGTGATCGAGTGAGCGTCGCCGAAACACTACCCTGGTGGGCCGCCCTGCCGGTGGCCTTCCTGCTGATACTGGGCGGGCTGATCACGCTGATCGGTACGCTTGGCCTGCTGCGCCTGCGGAGTTTCTATCAGCGCATCCACGGCCCGGCAATCACAATCACGCTCGGTGCGGGCTGCATGCTCGTGGCTTCCATGGTGTATTTCACCGTGACGCAGTCGCGGCTGGTGATTCACGAGGTGCTGATCACTGCCTTCGTGCTGATGACAGCGCCGGTGGTGGCGATGCTGATCATGCGTGCCGCGGTGTACCGGAACCTGCGCGCCGTCCGCGCGACCGGTTCGGGCGACGAAGCGAAGGATGTGTGAAGCCGGCCGGCTGGGGCCGCGCGGGAGCGGCGCCCGGCTCGAACTCCACCGATCAGATATGTCGGGAGCTCGAACCTCTCCTCATGAAAGCGCATAAACGCAGAACCCCGCACGAGGCGGGGTTCTGCGTTTATGTGGCGCGCCCGGAGAGATTCGAACTCCCGACCGCCTGGTTCGTAGCCAGGTACTCTATCCAGCTGAGCTACGGGCGCGTATGGAAGGCGGAGATTATCCAGAATCGGCGGAAAAATTCAAGGCGAAAATCGCCGCCCGGGGGCATGTGTTGGCGGCAAATCGGGTCCTCTCGTTCCACCCCGGCAAAAGGCGGCTCTGCCAAGGGGGTGATTTCCCGTTCCAGGCGAGAGGCGGATTATCCGGGCGCGTCGCACCCTCACTCTCCAGGGCCGGCTCCGCTGCACTCCAGCGTTCTCCGTGGCCTGCGGCCGCTCCGTCGAACCGAAAGGTACCCATCAAAGCCTCCCGCTCCGCCAAATAAAAAAGGCCCCGCGAGGGGCCGTTTTTTATTTGGCGGAGAGAGAGGGATTCGAACCCTCGATAGAGTTTCCCCTATACACCCTTAGCAGGGGTGCGCCTTCAGCCTCTCGGCCATCTCTCCAGACCCGGCGCTCGCAATCCTGATTTCAGAGGCTTCGCGGCGGGGGCGGTAGGATACCTTGAAGCAGTACGGAAGGTAAAGTGCGGCTGCCAAAGCCCGGGAATCAATCGCGACCGTCGGCGGCGACGCTGTCGCCTTGTTCCTGCTCGCGCTGAATACGCTCGTAGATCTCTTCGCGATGCACTGCAACATGCTTGGGAGCATTCACACCGATGCGTACCTGGTTGCCCTTCACGCCGAGGACCGTGACGGTAACCTCATCACCGATCATCAGCGTCTCACCCACTCTGCGAGTCAAAATCAACATGTGTGAATCTCCTTACTCATTCACTTCCGATATGTAATCCATTGCTGGCGCAATAGCCAGCAGAATACCCGACAGAGCCGGCATACGTATAGTTGTCGGCCCGCATGACCGAAACTATAGATCCCTCATTAACCAGCTATTTTTATTGTGGAAATCACAGCACCACGGAATACCGGGCAGGCCGGAGGGCCCTGGAGGCGGCGACGCTCAGGGCGCCTTGTCCAACTGGAATGCGTCGTGCAGGGCGCGCACGCCGAGCTCGAGATACTTTTCGTCGATGACCACCGAAATCTTGATCTCGGACGTCGAGATCATCCGGATATTGATGCCCTCTTTGGCCAGAGCACTAAACATAGTCGAGGCGATGCCGGCATGCGAACGCATGCCCACGCCGACCAGGGAGATCTTGACGATCTTGTTGTCTCCCAGCACTTCCCGGGCACCGAGATCCTTGGCGGCCTTCTGCATGATGGCCATCGCCTTATCGTAGTCGTTCCGATGCACCGTGAACGTGAAGTCCGTGGTGTCGCCGGCGGGGGAGATGTTCTGCACGATCATATCCACTTCAACGTCGGCATCCGCCACCGGTCCCAGCACCCGATATGCCACACCCGGCTGGTCGGGAACGCCCAGCACCGTGATCTTGGCCTCGTCGCGGTTGAAGGCGATGCCCGAGATCAGTGCATTTTCCATCTTTTCATCCTCATACGTGATCAGTGTGCCCTCGCCTTCCTGGAAGGAGGACAACACGCGCAACGGTACATTGTACTTGCCGGCGAATTCCACCGAGCGGATCTGCAGGACCTTGGAACCGAGGCTCGCCATCTCGAGCATTTCCTCGAAGGTGACCCGATCCAGGCGGCGTGCCTGCGGGACCACGCGTGGGTCGGTCGTATAGACGCCATCGACATCGGTATAGATCTGGCACTCGTCGGCCTTCAGGGCTGTGGCCAACGCGACCGCCGTGGTGTCCGAGCCGCCACGGCCGAGGGTGGTGATGTTGCCCTGCTCGTCGACACCCTGGAAACCGGCCACCACGACGACCCGGCCCTCCGACAGATCCTTGCGGATGCGCGCACCCTCGATCTCCTGGATGCGGGCCTTGTTGAAAGCGCTGTCGGTACGGATATGCACCTGCTGACCGGTATAGGAGCGGGCCGGACAACCGCGATCGTGCAGAACCATGCACAGCAGGGCGATGGTCGCCTGCTCGCCGGTCGCCAGCAGCACGTCCAGCTCCCGCGGATCGGGCTTGGTGCTGACGCTCTTGGCGAGCTTGATCAGGCGGTCGGTCTCGCCGCTCATCGCGGACACCACCACGATGACATCGTGGCCCCGCCGCCGATAATCGATCACCCGCTCGGCCACTGCGGCAATGCGCTCGGGGCTGCCGACGGAGGTACCGCCGTATTTCTGTACGATCAAACCCATGATGTTCTGGCGACGCCTCGTGTCAAGCCGCACACCGCGCCGACTGGTCGAGCCGACCCCGCGCGGCACACAAAGAGCGGCAGATTAAACTACAAAACAGGGCGAGTTTAAACTGCCGTCAGGCGGTTTCTGTCGCCGCCAGGCGGGATTTCACCCAGCCCACGACATCGGCCAAGGCGGCGTCCAGGTGTTCGGGCCGGTTGCCGCCGGCCTGGGCCATGTCCGGACGGCCGCCGCCACGCCCACCCACCCGTTCGGCCACGCAGTTCACCAGATCGCCCGCCTTGATCCGGCCGGTCTGCTCCTTGGTCACGCCGGCGATGAGGCTGACCTTGTCGCCATCCACCGTCGCCAGCAGGATGGCCGCCGAGCCCAGCTTGCTCTTGAGCTGGTCGACGGTATCACGCAGGGCCTTGGGGTCGATGCCGTCGAGGCGCGCGGCCAGGACCTTGATGCCGCCGACCTCGACCGCCTGGCTGGTCAGATCCGAGCCCTGGCGGCTGGCGAGCCTGGCCTTGAGCTGCTCGACTTCCTTCTCCAGGCGGCGGCTCCGGTCGACCAGCTGACCGACCTTCTGCTCGACGTCCTGGGCCGTGCCCTTGACCAGCCCGGCGATGTGGCTGAGGGCCTCCTCGGTCTTCGCGACATGTTCCAGGGCGCGCTGGCCGGTCACGGCCTCGATGCGCCGCACGCCGGAGGCGACCCCGCCCTCGGCGACGATCTTGAACAGGCCGATGTCACCGGCGCGCCCCACGTGGGTGCCGCCGCAGAGCTCGATCGAGAAATCCCCCATCGACAGCACACGCACCTCGGCGCCGTACTTCTCGCCGAACAAGGCCATGGCGCCGGCCTTGACGGCGTCCTCCATGCCCATGATGCGGGTCTCGACCAGCCGGTTCAGACGGATCTGCTCGTTGACCAGGCGCTCGATGCGCGCGAGTTCGTCCGGCTTGACCGCCTCGAAGTGGGCGAAGTCGAAGCGCAGCCGGTCCGGCTCGACCAGCGAGCCCTTCTGCTGCACATGGGTGCCGAGCACGCGGCGCAGGGCGGCGTGCAGCAGGTGGGTCGCGGAGTGATTGAGCATGGTCGCGCGGCGCAGACCTTCATCCACCCGCGCCTCAACCGTGTCGCCCAGCGCGAGGCTGCCCGACTCGAGCACGCCGATGTGCATGTGCACGCCCTGCTGCTTCTGGGTGTCTTGCACGCTGAAGCGGGCGCCGGCGGTCTCCAGCACGCCGCGGTCGCCGACCTGGCCGCCGGATTCGGCATAGAACGGCGTGTGATCGAGGATTACGAAACCATCCTCGCCGACGTTTAATTGCTGCACAGGTCTGGGGTTCAAGTGATCGCGGTACAACGCAATCACGCGACCTTGGTCGATGAGCTTTTCATAGCCCGTGAAGTCGGTGCAGCCGTCGACCTTGAGCGCGGTGTTGTAGTCGACGCCGAACTGGCTGGCGGCACGGGCACGGTCGCGCTGCGCCTCCATCTCGCGCTCGAAGCCGGCCATGTCCAGGACCAGATCGCGCTCGCGGGCGATGTCGGCGGTCAGGTCCACCGGGAAGCCGTAGGTGTCGTAGAGTTTGAACACCGTCTCGCCGGGGATCTCCCTGCCCTTCAGTCCGGCGATGTCCGCCTCCAGAATCTTCATGCCCTGATCGAGCGTCTCGGCGAAGCGCTCCTCCTCCTGTCTGAGGGCACGCTCGATCTGCGGGCGGGCGGCGGTCAGCTCGGGGTAGGCCGCGCCCATGTCGGCGCACAGCGGCCCGACCAGCTTGTAGAAAAAGGTGTCGTTGATGCCCAGCCGGTAGCCGTGGCGCACGGCGCGGCGCACGATGCGGCGCAGCACGTAGCCGCGGCCCTCGTTGCTCGGCAGCACGCCGTCGGTGATCAGGAAGGCGCAGGAGCGGATGTGGTCGGCGACCACCCGCAACGAACTGTGGTCCGTGTCCTTCAGCCCCGCGAGGTCGGCGGCGGCGCGGATCAGGCTCACGAACAGATCGATGTCGTAGTTGCTGTGCACGCCCTGCAGCACCGCCGCGAGGCGCTCCAGGCCCATGCCGGTATCGACCGAGGGCTTGGGCAGCGGGGTCATCACGCCGGCGGCGTCGCGGTTGTACTGCATGAACACGAGATTCCAGATCTCGATGTAGCGATCGCCGTCCTCCTCGGGCGAGCCGGGCGGGCCGCCGGCGACGCCCGGCCCGTGATCGTAGAAGATCTCGGTGCAGGGACCGCACGGGCCGGTATCGCCCATGGACCAGAAGTTGTCACTCTCGTATTGCCTGCCGCCCGGCTTGTCACCGATGCGGGTGAAGCGCGCGGGATCGACGCCGATCTCCTTCAGCCAGATATCCGCGGCCTCTTCATCATCCTTGTAAACGGTGACCCACAGCTTCTCCGCCGGCAGCTGCAGGGTGCCGGTCAGGTATTCCCAGGCATACTCGATCGCCTCGCGCTTGAAATAGTCGCCGAAGCTGAAATTGCCCAGCATCTCGAAGAACGTGTGGTGCCGCGCCGTATAGCCGACGTTCTCGAGGTCATTGTGCTTGCCGCCGGCGCGCACGCAGCGCTGGCTGCTCGCGGCACGGACATAGGGCCGCTGCTCCAGCCCCAGGAACACGTCCTTGAACTGCACCATGCCCGCATTGGTGAACAGCAGGGTCGGGTCGTTGCCCGGCACCAGGGAGCTGGACGGCACGACGGCGTGCCCCTTCCCGCGGAAGAAGTCGAGAAAGCTCTGGCGGATTTCGGCGCTGGTCATCATGGGGTCGGCGTCGCTGACAAAATTGTGCAATCGGTATCGGGGTTTAAGACCGGCAAGCTTACCCCAAGCAGGCGTCGCCGTCATGGGGGTGGACGGGAGTTTCGGTGAGTGACCGGCAATGGTGTTTGGCAGGAAGGCGGACGAAGGGGAAAACCCGCCACGGAAAACACGGACAAAACCATTTCCGCCACGAAACCCACGAAATCCGCGAAAAGGTATGAACGGGAAAACCGCTTCGGCATCTTCGCGGCGTTTTCCCCATGGAATACGTCCGTGTCTTCTGTGGCCGATCTTTTATTTCGTGGATTTCGTGGGTTTCGCGGCCATAGATCCCGTCTGTGGTTTCCCCGGGCACCGGGGGTTTCTAGAACCTATCTCAAAATTGCACATCGGGCGCCCAGGCAAGGCGCGGGGCCTGCGAGGAGCGGAGTTTACACCCAGTAAATAAGCACCGGAGCAGGCCCCGCAACGCCGCATGGGCGGTCGAGATGCATTTTGAGATAGGTTCTACTCCTCCCCCGCGCCCAGCCGCCCGAACAGGGCGTGGATATCGGACAGCGAGAAACCGCGCTGCTGGAGAAAGCGCATCTGCCGCGCCCGTTCGCGGTAATCCGCGGGCAGGCGGCCGGCGTACTTTC
>CAYWKV010000021.1:15412-26172 GCA_964458835.1 uncultured Gammaproteobacteria bacterium | reverse complement strand
TTGCCGAACAGCGGCAGCAGCGGTTTGGGGTAGTGTTCGCGCGACAGCGGCCACAACCGACTCCCGGCGCCGCCGGTCAGTATCACTGGGTACACGCTCATGGTCTCTCCCCACCCGCCGGGGTGGCGGCAATTGTCAATCAGAGCCCTTCCGCTGGACGCGGCAATTATACGGGAACCATGGCATTTTGAAACCTCGAATGGTTCGCTTTGCGGGGGCGCAAGCTATTGGTCTGGCGCGTAAAACCTTAAGGATCCTCAACGCGAAGGCACGGAAGTGCGCGTGAAGGGATTCTTGAGCCAATACAAGATCGTGGATTCTCTCTCCCACCACGAGAGAGGGCCTGGGTGAGGGGGGCTGTTGGACAGTGCGTCACCCTCTCCCTGGCCTTTATCCTCGGAACGGGGGCTCCCCCGTCAAGGGGGAGGGAACTCGCGGTAGAGGGGACGGATTTAAGGAGCCTCTGATTATTGAGCATTACCTGACTGGTTGACACCTGTAGGAGCGGCCATAGGCCGCGAACCGGCAATGCTCCGGACCGTTCGCGGGCGAAGCCCGCTCCTACAGGTGCACGGATGACCGCCTGTGGGGGCGGCCTTTGGCCGCGAACCGATGGTGCTCCAAACGTTCGCGGGCAGAGCCCGCTCCTACAGGTGCACGGGTAACCGCCTGTAGGAGTACGTGGGCCTGGGCCCACGGTGCGTCGCTGGCGCCGACGCACCCTACACGCCCTGAAAAGAACGGCGGCCCGGGGGTGCCGGGCCGCCGTGTGACGCGCGGGCCGCTGCTACTGCTTGGCGGCCGGGTCCGTCTCGCCGAAGCGGATGAGGTCCTTGTTCTTCTGGACCAGGCTCTCACCGATACCCTTGACGCGGGCGAGATCCTGATGACTGCGGAAGGGGCCGTGCTGTTCGCGGTGGGCGACGATGGCGGCGGCCTTGCTCGGGCCGATGCCGTTCAGCGCCTCGGAAAGCTGCTCGGCGGACGCCGTGTTGACGTCGACCGGACCGGCGAACGCCAGCCAGGGCAGGAACAGGCACAGTGCGATGAGGGTCCGCAGGGATGTACGGATCATGACGACCTCCTTGTCTGGATCAGGTTTGGTTTGGATGTTGGCGGCACCCGCCATTCCCTGCGGGCGCCGCGCTTAGGTTAGCAGCTACGCGCCGTCCGTCAATTCGCTGATTTCGCCGGTGATGGCGCGCAGCGCGGCGATCGGGTCCGGCGCCTGGGTGATGGGCCGGCCGATCACCAGGTAGTGGGCGCCGGCGGCGATGGCCCGGCCGGGGGTCATGACGCGCTTCTGGTCGTCGGTGGCCACGCCGGCCGGCCGCACGCCCGGCGTCACCAGCCGGAACGCGGGGCCGAGGCGGCCGGCCAGGGTCGCGGCCTCCTGCGGCGAACACACCACGCCGTCCAGGCCGCTGTCGCGTGCCAGCGTCGCCAGGCGCAGGACGTTGTCCGCGGGCGAGCCGCTCAGGCCGACCTCGGCGAGATCCTCCGCGCCCAGGCTGGTGAGGATGGTCACCGCGATCAGCAGCGGCCGGCGCCCGCCGGCAGTCCCACCGGCATCATCGAGCGCCGCGCGCGCGGCGCTCATCATCTTGCGCCCGCCCTGGGCGTGCACGTTGACCATCCACACGCCGAGTTCCGCCGCCGCCCGGCAGGCCTGTGCGACGGTGTTGGGGATGTCGTGAAACTTGAGATCGAGGAACACGTCGAAGCCGCGCCCGGCCAGTTCGCGCACCAGTTCCGGCCCGCTGCGCGTGAACAGCTCCTTGCCGACCTTGAGCCGACACAGCTCCGGCGTAAGCCGGTCGGCGATGGCGAGTGCGTCGGCGGCGTCGGCATAGTCCAGCGCGACGATGATGCGGGGATCGGGGGTGTTGCTGGTCGTCATGTCGTTTCGTCTCGTGCTGCGGGGTTCGGATACAACATGGGGAGGAGATGGCCACGAAATCCACGAAACCCACGAAATGGGTAAATGCTGAAAAAGACCGTAGGACACATCATGCCGCACTATTGCGAGAAAAGGACTCAGAGCCATTTTCTCGATACAGACCGCCATTGCTTCGCTGCGCTCGCAATGACAGGGTGCGTCCGTGAGAAGAGGGATCAGAGCCCGTTTCTCCCTACGGGGTGTCGAATGAGGTTTGGTGCATAATTCCGTTTCGTGGGTTTCGTGGATTTCGTGGCCATCCCATTCATTCGCCCTCAACCCCATGGATCGGCTTGACGGTGTTCCATTCCTTGCAGGTCGGGCATTGCCAGTGCAGGGACTTGCCGGCGAAGCCGCAGTGGACGCACCGGTACACCGGCTTGCCCTGCAGCAGCTGCGTGACCAGCGCGCGCAGGATGAGCAGGTCGTCCTTGCCCTTGCCCGAGGCCTCGGCGAGATCCAGGTCGATCAGCCGGCCGAGGCCGCGCACCGAAGGCCGCTTGCGCACCTGCGCGGTGAGAAATTCCGTCGCCGCCACTTCGCCTTGGGATTGCGACAGCAGCTCGGTCAGCATCAGCATGGGCGACACGCCATCGTAGCGTTCGATGACGGTCTGCAGATACCCCGCGAGCTCGGCCGTGGTGTTGAGCTGATCGTGGCACTGGCGCATCGGCTCCAGCACCTCGGGGAGATATTCGATATCCTGGTCGGCGACTTCGCGGAAGGCCTTCAGGGCCGCCTTGCAGTTGCCGGCGCGCATGGCCATGCGCCCCTGCAGGATGCTGGCGCGCACGCAGCGCCGGTCGTAGCCCAGCGCCCGCTTGATCAGTGCGCCCGCCTGGGCCTCGTCGCTCTGCTTGAGCGCGCGCTCGGCCAGCTCGCAGTGAAACTGGGCGATGACGGGCTTCATCGACTGGCCGCTCTCGCTGTCCAGGCGCCGCGCCACTTCGATGGCCTTGTCCCAGTCTTTTTCCTGCTGATAGATGTCGAGCAGGTGCCGCAGCGCCGGCACGCGGTGGGCGTTGCCCTCGAGGAGTTCCTCGAACAGGCTCTCGGCGCGGTCCAGCCAGCCGGCGCGCATGTAGTCCTGGCCGAGTTCGAGCAGCGCGGCGCTGCGCTGCTCCTTGCTGAGCGTGGGGCGGGCGATGAGGTTCTGGTGGATGCGGATGGCGCGGTCGACCTCGCCACGGCGGCGGAACAGATTGCCCAGCGCCAGGTGCATCTCCACCGTGTCGCTGTCCACCTCGACCATGCGCAGGAAGACCTCGATGGCCTTGTCCGGCTGCTCGTTGAGGAGGAAGTTCAGACCCTGGAAGTAACGCGCGCTGAAATCGCGCGAGCCCGGCCGGCGCGTGTGGCGCTCCGACCGCCTCGCCATGATCCAGCCGGATGCGGCCGCCACGGGAAGAAGCAACCACAGAAGATCCAGCATGATCAGCGCACGTCTTTGAGCGGAATGCTGCGCAGGTTGGCGACTTCCTGCTCCGCCAGTCTGACCTGACGCCGCAGCTGCAGCGTCTCGCGCTTGAGCCGGATCACCAGGCCCAGCGAGAACAGCACACCGGTAAGCGCCCCGAACGCGAGCGTGAGTACCAGCGTCAGGGCCAGCGGCACCTCGCGCGTGCCGAGGAAATAATTCAGTTCGACCGGCTTGGCATTGACCACGGCGAACGCGAGTCCGAGCAGGACGAGCACCACCAATACCACATAGGCCAACAGACGGGACATGGTCTCCTCCACGATCTGCGCGTTGCATTCAGTCCGGAAACCGCGTTGGCCGCGGAATCACATGGCACAACAGGGGCTGGGAGTTTTTTTAGCCACGAAATCCACGAAACCCACGAAAGTGATGAATGCCGAAAACACACGGGTGAGGGAGACAGAGTTAAGAAATCTCTGATTAATCCGGCTGCTCCCGTCATTGCGAGCGAAGCGTGGCAATCTCGTAATGCAGAATCAGTCGCTTAGAGATTGCCGCGTCGCTGCGCTCCTCGCAATGACGGATAATCAGAGGCCTCTTAACTCGCCCCCCGTCAGGCCCGGAGGGTGTATTAGGCCGTAGGCCGCAATGCGCCAGAGGATGTGCGGCGACCACATCCGACACATCACACTCCGCTGATGCACCCTACGGCCTTACAATTCATCACTTTCGTGGGTTTCGTGGATTTCGTGGCCATCCAAGAATCTTGTCCGGGATGCACCGCCCGGGACCGGGCTCAGTCGTCCTGCTTGATCTCGGTGCCGCGTCCTTCGTTGACCCGTTCACGCAGTTCCTTGCCCGGCTTGAAGTGGGGCACGTATTTCGCGGACAGCGCCACGGCCTCGCCGGTCTTGGGATTGCGGCCGACGCGGGGCGGACGGTAGTGCAGCGAGAAGCTGCCGAAACCGCGGATCTCGATGCGGTTGCCGGTCGCGAGCGCCTGGCTCATCTGCTCGAGCAGGCTCTTGACGGCGAGTTCGACGTCCTTGTAGTTCAGATGACTGTTCTTGCTGGCGAGAATTTCAATCAGTTCAGACTTTGTCATTATCTTCTTCCTGATCAGAGTCGGGAGGCCATGATCCATGGCCTCCCTGACCGAACAACGCTAACGAATGGACGGGGTCCCCCTGCCCACCGGACCTCAGCTGTCCTTGCCTTCCATCTTCTCCTTGAGCAGATCGCCCAAGGTCGTGGTCGCACCAGCCGAACCGCGCGAGTAGTCGTGAACCGCTTCGGCTTCCTCGTCGCTTTCTTTAGCCTTGATGGACAAGCTGATAGTGCGGGTCTTGCGGTCGACGCCCATGAACTTGGCCTCCACCTCGTCGCCCGGCTTGAGAACGCTGCGGGCGTCTTCGATGCGGTCACGGGCCAGCTCCGAGGCACGCAGAATGCCCTCGACCCCTTCGCCCAGATCGATCACCGCCGCCTTGGCGTCCACTTCGCGGACCGTACCCTTCACGATGCTGCCCTTGGCGTGCTCACCGACGAAATTGGAGAACGGATCGCGATCCATCTGCTTGATGCCGAGCGAGATGCGCTCGCGCTCCGGATCCACGGCCAGCACCACGGCCTCGACCTCGTCGCCCTTCTTGTAGTTGCGCACCGCCTCTTCACCCGGCAGATTCCAGGAGATGTCGGACAGGTGCACCAGGCCGTCGATGCCGCCGTCCAGGCCGATGAAGATGCCGAAGTCGGTGATGGACTTGATGACGCCCGAGACGCGGTCGTTCTTGTTGTGGGTCGCGGCGAACTCGTCCCACGGATTGGAGTGGCACTGCTTCATGCCGAGCGAGATGCGGCGACGCTCCTCGTCGATGTCCAGCACCATGACCTCGATTTCCTGGCTGATGTGCACCACCTTGGCCGGGTTGACGTTCTTGTTGGTCCAATCCATCTCGGAGACGTGCACCAGACCCTCGACGCCCTCTTCGATCTCGACGAAGCAGCCGTAATCGGCGATGTTGGTGACCTTGCCGAACAGGCGGGTGTGCTCCGGATAGCGGCGCGCCAGATCGGCCCACGGATCCTGGCCCAGCTGCTTCAGGCCCAGGGAGACGCGGTTGCGCTCGCGGTCGAACTTCAGGACCTTGACATCGATCTCGTCGCCGACGTTGACGATCTCGGAAGGATGCTTGACGCGCTTCCAGGCCATGTCGGTGATGTGCAGCAGGCCGTCGATGCCGCCGAGGTCGACGAACACGCCGTAATCGGTGAGGTTCTTGACCACGCCCTTGATGATCATGCCTTCCTGCAGGTTCTTCAGCAGGGATTCGCGCTCGGCGCTGTATTCGGATTCGACGACGGCGCGGCGCGACACGACCACGTTGTTGCGCTTCTGGTCGAGCTTGATGACCTTGAATTCGAGTTCCTTGCCTTCCAGGTAGGCGGTGTCGCGCACCGGGCGCACGTCTACCAGGGAGCCGGGCAGGAATGCGCGGATGTCGCTGATGTCGACGGTGAAACCGCCCTTGACCTTGCCGCTGATCATGCCGGTCACGGTCTCGCCCTTCTCGAAGGCCTTCTCCAGCACGATCCAGGCGCGGGCACGCTTGGCCTTCTCGCGCGACAGGCGCGTCTCGCCGAAGCCGTCTTCCATCGCGTCCAGCGCGACTTCGACGCTGTCGCCCACGTGGACTTCGAGTTCGCCCTGCTCGTTACGGAACTGTTCGATCGGGATCACCCCTTCCGACTTCAGTCCGGCATTGACCACCACCACATCCGATCGGATGTCGACGACGGTGCCGGTGACGATCGCACCGGGGCGCATCTGCTGGTTGGCAAGACTCTGTTCAAACAGTTCTGCAAAACTTTCGCTCATGAAACACGTTCCTTGAACCGCAGGACATCCGCGGTTCCGTTGTGGTGCCGCCCGAAGGCAGCGGGTTGGTTGACGACAAAGCCCGGGCACACTGCCGCGGGCACCTGAAACGAAACAACAAGCTCGACAGAGACCTGCAACGGATCGTTGCGCCGGTCGTTACGCAAGATGCCGGCGCACCAGATCACGCACGCGGGTCAGGGTGGCGTCGATGTCCAGCGTCGTGGTATCGATGACGATGGCATCGTCCGCCGGCCTCAACGGGGCCACCGCCCGATTCGCATCCCGGCGGTCGCGCTCCGCGATGTCGGCCGCGAGCGTGGAAAGACTAGCACTCAAACCTTTTCCTATCAACTGGTTATAGCGCCTGCGCGCGCGCTCCTCGGCGCTCGCGGTGAGGAACAGCTTGAGGGGGGCATCCGGGAACACCACCGTCCCCATGTCGCGGCCGTCGGCGACCAGGCCGGGCGGGCGGCGGAAGGCCCGCTGGCGTGCCAGCAGGGCCTCGCGCACAACCGGGATCGCGGCCACCCGGGAGGCCGCGTTGCCGGCGGATTCTGTTCTTATTTCCGTACTGATATCAACATTATCAAGAAGAATCTTCGAGCTGTTTGCCGAAAACTCGACCGGCAGATTGCGGCCCAGCTCGGCCAGCCGCCCGGCATCGTCCAGGTCTATCCCCCGCCGCTGAGCGGCGTAGGCCAGGATGCGGTACAGGGCGCCACTGTCGAGAAAATGCCAGCCGAGTTCCGTGGCCAGCGCCTGGGCGATGGTGCCCTTGCCGGACCCGCTGGGGCCGTCGATGGCGACGACGGGAACGGCCGCGGAGGTGGCTTCGGTCATGGCCCCTTCCCCGGCTCTCAGGCCTGGCGGACGTCGAGGCCGGTGGAACGGGCCAGCGCCACGAAACCCGGGAAGGACGTGTTGACGTTGGCGCAGTCGTCGATGTCGATCGGACCGCCGGCGCGCAGCGCCGCCATGGCGAAGGACATGGCGATGCGGTGGTCGCCGTGGCTGTCGATCGCGCCCCGCCCCACGGTGCTCCCCAGCGTGCCGCCCTCGATGATCATGCCGTCCGGCGTCGGGCGGGCGTCGATGCCGAGCGTCCGCAGGCCGTCGGCCATCACCTGGATGCGGTCCGACTCCTTGACCCGCAGCTCCTCGGCGCCGGTCAGCACGGTACGCCCCTCGGCGCAGGCGGCCGCGACGAACAGCGCGGGAAACTCGTCGATGGCCAGCGGCACCAGCTCCGGCGGGATGTCGATGCCGCGCAGGCGCGCGGCCCGCACGCGCAGATCGGCCACCGGCTCGCCGCCGACCTCGCGCGCGTTCTGGACCTCGATGTCGGCGCCCATGGCGCGCAGGATGTCGACCACGCCGGTGCGGGTCGGGTTCATGCCGACGTGCTCCAGCAGCAGATCCGAGCCGGGCGCGATGCTGGCGCCGACCAGGAAGAAGGCGGCCGAGGAGATATCCGCCGGCACGTCGATCGGTGTGGCGCGCAGGCTGCCGCCGCCCTGCACGCAGGCGGTGGCGCCGCTCACCTCCACCGGGTAGCCGAGTCCGCGCAGCATGCGCTCGGTATGGTCGCGGGTCGGCGCCGGTTCGGTCGCGCAGGTACGGCCCTGGGCGTAGAGACCGGCCAGCAGCACGCAGGACTTCACCTGCGCGCTGGCCATCGGCAGCGTGTAGCGGATCGCCTGCAGCCGCTGGCCGCCGTGGATGGTGAGCGGCGCGGTGCCGCCCTCGGCGGTCTCGATGTACGCGCCCATCTGCGCCAGCGGCTCGGTGACCCGGCGCATCGGCCGTTTGGAGAGCGAGGCATCGCCGGTCAGCACAGTATCGAAGGCCTGCCCCGCCAGCAGTCCGGCGAGCAGGCGCATGGAGGTCCCGGAGTTGCCCAGGTAGAGCGGCTCGCTCGGTGCCTGCAGACCGTGCAGGCCGACGCCGTGCACGCGCACGTGCCCGTCGTACGGCCCTTCGATCTGCACGCCCATGGCGCGGAACACCGACAGCGTCGCCAAGCTGTCCTCGCCCTCGAGGAAACCGCTGATCTCGGTGACGCCCTCGGCCAGCGCGCCCAGCATGATGGAGCGGTGCGAAATGGACTTGTCCCCCGGCACGCGTACGCGCCCGGTGAGCGCGCCGCCCGGCGCGGCATGGAAACGGATGTTGCTGGCTGCGTTCATGGTCTGGCTGCTTTACAAAAAAATTCCAACTTTAACCGCAAAGGACGCAAAGGCGCACGAAGAACATCGAAAACATGATAGCCACGAAATCCACGAAACCCACGAAAAGGATTTATGTTTACACCCATTAACTTTCGTGGGTTTCGTGGATTTCGTGGCTATATCGGTTTTTCTTGCGCGCCTTCGCGTCCTTTGCGGTAAAAACATGTCCCGCCGATTCACCGTTCGTTGTGGCGGTCGCGCGCGGCCTTGGCGTTGCGGAAGACGCGCTCCAGTTCGGCGCCGTCGCCGGCGCGGATGGCGTCCGCCAGATGGTCCAGGTCGGCGCGGTAGCGGTCCAGCATGGCGAGCAGTGCCTGGCCGTTGGCCAGGCAGATGTCGCGCCACATCACCGGATCGCTGGAGGCGATGCGGGTGAAGTCGCGAAAGCCGCCGGCAGCATACCGGAAAATCTCGTCCTCGTCGCTCATCCGGGCCAGGGTGTCGACCATCTGGAAGGCCAGCACGTGCGGCAGGTGGCTGGTGGCGGCCAGCACCTCGTCGTGATGCTCCACGTCCATGCACTGCACCTCGGCGCCGGCGGCCTCCCACATGGCCTGCACGCGGGCGGTCGCCTCGGGCGCGGTCTCCGGCAGCGGTGTGAGGATGACCTTGCGGTTGCGGTACAGTTCGGCGAACGAGGCCGCCACACCGCTCTTCTCGGTGCCGGCGATGGGGTGTCCCGGCACGAACCACGGCGGCACGCCGCCGAAGGCGCGGCGCGCGGCCGCCACCACGCAGGCCTTGGCGCTGCCGGCGTCGGTGACCACGGCGTCCGCCGTCAGCGCCGGGGCGATGCCGCGGAACACGGCCTCCATCGCACCCAGCGGCACGCACACGACGACCATGTCGGCGCCCTCGGCGGCACGCGCCGGGTCGGTGTCGAAGCGGTCGATCACACCGAGATCGACCGCCTCCCGCAGAGGTTCGGCGCGGCGCCCGGAGCCGACCACCTCATTGCAATAGCCGGCCTGCCGCAGCGCGCGCGCCAGCGAGCCGCCGATCAGGCCGACGCCGATGACGCACAGGCGGCGGATCATCCCAGTACCTTGCGCAGCGCCGCGCCGGCGCGGCGGTTCTCCTGCGCCAGGCCGAGGGTGATGCGCAGATGGCTCGGCAGCCCGTAGTTGGCGACGGGACGCACGATCACGCCCTCCCGCAGCAGCGCCTCGTACACCGGCGCCGCCGGCCGCCCCATGTCCACGCACAGGAAATTGCCGACGGACGGGATGGCCTCGAGCCCCAGTTCCGCCAGCATCTCCCGCCACTGCGCCATGCCGGCCTGGTTGAGCTTCAGGCTCGCCTCGAGGTGGGCGCGGTCGGTCAGCGCCGCCGTCGCGGCGATCAGCGCCAGGGAATTCACGTTGAAGGGTTGGCGCACCCGGTTGAGCACGTCGGCGACCTCGGGGTGTGACAGCGCGAAACCGGCGCGCAGGCCGGCGAGGCCGTAGGCCTTGGAGAAGGTCCGCGTCAGGACGAGGTTGGGGAAGCTCGCCAGCCAGGGGATGCTGTCCGGGTAGTCGGGCTCCTGGACGTATTCGACATAGGCCTCGTCGAGCACCACGATCACCTGGCGCGGCACGCGCTGCAGGAACGCCTCGAGTTCCTCGCGCCTCAGCCAGGTACCCGTGGGGTTGTTCGGGTTGGCGATGAACACGAGGCGGGTCTTGTCCGTGATGGCGGCCAGCATCGCCTCGAGATCGTGCCCGTAGCGCGGGCCGCGCGAGCCGTCATGCGCCGGTACGACCCGTGCGGTGGCGCCGACCGCCTGGGTGACGATGGGATACACAGCGAATGCGTGCTGCGAGAACACCGCCTCGAGGCCCGGCTGCAGGAAGGCGCGCGCGATGATCTCCAGCACGTCGTTGGAACCGTTGCCGAGCGTGATGCCCGGCAGATCGACGCCGTAGCGGTGCGCCAGTGCGCGCTTCAGCTCGAAGCCGTTGCCGTCGGGATAACGCGCGATCTCGCCCAGGGCACCGCGCACCGCCTCCAGCGCCGCGGGGCTGGGCCCCAGCGGATTCTCGTTGGAGGCGAGCTTGATGGCGTCGCGCACGCCGTATTCGCGCTCCAGTTCGCTGAGCGGCTTGCCGGGCTCGTAGGGCCGCAGCCCCTGAACGCCGGGCGTGGCGAGATCGCAGAAGGACATAAGGGCAGGCTCTACAAAGGCAGATTCTAGGGGCTAGGGTCTAGGGGCTAGGGAAATAAAGCGGGACACCTGTATGAGCGGCCTTTTGGCGCGAAAGGTCGTCTGTGGAATAGTTAGCGGGCAAAGGCCGCGCCAACACAGGGCGG
>CAYWKV010000021.1:0-15402 GCA_964458835.1 uncultured Gammaproteobacteria bacterium | reverse complement strand
CCCCCTTTTCGGGGGGGTTTTGGCCCTCTACGGGGTGGGTTCCTTTGGTTGCGGCCCCAAAGGCCGCTCCTACACAGGGCGTCATGCAACTCGGTGAGCCTCAATGGAGCAGACATTACCATAGCAGATCGATCCCCTGCATTTCCTCATCCCTAGCATCTCGTCCCTAGCCCCTGCCCTTATACCACCGCGTGCGGATAGGAGCCCAGCACCTTGAACAGGCTGGTGTGCTCTTCCAGCTCCTTGATCGCTGCGGCGACGGGGGCGTCTTCGACATGTCCCTCGATATCGACGAAGAACACGTAGTCCCAGATGCCGCGCCGCGACGGGCGCGACTCGATGCGGGTCATGCTGAGCCCGTGGCGTGCCATGGGCTCGAGCATGCGGTACAGCGCGCCCGGCTGATTCTTCACCGAGATCAGCAGCGAGGTCTTGTCCTGTCCGCTGGGACCGACGGCCTGCCGGCCGATGACGAGAAAGCGTGTCGTGTTGCCCGGCTCGTCCTCGATGCGGCCGGCCAGCGGCGTCAGGCCGTACAGGTCCGCCGCCGCCTCACCGGCCACGGCCGCGGCACCGGACTCCTGCGCGGCGCGGCGCGCCGCCTCGCCGTTGCTGCTGACCGCGATGCGCTCGACCCGCGGCAGATTCGCGTCCAGCCATTCCCGGCACTGGGCCAGTGCCTGCTGGTGGGCGTAGACGCGTTGTACGGCGCCGAGCCCGGTTTCGCGGCTGAGCAGGTGCAGCTCGACGCGCAGCGACACCTCACCGCAGATACGCAACGGCGAGCGCAGGAACATGTCCAGCGTGTGGTTGACCACACCCTCGGTGGAGTTCTCGATGGGCACGACGCCATAGTTGCAGCCACCGGCCTCCACTTCGCGGAACACCACATCGATGGCCGGCAGTGCGCGCATCTGCACCGAGTGGCCGAACTGCTTGAGCACGGCCGCCTGGGTGAAGGTGCCTTCCGGGCCCAGATAGCCGATGGACAGTGGGCGCTCCAGCGCCAGGCAGGCGGACATGATCTCGCGGAACAGGCGCGTGATTTCGGCGTCACCCAGCGGCCCGGCGTTGCGCTCACGCACGCGCCGCAGGATCTCCGCTTCGCGCTCCGGGCGGTAGAAGTCGTTCTGCTCGCCCTGCGCAACCTTCACCTGGGCGACCTGCTGCGCACAGGCGGCGCGCGCGCTGATGAGTTCCTGGATCTGCTGATCCAACCCGTCGATGCGCTCGCGCAGGGCCTGCAATGTCGGTTTGTCGGTCATGTCGTCGATGGCCACGAAATCCACGAAACCCGTGAACAGCTATAAAGCTGAAGCGGGGGCAGACTTAAGGAATCTCTGATTAATCCGTCATTGCGAGGAGCGTAGCGACGCGGCAATCTCCAAGCTGTTGATCTGCCGTCGAAGGAGATTGCTTCGCTTCGCTCGCAATGACGGCGTGATGAATTGATCAGAGGTTCCTTAAACTTAAGCGGGGACAGACTTAAGTCTGTCCCCTTTCAATGTCCGTGCCCGTTGTGGTCAATGAAGTTCAGACCCTCTATACCCTACGCACGGAGAGCACGCCGCCGATCGCCTGCAGACGCCCGAGGCAGGCAGCGTCCACCGGGGTCTCCACGTCCACCAGGGTATAGGCCAGTTCGCCGCGCGATTTGTTGAGCATGTCGACGATATTGTGGCCGGTCTCGGCCAGCACGGTCGAGATCTGACCCAGCATGTTCGGGACGTTGGCATTGACGACTGCCAGCCGATACGCCTCGGTCCGTGGCATGTTCACCTCGGGGAAGTTCACCGAATTGAGCACGTTGCCGTTCTCCAGGAAATCGCGCACCTGGTCGGCGACCATGATCGCGCAGTTCTCCTCCGCCTCGATCGTCGACGCCCCGAGATGCGGCAGCGTAATGACACGCGGATGGTTCTTCAGCAGATTGCCGGGGAAATCGCAGACGTAGGCATAGACCTTGCCGGCGTCCAGCGCTTCGACCACGGCCTGATCGTCGATGATGCCGCTGCGTGCGAAGTTGAGCAGCACCACGCCCTTCTTCATGGACTTCAGACGGTCGGCATTGATCATGTGACGGGTGGCGTCGATCAGCGGCACATGGAAGGTGACGAAGTCGGAACGATTGAGCAGATCGTCGACGCTGTTGGCCTGCTGCACTTCGGAGGACAGCTGCCAGGCGCGCTGCACGGTGATGTCCGGGTCGTAACCGACCACCTTCATGCCCAGCGCGAGCGCGGCGTTGCACACCTTCACGCCGATGGCGCCCAGGCCGATCACGCCGAGCGTGCGACCGGGCAGTTCGAAGCCGACGAAGTTCTTCTTGCCCGCCTCCACCGCCTTGTTGATGGCGCCGTCATCGCCCTGCTGGCTGCGGGAGAAATCCCAGGCCTGACAGATATTGCGCGCGGCCAGCAGCATGCCGGCGAGCACCAGCTCCTTCACCGCGTTGGCGTTGGCACCGGGCGCGTTGAACACCGGGATGCCGAGCTTGCTGAGTTTGTCGACGGGGATGTTGTTGACGCCCGCACCGGCACGGCCGACCGCCTTCAGCGTCGCCGGAATCTCCATGTCGTGCATCTTGAACGAACGCAGCAGGATCGCATCCGGGTGCTGGATCTCGGAGGCGATCTCGTAGCGGTCGCGCGGCAGCCGTTCCAGCCCGGCGACGGAGATGTTGTTCAGCGTGAGGATCTTATACATGTTTACTACCTTAAACCCATTCAGATAGCCACGAAACCCACGAAATCCACGAAAGATTGTTATTACAAAATCAGCACCACGATCCTTTAGTGGGTTTCGTGGATTTCGTGGCGCTTTTCATATCATCCGTTGCGCTTCTGGAAATCGGCCATGAAGTCGATCAGCGTGTCGACGCCGGCCTCGGGCATGGCGTTGTAGATGCTGGCGCGCATGCCGCCCACGGAACGGTGGCCCTTGAGTGCGACCATGCCGGCGGCCTTGGCCTCGGCGAGGAAGGTCTTGTCCAGATCGGGATTGGCGAGCACGAACGGGATGTTCATCCACGAGCGGCAGGCCGGATCGACCGGGTTGCGGTAGAAACCGGAGTTGTCGATCGCCGCGTACAGCTTGTCGGCCTTGCGCTTGTTCATTTCCGCGATCTTGGCGAGACCACCCTGCTGCTTGATCCACTGGAACACCAGTCCGGCCAGATACCAGCCGTAGGTCGGCGGGGTGTTGTACATGGATTCGTTGTCGGCGTGGATCTTGTAGTCGAACATGGTCGGCGTGCCCGGGATCGTTTCGCCGATCAGATCCTCGCGGAGGATGACCACGGTCAGGCCGGCAGGGCCGATGTTCTTCTGCGCGCCGGCATAGATCAGGCCGAACCTGCTGACGTCGATGGGCCGCGACAGGATGGTCGAGGACATGTCGACGACCAGCGGCACGTCGCCCGCCTCCGGCACCCAGTGGAATTCCACGCCGCCGATGGTCTCGTTGGGCGTGTAGTGCAGGTAGGCAGCATCCTTCGACAGCTTCCAGTCGGCGAAGGCCGGGATGGTGGTGAAGTTGCCGGCCTCGGAGGTCGCGGCGACGTTCACTGTGCAATATTTTTTGGCCTCGCCGATGGCCTTCTTCGACCAGGCGCCGGTATTGACGTAGTCGGCGGACTTCTTACCGCGCAGCAGGTTCATCGGGATCATCGCGAACTGGCTGCTGGCGCCGCCCTGCAGGAACAGCACCTTGTAGTTCGCCGGGATGCCCATGATCTCGCGCAGGTCGGCTTCGGCCTGTGCGGCGATAGACATGAACTCCTTGTCGCGATGGCTCATCTCCATCACCGACATGCCGCTGCCCCGCCAGTCCATCATCTCCTCGCGCGCGCGCTGCAGCACGGCTTCGGGCAATACGGCGGGACCTGCACTGAAATTGAATACGCGCGCCATGTTCTTCCTGGACCTCTAGTTTCGTATGTGCGTTGTCACAACAATAGTGGACACCTGTAGGAGCGGCCTTTGGCCGCGAACCGGCAGGTGCGGCACCGTTCGCGGGCAAGCCCGCTCCTACAAAGGCCGAAGCCGGTCTACGTCTCCGTAGGCTCTTCACCGTCGTCGTCGCCCTCGTCCTCCGGCTCGACGATGCGTTCCAGGCCGACCAGCTGCTCCTCGTCGGACAGCCGGATCAGGCGCACGCCCTGGGTGTTGCGGCCCATCTGCGAGACCTCGTCGGCGCGGGTACGCACCAGCGTGCCGGCATTGCTGATCAGCATCAGCTCGTCAGAGTCGGTCGCCAGGATCGCGCCGACCACGGCGCCGTTGCGCTCGTTGGTCTGGATGGAAATCACGCCCTGGCCGCCGCGGCCGTGTACCGGGTAGTCCTCGATCGGGGTGCGCTTGCCGTAGCCGTTGGCGGTGGCGGTGAGCACCTGCCCACCGTCGACGATGATGAGCGCGATGACCTTCTGGCCGTCCTGAAGCTTGATGCCGCGCACGCCGCAGGCGGTGCGGCCCATCGGGCGCACGTCCGTCTCCTTGAAGCGGATCGCCTTGCCGGTGTCGGTGAACAGCATGACGTCGCGCTCGCCGTCGGTGATGGCGACATCGACCAGCTGGTCGCCGTCGCGCAGGTCCACGGCGATGATGCCGCTGGTGCGCGGGCGCGCGAAGCCGGACAGCGGCGTCTTCTTGATGGTGCCGCTGGTGGTGACCATGAACACGAACTTGTCATCCGAGAACTCGCGCACCGGCAGCACGGCGTTGATGCGCTCGCCCTCTTCCAGCGGCAGCAGGTTCACGATCGGCTTGCCGCGTGCGGTGCGGCCGGCCTGCGGCAGCTGATAGACCTTCAGCCAGTAGGCCTTGCCGCGGCTGGAGAAGCACAGGATGGTGTCGTGGGTGTTGGCGATGAACAGCTTGTCGACGAAATCCTCTTCCTTGACCGTGGTCGCCGCCTTGCCGCGCCCGCCGCGCCGCTGCGCGCTGTACTGGGTCAGCGGCTGGGCCTTGGCGTAGCCGGCGTGCGACAGCGTCACCACGACGTCTTCCTCGGTGATGAGGTCTTCCAGGGTCAGGTCGACGTGATCGGCGTTGATCTCGGTGCGGCGCTTGTCGCCGAACTGCTCGCGGATCTCGACCAGCTCGCCGCGGATCACCTCCATCAGCCGGTCGGGGCTGTTGAGGATGGCCAGCAGCGCGTCGATCTTGTCCAGCAGCTCCTTGTACTCGCCGACGATCTTGTCCTGCTCGAGCCCGGTCAGCTGATGCAGGCGCAGGTCCAGGATCGCCTGGGTCTGCGCCTCGGACAGGCGGTAGCCCGCGTCGGTCAGACCGAAACCGGCGGGAAGACCGTCCGGCCGCGACGCCTCGCTGCCCGCACGCTCCAGCATGGCGGTGACCATGCCCGGTTCCCAGACCCGTCCCATCAGTGCATCGCGCGCCTCGGCGCGGCTGGGGGAGCGCTTGATGGCGGCGATGATCTCGTCGATGTTGGCGAGCGCGACCGCCAGGCCTTCCAAAATGTGCGCGCGCTCGCGCGCCTTGCGCAGGTCGAACACCGTGCGCCGCGTCACCACCTCGCGGCGGTGGCGGATGAAGGCCTCCAGCATCTGCTTCAGGTTCAGCAGGCGCGGCTGGCCGTCGACCAGCGCGACCATGTTGATGCCGAACACGCTCTGCATCTGGGTCTGCTGGTAGAGGTTGTTCAGCACGACCTCGGCGACTTCGCCGCGCTTGAGCTCGATGACCATGCGCATGCCGTCCTTGTCGGACTCATCGCGCAGGTTGCTGATGCCTTCGATCTTCCGATCCTTGACCAGCTCGGCGATCTTCTCCAGCAGCCGGGCCTTGTTGACCTGGTAGGGCAGCTCGGTGACGATGAGGGTCTGTTTGCTGCCCTCCTCGCCCTCGATCTCGGTGCGCGCACGCACGTGGATGCGGCCGCGGCCGGTGAGATAGGCCTCCTGGATGCCGCGCACGCCATTGATGATGCCGGCGGTCGGAAAGTCCGGACCGGGGATGTGTTCCATCAGGGCACGGATGTCGAGGCCGGGGTCGTCGATCAACGCCACGCAGGCGTCGATGACCTCGGTGAGGTTGTGCGGCGGAATATTGGTCGCCATGCCGACGGCGATGCCGGCCGAGCCGTTGATCAGCAGGTTCGGCAGCCGGGTCGGGAAGACCGAGGGCTCCCGCTCCGACTCGTCGTAGTTGGGGACGAAGTCGACGGTCTCCTTGTCGATATCCGCGAGCAGCTCGTGGGCGATACGCGCCATGCGGATCTCGGTGTAACGCATCGCCGCCGGCGCGTCGCCGTCCACCGAGCCGAAGTTGCCCTGCCCGTCGACCAGCATGTAGCGCAGCGAGAACGGCTGCGCCATGCGCACGATGGTGTCGTAGATGGCCGTGTCGCCGTGCGGATGGTACTTACCCATGATGTCGCCGACGAGGCGCGCCGACTTCTTGTAGGGTTTGTTCCAGTCGTTGCTCTGTTCGTACATGGCGAACAGGGCACGCCGGTGCACCGGCTTCAGTCCGTCGCGCACGTCGGGCAGCGCACGGCCCACGATCACGCTCATGGCGTAATCGAGGTAGGACTGTTTCATCTCGTCTTCGAGATTGACGGGCAGGATTTCTTTGGCGAATTCAGCCATCGACGGGGGGCCGGTCCTTACTATTATTTATGTGCTTCCGGTCGCGACGGGGATATCTCATGCCGCCGGACAGGCGCTAAACCGGCGACATCTTAGCATAGGCGCCCCACCCACTGCATCTCATGAAAAACGCCTCAGAGCGGGCCTCCGGGCCTCAGGCGCGAAGTCGCCGGGCTCAGGCGCGGGCGCTACGGGCCGGCCGGCCCATCAGTGCGGCCATCTTCGCGGGCGTGGGATGTTCGACGACGCCGCGCTCGGTGACGATGGCGTCCACCAGCCCGGCGGGGGTGACGTCGAAGGCCGGGTTCCAGGCCGTCGCGCCGTCGGCGGCAACCGGCTGCCCGCCGAGCGCCAGCACCTCGGCCGGATCGCGCTGCTCAATGGGAATCTGCGCACCGCTGTCGATGCCCATGTCGATGGTGGAGGTCGGCGCGACCACCATGAAGCGTACGCCGTGGTGGCGCGCGTTCACCGCCAGGCTGTAGGTGCCGATCTTGTTCGCCACGTCGCCGTTGGCGGCGATGCGGTCGGAACCGACGATCACCCACTGCACGCTGCCCTGCCGCATGAGGTGCGCGGCCGCGGCATCGGCGAGCAGCGTTACCGGAATCCCGTCACGCACCAGTTCCCAGGCCGTCAGCCGCGCACCCTGCAGCCACGGCCGGGTCTCGTCGGCGTACACCGCCTCGATGCGGCCCGCCGCCCAGGCGCTGCGGATCACCCCCAGTGCCGTGCCATAGCCGCCGGTGGCGAGCGAACCGGTGTTGCAGTGGGTCAGCACGCCGCGCGTGCCGGTGAGCAGTGCCGCGCCGAGTTCCCCCATGCGGCGGTTCGCGGCGATGTCCTCGGCATGGATGGCCTCGGCCTCCGCACGCAGTGCGGGCACCGGATCGCCGTCGATGCCGGCGAACCGCCCGCGCATGCGCGCCAGTGCCCAGAACAGATTCACCGCCGTCGGCCGCGACGCCGCCAGGCGCTCCATGTCCGGCTCGATAGCCGCGCGCCATTCCGGTCCGGATACCGCATAGGCCCGCCGCGCCGCGAGCACGACGCCGTAGGCCGCGGCGATGCCGATCGCCGGCGCGCCGCGCACGACCATGTCGCGGATGGCCCGGGCCACCGCGGCGGCATCCTCGCAGTTCAGGTGATCCTCGCGTGCCGGGAGCTGGCGCTGGTCGAGCAGCACGAGCCTGTCGTTCTGCCAGGCGACCGCGCGGATGGTGTCGTGACGTGTGTCCATGTCGTTCGTTGGAATCGGCTGCGGCGGGTGCGGATGGTGGCAGCCCGGAGGCTGCCGGGCGCATATATCCTTCAACGGGCGGAGAGCGTGAGCGTTGCGGATTCTGGCATAGATTGCCCTGGCTTGGAACCGGCACATGCTGATAGTCTATGCTCTAACTTTGACCACCCTCGGTCGATGCCTGGGCTAAACCATGAACAATCAAGGAGCATCCAAAATGCGTAGAACCCTCATCAATCTCGCAGTCGCCGCGGCCTGTGGCGGCCTCGCCATGAGCACGACCGCCAGCGCCCATGAAGGCGGCACGGCCAACGCAGGCTATGTCGGCGACTCCAGCGGCCACCTCGTTCTGGACGGCTCGGGCAACTGCGTGCGGACCAGCTCCTGGACCAAGGAACTGGCCCTCGCCGAGTGCGACCCGGACCTGGTGCCGAAGCCCGAGCCCGTCGTCGAAGCCGCCCCGGCCCCCGCGCCCGTCCCGCAGGCCGTGACCGAATCCGTCTCACTCAGCGCCGGCGCCCTGTTCGACGTGAACAAAGACACGCTGAAACCGGCCGGTCAGGAGGAGCTGCGCACGCTGGCCGCCCGCATCAAGACCATCGACATCGAGCACATCGACATCGCGGGCCACACCGACAGCAGCGGTGCCGACGCCTACAACCAGGATCTGTCCGTGCGCCGCGCCAATTCGGTGAAGAACTTCCTGATCGACCAGGGCATCGACCCGCGCATCATGTCGACCATCGGCTACGGCGAGAGCCGTCCGATCGCGGACAACCGCACCTCGGAAGGCCGCGCGCAGAACCGCCGCGTCGAGGTCACCCTGCGCGGTACCCGTACGGCAAACTGATCGTCATTTCCACAACCGATCAGGTCATCTTCGGCCGCCGCAAGGCGGCCGAAGCGTTTCAGAGACCGGCACACCGCAGGAGAACCTCATGGACAAGCTCGCCGAGCTCATCACCCCCGAAATGCTGCAGACCCACGTGATCCCCTGGGCGACGCGCGTCACCGTGGCGCTCGCGATCTTCGTCATCGGCCGCTGGCTCGTCAAATGGCTGCTGTCCGCGGCCCGGCGGCTCATGCACCGTGGCGGCATGGACGACATGCTCGTCGCGTTCGTGTCCAACATCGCCTACTTCATGCTGCTGGCGGTGGTCATCATCGCCGCCCTCGACCATCTGGGCGTGCAGACCACCTCGCTGCTGGCCATCGTCGGCGCCGCCGGCCTGGCCGTCGGTCTGGCGCTCAAGGATTCGCTCGGCAACTTCGCCTCCGGGGTGCTGCTGATCGTGTTCCGCCCCTTCCGCGTCGGCGACTTCATCGAGGCAGCCGGCACCAGTGGGATCGTGCAGGCCGTGAACGTCTTCAGCACCGTGCTCGCCACCGGTGACAACCGCGAGGTCATCGTCCCCAACGGCCAGATCTACGGCGGCACCATCATCAACGTGACGGCGCGACCGACGCGTCGCATCGATCTGGTCTTCGGCATCGGCTACGGCGACGACCTCCGCACGGCCAAGCGCCTCATCGAGGAGGCCATGGGCCGGGACGAGCGCATCCTGGCCGAGCCTGCGCCGGCAATCTCGCTGGCGGAACTGGCCGACAGCAGCGTCAACATCAATGTCCGGCCCTGGGTCAAGACCGGCGACTACTGGGCGGTGCGCTCGGATCTGCTGGAGAACGTCAAGGCGGCCTTCGATGCCAACGGCATCAGCATCCCGTTCCCGCAGCGCGACGTGCACCTGCATCGGGTCGACGCGGCCTGATGCGCGGGTCCGGCATTCCGGTATACTGACGCGCAAAATAATCGGCCCCGGCCCATGCAGACCGTCGACACCCTCATCCATGCCGCCTGGATCGTCCCCGTCGAACCGGACGACCGCGTCCTCGACGACCACAGCCTCGCCATCCACGAGGGGCGCCTCGTGGCGGTGCTGCCGACGGCGGACGCGCGCCGGTCATACCGGGCCACGGCGGAGATCGAACTGCCGGCGCATGCGCTGATCCCCGGTCTGGTCAATGCCCACACCCATGCGGCGATGACGCTGCTGCGCGGCCTGGCCGACGATCTGCACCTGATGGACTGGCTGCAGCATCACGTCTGGCCCGCCGAGGCGCGCTGGGTGAACGAGGAGTTCGTCCAGGACGGCACCGAGCTCGCACTGGCCGAGATGCTGCGCGGCGGCACCACCTGCTTCAACGACATGTACTTCTTTCCGGAGGTCACGGCACGGACCGCCGCGGCCGCCGGCCTGCGCGCCACGGTGGGCCTGATCCTCATCGACTTCCCCACCGGCTACGCCGGAAACGCCGATGACTACCTGGCCAAGGGACTGGCGCTGCACGACGCCTACCGCAATCATCCTCTGATCCGTACCGCCTTCGCGCCGCACGCGCCCTACAGCGTCTCGGACGCGCCGCTGGCGCGCGTGCGGGTGCTCGCCGACGAACTCGACATCCCCGTCCACATGCACGTCCACGAGACGGCGCACGAGGTCGAGCAGGCGATGGCGCAGCAGGGGCGGCGGCCGCTCGCCCGGTTGCAGGAACTCGGTCTGGTGTCGCCATCGCTCCTGGCCGTGCACATGACCCAGCTGACCGATGCCGAGATCGGGCAGTGCGCCGCCGCCGGCGTCAGCGTGGTGCATTGCCCCGAATCCAACCTCAAGCTCGCCAGCGGCTTCTGCCCGGTGCAGCGCCTGCTGCAGGCCGGCGTGAACGTCGCGCTGGGTACGGACGGCGCGGCCAGCAACAACGACCTGGACATGCTCGGCGAACTGCGCACCGCCGCCCTGCTCGCCAAGGCCGTCAGCGGTGATGCCAGCGCGCTGCCCGCCTACCAGGCCCTGCGCATGGCCACGCTGAACGGCGCCACCGCGCTCGGCCTGGGCGACCGGATCGGCTCGCTGGTGCCCGGCAAGTGGGCGGACGTCTGCGCCATCCGCCTCGACGACGTCGAATCCGCCCCCCTGTACCATCCGCTGTCGCAGATCGTCTATGCCAGCGGCCGGCAGCAGGTCACGGACGTCTGGGTCGCGGGCGAGCATCTGCTCAGGGACCGCGTCCTGACCCGCCTCGACGAGGCCGGCATCCTGGCCCGCGCCCGCCGCTGGCGAGCCCGCATCGGCGCGGCGGACGCGGAGCACGGTGCCTGACCCCAAAAGCCGTATTTGCCACGGAAACACACGGAAAACGACTGGAATGAAACCGCCTCACGCAGCTCTGCCTCAGTACCCGGCGGACGACGTGGGTTGCGTGTGAAGCCTATAATCTTGTCCGCATTTTTCCGTGCGCTTCCGTGGCTGAAGTGAATTGTTCCGGCCGCTACACACAGCCCTCCACGACAGGTTATGCTTGCACCCATGCCCCACGCCGCCCACAACGTCGACCCCGCCGAGATCGCCAAGTTCGAGGAACTGGCGGCGCGCTGGTGGGATCCGCACAGCGAGTTCAAACCCCTGCACGACATCAACCCGCTGCGGCTGGACTACATCGACCGCCTCGAACCGCTGAGCGGCAAGCGCGTGCTGGACGTCGGCTGCGGCGGCGGCCTGCTGAGCGAAGGCATGGCCGCGCGCGGTGCCCAGGTCACCGGCATCGACATGGGCGAGGCACCGCTGTCGGTGGCCAGACTGCACCTCTACGAATCCGGCCTCGAGGTCGACTACCGGCAGATCACCGCCGAACGCATGGCCGAGGAAGCGCCGGGCGGCTTCGACATCGTCACCTGCCTGGAGATGCTGGAACACGTGCCTGCGCCCGACTCGGTGATCGCCGCCTGCGCGCGCCTGGTCAGGCCCGGCGGACTGGTGGTGTTCTCGACCATCAACCGCAATCCGAAAGCGTACCTGTTGGCGATCGTCGGCGCCGAATACGTGCTGCGCATGCTGCCCAAGGGCACGCACGATTTCCGCAAGTTCATCCGCCCCTCGGAACTCGATGCATGGGCGCGCGCCGCGGAGCTCGAACTGTGCGACCTCACCGGCATGAGCTACAACCCGCTCACCGCGACCTACAGCCTGGGCCGCGACGTCGACGTGAACTACCTCGCCGCCTACCGGCGCTGAACCGTTTCGCTCACAAAAACGGTTTGTGGCCACGGAAGCACACGGAAAAACCGGATCGGATCATTTGGCTTCACATGGTGGCCCGCGTTACCCGGCACATGCCGAGCCGGCGCCTCGCGAGGCGGCTTTATTTCAGTGTCTTCCGTGTGCTTCCGTGGCAAATCCGGTTTTTGGGTTTATGGGACAGCAGTGATACTGACTAGTGAGTAAGTAAGTGCCATTCTCCCTCTGGCCCTGGGAATTTTTCGTGGGTTTCGTGGATTTCGTGGCCATAAGCATTTCTGTCCGTGTTTTCCGTGGCTAAGATGATTTTTCAGGAACCCCTGGCAATGCGCATCCGCACTGTCCTCTTCGATCTCGACGGCACGCTGCTCGACACCGCGCCCGACCTCGCCTTCGCGCTGAACGAAACCCTGCGCGAGTTCGGCCGGGAGCCGTTGCTGTATGAGGTCATCCGTCCGGTGGTCTCGCACGGCGGCGTCGCGCTGATAAAACTCGGTTTCGGCCTCGGCCCCGACGACGACGGCTATCATCCGCGACGGCGCCACCTGCTCGACACCTACCGCGCCAACATCGCGCGCGCGACCCGCCCGTTCGCCGGCATGGTCGACGTGCTGGACACGCTGGAGCGGCAGGGACTGAACTGGGGCGTGGTCACCAACAAGCCCGCCTGGCTGACCGAACCGCTGCTGCAGGAACTCGGCCTGTTCGAGCGCGCCGCCGTCGTGGTCAGCGGCGACACCCTCAACGAGCGCAAACCCCATCCCGCGCCCATGCTGCTGGCCTGCGAACGCGCCGGCTCGCAGGCGCACGAATGCCTGTACGTCGGCGATGCCCGGCGCGACATCGAGGCCGGCCACAACGCCGGCATGGCCACGCTGGTCGCGCTGTTCGGCTACATCGGCGACGACGACGACCCGCACGGATGGGGCGCGGACGCGCTGGTGGAGCGGCCCGAGGACATTCTCGCCTGGCTCGGCATCGCCAGACCGTAGGACGCCACAGCGCGGGATGTTTTCACCCGGCCCTGGCGCGTCCCCAAACAATATTCGGCGCCACAGCTGTCCCATTGCTTTTACCCCGAAAACACGTATTTCAGCCACGGAAGCGCCCGGAAAAATCCGGACCGGATCATGTGGCTTCACCTAGTGGCCCGCATCACCTGCCACATGCCGGGCCGGCACCCTGCGACACGGCTTTATTCCAGTGTCTTCCATGTAGTTCCGTGGCAAATCCGGTTTTCGGGTTTATGGGACAGCAGGGATCTGCCCCGTTCCGTGCAAACCTGTCCACCGCTGTGCGGACCGGTCCGGCCTACCCTTCTCCGTCTGCGCCAATGTTATGATGCCGGCCATGCCGATACCGTCCATCGATCCGCCTGTCCTCATCCTCGCCGTGGTGCTGGCCGCCCTGCTGGGCGGACTGCTGGTGTATGGCGTGCAGCACCGCAAACAGACGGAACTGCGCGCCGGGAACGCGCGTCTGGAGGCCGAACTCACGGTCGAACGGCGCCGCGCCGAAGAGCGGTTGGCGTCGCTGGAGGACGCGCGCGAGCAGTTGCGCGAGACCTTCGGCGCGATGGCCAGCCAGGCGCTCAAGCACAACAGCGGCGAGTTCCTCAAGCTGGCGCAGGAGAACCTCCGCGCCTTCCAGATGCACGCCGAGGGCAGCCTCGGCCAGCGCGAGAAGGCCGTCGAGAACCTGGTCAAACCGATCCGCGAAGCCCTGGAAAGGGCCGACGTGCAGATCCGGCGCATGGAGAACGAGCGCAAAGAGGCCTACGGCTCGCTGACCAAGCACCTCGAGACCATGGCCGAATCGCAGCGTCTGCTGCAAGGCGAGACCCGCAGCCTGGTGCAGGCCCTGCGCCGTCCCGAGGTGCGCGGCCAATGGGGCGAGCTGACGCTCAAGCGGCTCGCCGAACTCGCCGGCATGGTCGACCGCTGCGACTTCTTCGAGCAACAGGAGGTGCAGACCGACGCCGGCCGCCAGCGCCCCGACATGATCGTGCGCATGCCGGACGAACGCGAGATCATCGTCGATGCCAAGACGCCGCTGGACGCCTATCTCAACGCCATCGAGGCCGGCGACGACGAAGGTCGGCGGCGCGAACTCGAACGCCACGCGCGCAAGGTGCGCGAGCGGGTGCGGGAACTGTCGGCCAAGGCCTACTGGCAGCAATTCCGCCAGGCGCCGGATTTCGTCGTGCTGTTCATCCCCGGTGACCAGTTCCTGAGCACGGCGCTGGAATACGACCGGCAGCTGCTGGAAGACGCGCTGGCCGCCAAGGTGATCCTGGCGACACCGACCAGTTTCGTCGCCCTGCTGCGCGCCGTCGCCTTCGGCTGGCGCCAGGATGCCCTGACCGAGAACGCCGAGGTCATCCGCAAGGTCGGCGAGGAACTCTATCAACGCCTGGGCACCTTCGCCGAACATCTGACAAAGGTCGGCAGAAGCCTGGATGCCAGCGTCAACGCCTACAACAAGGCCGTCGGTTCGTTCGACAGCCGCATCCTGCCCGGCGCGCGCAAGTTCACCGAGCTCGGCATCGCCTCGAAGGCGGATATCACCGAACTGGAACAGGTCGAACGCGCCGCGCGCACCGTGCAGCCGAACGACACCGACGACCAGGCCGATATCCCTGATGAGCACCAATGAACCCAAAAATCACTTCAGCCACGGAAGCACACGGAAGAACGCGGAAGAACGCGGAAGAACGCGGAAATGAAACCGCATCGCGAGGCTCTGCCCCAGGCTCTGGCGGGTGGTGTCGGCCGTGGTGTGAAGCCTGGGATCTTGTCCGTGTTTTTCCATGTGCTTCCGTGGCAAATAGGGTTTTCAGGATGAATACGGAGCCGTCGTCGCTCGCGTTCAGTACCACCCATGGGCGTATGACGTTGTCCACGCATGCCTGAGCGCGCGCTCGAACGGGCCTATGCGGACTGTCTGGCCACTGCCCGTTCCCATTACGAGAACTTTCCCGTCGCCTCGTGGCTGCTGCCACGCGCGCTGCGCCGGCCGGTGGCGATCATCTATGCCTTCGCGCGCCAGGCCGACGACATCGCCGACGAAGGCGATCTCGCACCCGAGGGCCGGCTCGCCCGGCTGGCCGGGTTCGACCAACTGCTGGATGGCATCGCCGCGGGCGCGCCGCAGACGACCTCCCTGGGTCTGGCGCTCGCCGACGTCGTCGGGCGCCATCGTCTGCCCATCGGGCTGTTCCGCGATCTGCTGAGTGCGTTCCGCCAGGACGTCACCTGCACGCGCTATGCGGATTTCGGCGAAGTCATGGATTACTGCCGGCGCTCGGCCAATCCCATCGGCCGCCTGCTGCTGCACCTGCTCGGCCGCACGGATGCCCGCGACCTCGCCTGCTCCGACGCCATCTGCAGCGCGCTGCAGCTCATCAATTTCTTTCAGGATCTCGCCCAGGACTATGTCGAGAACGGGCGCATCTATATTCCACAGGATGAAATGGA
>CAYWKV010000020.1:17054-26303 GCA_964458835.1 uncultured Gammaproteobacteria bacterium | reverse complement strand
GTCGGACAGCGCTCCGGTCTCAGCTCAGCGGCGCATAGCCCGGGTTGCCGCTCACGCCCTTGATGACCGGTTCGTTCAGCTTGATGCCGCTGACGGTCTTCGCATCGCGCAGGTACTCGGCCACCACATCCCACACCGGGCGGCCGGTGTCGCCAGCGGGCGTCTCCTGCACACTGGCCCAGCCGGCGACCAGGTACTCCTTGCCGGCGTCGAGCGGCTCGCCGCCCAGTTGCAGGTCGCCGATGCGCCTGCCCATCTCCGCCGCCGGGTCGATGCTGTACTGCAGTCCGCCCACGCGCACCATGTCGCCGCCCTGCTGATAGTAGGGGTCCGCGTTGAACAGGTTGTCGGCGACGTCTTCCAGGATTTCCTTGATGCGCTCGCCGGTCATGGGATTGAGGGTCACGTTGGGGTAGGTGATGGCAGTCTGGGTCATCAGCTGATCCATGGTGATGGGTTCGCCCGGCAGCACGCTCACGCCCCAGCGGAAGCCGGGCGAGAAGGCGATCTGGGCACCGGTCACCGCCATCAGGCCGTCGCAGATGAGCTGATCGAAGGTGCCGTTGAAGTTGCCGCGGCGATAGAGCAGGTCGTCGCTGACCGCGAGCCGCTCATCGAGCTTGTCCTTGAAGGGCGCGCGCATCTGGTCGATGTAGGCCGCCATCTCGGCGTCGGCCGGCAGCAGGTTGGAGAACACCGGCAGCAGGCGGTAGCGGTAGTCGCTGACCTTGCCGTTCTTGACGTCGAGATCGAGGACCGAGAGGAATTTGCTGTTCGAGCCGGCGTTGGTGACCAGGGTCTTGCCACCGGGGTTCGATACGACGACCGGCGCAGGCACCGCGTCGTGCGTGTGGCCGCCCATGATGGCGTCGATGCCGCTGACGCGGCTGGCCATCTTGAGGTCCACGTCCATGCCGTTGTGCGACAGCACGATGACCACCTGGGCGCCTTCGCCGCGGGCGTTGTCGACCATTTCCTGCATGCGCTCGTCGCGAATGCCGAAGCTCCAGTCGGGCACCATGAAGCGCGGGTTCGCGATGGGCGTGTAGGGGAAGGCCTGGCCGATGATGGCGGTAGGCACGCCGTTGATCTCGCGGATCACGTAGGGCTTGAAGACCTGTTCGCCCCACTCGTTGTCCACCACGTTCTGAGCGAGGAACTCGATACGGTCCTTGAAATCCTTGTCGATGATCTCGCGCACGCGGTCGGCGCCGAAGGTCATTTCCCAGTGCGGCGTCATGATGTCCACGCCCAGCAGCAGCTGCGCGTCGACCATGTCCTGGCCGTTGGTCCACAGCGAGGTGGCGGAGCCCTGCCAGGTGTCGCCGCCATCCAGCAGCAGGGCGCCGGGACGCTGGGCGCGGATGCGCTTGACCAGCGTCGCCAGATGGGCGAAGCCGCCGACCTTGCCGTACTCGCGTGCCGCCTCGGCGAAATTGAGGTAGGTGAAGGCGTGTGCTTCGGGCGTGCCGGGCTTGATGCCGTAGTGTTTCAGGAAGGCGTCACCGACCAGATGCGGTGGCTGGCCGGCCATGCCGGCCACGCCGAGATTGATGTTCGGTTCGCGGAAGTACACCGGCAGCAACTGCGCGTGGCAATCCGTGTAGTGCAGCAGGGACACATTGCCGAACGGCGGCAGCTCGTACAGATCGCTCGGGCCCGTGGCGGGTTTGACGCCGCCGGAGGCTTTTTCGGAACCGGAGTCGCATCCGGACAGAGTGACGCCCGCGGCGCTGGCGACGGCCAGCATCTGCAGAAATTCACGGCGTGAGATGGTCATGTCGTGCCTCCGATAGGATGAAGGAATTGCGTGGCCGGGACGTGTCGTGCGACCTGCCGCGGGATTAGTCGTATGGGCGATACCGTGAGACGCGCTGCCGGCGGGGGAAATTCCGTGTCCGGCCGAGAACGGGACACACCGGGTGTCTGAATGAACGAACCCGGCTTGGCGGACCAAACCGGGTTCGCGGGTGGCGTCTGGCTTACTTGCGTGAGCCGGGCCCGTTCACTTCGATGCCGTTGCTCATGTAGGAGTGGAAGTACTCCAGCGCACGGTATTCCTCGCTCTGCAGAGGGTAGGCCTTGGCCCGCACCTGCTCGTTGCAGCCTGCATAACGGTGCTGGAGGTTGACCATGCTGCCGGAGTTGGAGCGATACACCGGGAAGTGCGTGACATGGCCGAGCGCCGGGCTCAGCAGGTCGGCGCGGACGTAGTTGCCGGCGTTGTAGACGTGGCAATCGGCGCAGGCCATGTTGAGCTGACCGCGCTTGGCGTAGAAATGCTGCTTGCCGCGTTCATAGGCCGCCAGCGCGCGCGGGTCGTTGGGAACGACGATGTTCATCTTGTTGCCGCGCGAGGTATAGGCCATGTAGGACACCAGGTCGGCGATCGGGCCGCCCTTGAGCGGCAGCAGTTCCTCGCTGTTGGCTGCGCGGCATTCGTTGATCAGGTATTCCAGCGTGACCACCTGACCCGAGGCAGCGTCGAACTTCGGATAATCCTGGCGGATGCCGATGCCTCCGTTCGGGAAGCAGCTCGCGTAGGTCTTGCCGTTCTTGAAGGGCGTCTCGAACAGCTTCTTGCCGTTCTCGATGCTCGGTTCATAGGGCGGGAAATCCTCGATGGCTTCCCACTGCGCACGGGACTCCGCGTCGATGGCGTAGACGCCGTTGCCGAATTCGTTGAACGGTACCTGGGGGAAGCGCTTCTTGAAGTATGCGCGGAAATCCTGCAAATCCTGCTCCGGGCCGGCATTGGCCGTGTACGGCAGGGACGCTGCAATCCCCAGGGCCGCCACGATGCTCAGGAGTTTCTTCATTGATAATGTCTCCTTCGGTGGATAGTCAGATCGCGCCTGGCGGCGCGATCTGCTCGTTTCTTCAGTCGATGACGGTTTCCTGCGAATCGCTCTGGCCGGTGTTGTCGACCCAGCGCATGGTCAGCTTGTCGCCGACCTTGGCGCCCTTGAAACGGAAGGACAGGTAGGGGTTCTTGGAAATGGCGACGCCCCACAGTGCGGTCATGACGGCGTTGCCATTGTGCTCACACACCACTTCCTGGATGAAGTGCGCGGGGATCGGTTTGCCGGTCTTCTTGTCCTTGACCAGACCGGTATCCATCGGGTGGCTGATCAGGGCCTTTACCGTGGTCACATCGCCGGCCAGCTTGGCGCGGACCTTAATCGTGTTTGCCATTGTGCTGCTTCCTCTTGCGTAATCGTGTGAGTGTCAGGACCGGATGGGTGCCGCTCAGCCGCCGCAACCGCCGATCGTGACCTTGACCTCTTTGCCGGTGCTGTAGAGCTTGCCGCCGGCCTTGACCACGGCGATCACGCTCGAGGTCGCGCCGAGCTTGATGCGGGTGGCGACGAACGGCTCGGTGCCCGGGCCCAGGTTGTACGAGGAGGTCAACGGCGAAGCGTTCTTCTCGGCGACGATGCTGATCGCCTCGACGCCTTCCATGTCGGTTTCGACCGACACCGGCACCACGGAGCCGTTCTCGGCGATATCCGGCACCTTGATCTTGATCTTGTCACTGCCCTCGAGCTGGGCGCTGCCGAACAGGCCGCTCACCGCGGCGTCCACGCTCTTGGCATCGAAGGCGTCCTTGGGCCACGCGGCCAGCACGGCCCGCGGGGTCAGCAGACCGGCGCCGATCGCCATGCCCACGGCACTGGCGGCCAGGGTTCCTTTCAGAAGGGTTCTACGTTTCATGTTCGTCACTGCTGCTTCTCCTAAACGTTGCCAATGCCTGTGGCTAGAGGGTGTAGATGTACTCGACGACTTTGTCGATCTCGTCTTCGGTCAGTATCTTGTGACGCCCGAAGGGCGGCATCATGCTGTTGGGATTGGCCTTGGTCGAGTCCCAGATCTGGGCGCGGAGCTTGGTCTTGTCCGGGAAGCGCGCCTGCATGGCCACGAGCGGCGGTCCGATGTTGCCGGGCAGTTCGCCCCCGTCGACGTGGTGACAGGACAGGCAATTGCCTTTCTTGCGGTCGAACGCAATCTTTTTGCCCTGTTCTACGACGGAACCTGCAGCTGCTTCGGCGGCGACTGCTGCGGAGGGGGCCAGAGCCAGGCTCCCGAGCAGTGCTGCCAAGGAAGCGGCGGTTGAAAGGATGCTCAGGGATTGCCGCATCGTTGCCTCCTCAGTGGGTTTAGTGGTGCGAAGGTGTGATTTATGGCCGACGAGCCGCCTGCAACCCGCCGGCGTCGTTATACAGCGAAGGTTTGTTACTGCACGACATACGCCCGGACTATAGCGTCGCGATCCCGGCGAGTCAAAACTCGCAGGCTGTCCACCGTCTGTCGCAGGACCCATTAAAATACTAATAGATAGGGTATTCGTGCACTGCACGGGGCGTGATCTCCGACGCATCGTCGACAATTAGACGGGAAGGTCGATAGATATATTCCCTGCGCCCCTCAGCGCGGTGTTTGACGGCCTGCTAGCGCTGTTCCTTTTTCTCCTCCAGCGCGATCGCTTTGAGCTCTCGCAGCCGCGCCTCGATCCGCGAGGCCTGGTAGAAATCCTGGTCGGGCATGCGGGTTGCCAGCGTCAACTGTTCGACTGCGGCATGGGTCTGGCCGTTCAGGTAATAGTATTCCGCCATGGCTTCATGGGCATCGACGGGGCGTTTCATGCCGGTACTGGCCTGTGCCAGCAGCTGATAGAGACCGGGCCGGGGCAGCGCCTGACCGCGCCGGAATTCCTCCAGCAGTCGGTGGGCGTCCGCAAAACGGCGATTGTCGAGAAGGGCCTGGGCGTACCCCTGGACGATCACGGGATTGCCGGGATAGAGGGTGAGCATGTCGCGGTAACGGGTCAGCGCGGCATCGCCGCGTCCGGCGCCCTGGTCGATCTCGGCCAGGGCAAGCGGGTAGGCGATGCGGTCGGGATCCGCATCCGCCAGCCGCTCCAGCTCGCGCCGCGCCTCGGCGTGCCGGCCGACGGCGGCCAGGGCGAGGCCGCGGCCGTACTGGTGTGCCGCCTCCGGCAGCGGTGGATCCGTGCGGGATTGGGAGAAGTAGTTCAGGGCCTGCCCGGGGTCCTTGGCCGTCAGCACCCGCAGCTTGGCCTGGGCGAGATAGAAGCTCAGGCTGTCGCGGACCTTGTGCGGACGCTCCTGCTCGGCGCGGGCCGTGGAGTCGGCGATGCGGTCGGTGGTGACCGGGTGGGTGCTGAGGAAGGGCGGCAGCCGATCGCCGTAGTAACGGGTGCTCTGATAGAGGCGCTCGAAGAAGCCCGGCATGCCCATGGGATCGAATTCGGAGCGCGACAGGGTCTGCATGCCGATGCGATCAGCCTCCTTCTCGTTCGCGCGGGTGAAGTTGATCTGCTGCTGGATCGAGCCGGCCTGGACCGACATGATGGCGGCCTGGCCCGCCTCGCTGTCCTGGGTGCCGATCAGGATGGCGGCGAGAATGGCCGCGGCCGTCGGCAGGCTGAGGCGGCTCGCCGAGTCGTAGGCGCGGACCAGGTGCTTCTGGGTGACGTGCGCGATTTCGTGCGCCAGCACGCCGGCCAGCTCGCTTTCATTGCGCGCCGCCAGGAACAGGGCGCTGTGCGTGCCGATGAAGCCGCCCGGTGCCGCGAAGGCGTTGATGGCATCGTCCTTGACGATGAAGAACGTGAAGCGCTGCCCGGGGTCGTCGCTGTTGGCGACCAGGGTGCTGCCGAGACTGCCCAGGTAGGCGTCGAGTTCGGGGTCGTCGACGAAGGGCACGCTCTGCCGCAACCGGCGCATGAAGGCCTCGCCGAGCTGCCGTTCCTGTTCGGGAGTGACCAGGCGTTCGGCGGGATCGCCGATGTTCGGCAATTCCACCGCGAAGCTGGGGTAGACGGGCGGCAGGCACAACAGGATCAGCAACAGCAGGCGCAGAAGCGGCGACATGGATGTAAAGCCGGGCTTTCCGGGGCGGATGGAATGCATCGGTGGACCACGATACGCGACTGATGGTTCCCGCGCCACCGGGGAGGCGCGGCCTCGATCGCGGATTACAGCTCGCCGGAGGGGGTGGCGATCGGCAGCGTCATATATTAGTATTCGCTAATACATCTGTTCCGACTCGGGAGAAGGCGCATGTTTGGAGTTCCGGAAATCGACAGCCGGGAACTGGCCAGGATCCTGCGGGAGGCGCCGGACAGCATTCAGCTCATCGATGTGCGGACGCCGCAGGAAACCGCTCAAGGAATCATCGAGGGGGCCGAACTGGTTCCTCTCCACCTCGTGCCGTTGCGGGCCGACGAATGGTCGAGGGATGCGCGGCCGATGGTCGTGTACTGCCGGTCGGGAGCCCGCTCCGCGCAGGCCTGCGCTTTCCTGGCGGGACGTGGTGGCGGACGCCAGTTCATCAACCTGCGCGGCGGGTTGCTGGACTGGGCCCGGCAGGGATTGCCGATGGTCCTGCCGCAGGCCAGCAGCGCCTCGGCCTGAGGTGTCGTCAAATGGAAAGCGTTTGTATTGTCTAGGGTTGCGTTTGAGGGGTAGTTGGCATATAAGTGCTCTGCTTTTTTCAACGATCCCGTATCAACGACCTGGCACGGTTCTACCCACGAACACTCACGTCAGTAATAAAGAGGAGTCTCACCCATGGCAAATTTCGACGAGGAGCTGGATGCATCCGGCCTGAACTGCCCGCTGCCCATCCTGCGTGCAAAGAAGGCGCTCGGCGGCCTCACCAGCGGCAAGGTGCTGCACATCATCGCGACCGACCCGGGTTCCGTTAAGGACTTCGAGGCGTTCGCCAAGCAGACCGGCAACACGCTGCTGGAGTCGAAGGAAGAGGGTGGCAAGTACCACTTCCTGATCAAGAAGGCCTGAGCTGTCGGGACTTCTCATGCCTGCGCCTGGGTGATGTCTCCGGCCTTGTGCCGGTGAGGGCTCGAGGCGTCGGGCCTTCTCGAAAAAACTGCCCGGCGTGAAGCCGGGCGGTTTTTTTTGTGCCTCTCCCTGGCCGCTGTCGAACGGCCGTCCTGCGCCTCAGAACGACCAGTTCACCTGGGCGCTGAGGATATTCACATCCGCGTCATACGTTCCGATGAGTGTGCCGGCCGTGAGCGTGGACGCGTCGATCGGCGTGTCGTCCACGAACAGGTGCGCATAGCCCACGTCGAAGGACAGTGCCGGCGAGTAGCGATAGTTCGCGCCGAACGCCAGCCAGGTGCGATCATTGCCCGGAATGCGCGGTGTGCGGTGCTGGGCATCCGGGATGGGTTCCTCGTCATAGGCGAGGCCGGCACGCAGCAGCCAGGCGCTGTTGTAGCGGTAATGCAGGCCGAGAGAATAGCGCACGCTGTTGTCCCAGTTTTCCGGGGTGACGCTGTCCGGCTGCGCCGAGGCGTATTGGATGCGCAGTTCGTCGAAGCGGCTCCAGCGCGTCCAGGATACGTCGGCGAGCAGCGCCAGCGTCGGGCTGACGGCATGATAGAGGCTCAGGGACGCCGTTTCCGGCAGGGTGACGTCCGCCGTGACCGAGGTCGGCACGAAGACGTTCTGCATCGTGAACGCCGGATGCGCATTCGCGAAAGCGGCGTCACCTTCCAGTTCCTGCTTGATCTTCGAACGGTAGGCGAACCCGACGCGGGTGTTCGTGCCGGCCTCGTAGATGATCCCGATGTTGTAGCCGAAGCTCCAGTCGTCGCCCTCGACCGTGCCGGTGGCGTCGCCGGACACCGCCGCGCATCCGGCGATCGCACTGGCGACGGGAACGCCGCCGGCGACCTGGCGCGCGACACATACGCTGTTCTGATCGACTGCCTGACTCAGCGTCGCCTCGATGTACTGCGCGCTCACGCCCACACCCACCGACAGGTTCGGCGCCGCCTTGTAGGCGATGGACGGGTTGATGTTGACGGTCTTCACTTCGGATTCGATGGCGTGATAGCGGCCCACCCAGTCGGCGTCGTATTCCGTCTTCAGGCCGAACGGGGCGTTGATGCCCAGGCCGAAGACGAAGTCGTTCGGTAGCCGCCGGCTGTAGTACAGATTGGGCACCAGGGCCAGGTCACCGGCATCGCCGCCCATGCCGCCCGTGATCGGCGCGCCGAGCGCGGTGGTGGCGCTGCCGGAGAATTCTGCGGAAGGCTTCACGAGGTGGCCCGCGACCACGAATTGGCTGCCCTGCAGGTAGGTGAGTCCCGCCGGGTTGTAGAAGATGGTCGAGGCGTCCTCCGCACTGGCCGCGGCGCCGGCATAGGCGCTGCCCAGCCCGCTGACGCCCTGCTCGATCAGGGCGAAACCGGCGGCGTGGACCTGGGTGATCGCACCGGCGAGGGCGGTGGTGACGAACATCCGGCGCTTGGGGTGCAGGTGACGGTATTCGGTCATGTGCGGCTCCTGGAGTTGGCGTTGTTGTGGGGCGTCCGCCGGTATTGAAGCACAAAACCGCTCAAAAAACGCGGCGGTCGGCCGCTGCTGTTGCTGCTCCGCAACGAAGTGCGTATCGGCAATCCATGGCATGGGCTTTGCAACTGCCTGTGAACCTGAAATCGCATCTGCCACGGAAATACATGGAAAACCAACAGGACCACGGGTTGGGTGCTACAAGCCTCTGCGCCCGCCCGGCGCCGAGGAGTGAGGCTCTACGACGCTGTTGCATTTCAGTGCCTTCCGCGTGCTTCCGTGGCGGAAATGATTTTTTGGGTGAATTGACAAGTGGTGACCGCATTGTCATTCTGTTGCGCACCCATCGGGGTTGTGGCAAAAAAACAACGATTTTCTACTCAGAATCCTAGCCAGGAGGGATGAGACTCATGAAAGGCAACATCAGATATTCCGTGGTCGCGGCCGCCGTCGCCGCGGCCATCGCAGCCCCGGCAGCGTACGCCACCAACGGCTACTTCAAGATCGGTTACGGCACCAAGAACCGTGGCCTGGCCGGTGCCGGCATCGCCTACGCGCAGGATTCGCTCGCGCCGGCGACCAACCCGTCGGGCATCTCGTTCGTCGGTAATCGCCTGGACGGGGGAATCGAGTTGTTCAGTCCGCATCGTGACGCCCGCCTGGATGGGACCATGGTCGGTGGCGCGGACAGCGGCGAAATCGAGAGCGGCGCCACCCTGTTCGCCATCCCGCACGCCGGCTTCGCCTTCAACATGGGTGACATGACCGCCGGTCTCAGCATCGTTGCGAATGGCGGCATGAATACCCGCTACAACACCAATGTCTTCGACACTGCGTTGGCTCCGGCCGCGGGAGCTCCCGTCGGGGCAATCCCGAACACGGGGACCCTGGGCGTGAATCTGTC
>CAYWKV010000020.1:0-16954 GCA_964458835.1 uncultured Gammaproteobacteria bacterium | reverse complement strand
CCGCCTGAACGGAGCGACCCTGCGTTCGCCGCAAACCGAAAGGGCCATGGTTGACATGGCCCTTTTTTTTCGTCATTTAATCTGTCGCACCGCAGGGGCGTTTCATCTAGAATGGCGGCACACCAACAATCAAAGGCTTATGGATAGGAGGCTCTCAATGGCAAGAATCATGAAACTGTTTGCCGCGCTGTTGACGGCGGTCGTGGCGCTGCTGCCGCTGGCGTCCGGCGTGCAGGCGGCCGATGTGTACAAGCCCTTTATCCTCGCCTCCCGCGGCGCGGGGGACATGCAGGCCAAGGTGGCCGAGGTCAAGCAGGCGCTGACCGGTGCGGGCTTCCAGGTCGTGGGGGACTATGAGCCCTATGCCGACGCGCATGTCATCGTCTTCACCAGCGACGCACTCAAGAAGGTGGCTGCCCGATCGGAGTACGGCGGCTTCGCCGCCGCTCAGCGTGCAGCGGTGACCAAGGTGGGCGACGAGTTGCAGGTCGCCTACGTCAACCCGGTCTACCTGGCCTATGCCTATCGGCTCAAGGACAATCTGGCGAATACGGCCGAGACCTTGGCCAAGGCCCTCGGCAACATTCAGGAGTTCGGTTCCGAGAAGGGCCTCACCGAACGCAAGCTCGCCAGATACCATTACACCTTCGGCATGGAGTACTTCAACGACCCCTATGACCTGGCGACCTACGCCAGCCATGAGGAGGCGCTGAAGGCGGTCGAGCAGAATCTGGCTTCCAACACCGTGGGGGTGCGCCAGCTGTACCGCCTCGACATCCCCGGCAAGGAGGAGACCATCTACGGCGTGTCCATGCAGGCCGGTCCCAACGGCGATCAGTACATGGACGACAAGTTCCAGATGGGCGTGGTCGATTTCGGGGAACTGAAGGGTACGCCCTATCTGCCCTACGAGGTGATGGTCACCGGCAACCGCGTGGTCGCCCTGCACATGCGCTTCCGCATGGCGGTGCATTACCCCGATCTCAAGATGATGGGCGAGAACAGCTTCATGAAGCTCATGCCGAGCCCGGAGGCCATCCGCAAGGCGCTCACCGTCGCCGTCGGCGGCAATCCCTGAGACGGCCGTTCGGTTCTTGCCCGAAGACCCCGGACCTCCGGGGTCTTTGCTTTTGTCAGCCCGGTGGCGCGTCCGCAGGCCACACCGCCCGGCTTATGTCCGTTCTCCGGCGATATCTCCGCCACACCCGACAGGCCAGTTAAGTTTTTTGTGACTACCGTCGCTATCGCATAGGAGCCGGCGCGGGTGAGCGGGAACAAGCTCGACACCCTGCGGCCGCCGCCGGCGCCCGATACCCTCCCCGTTACTGGCGCAAATCTTGCCCGAAGCGACGGAGGGTACTGCGCGGCAAATGCGGGTTCCGCACAACGTCGGGCATTGCGCCCTAACCGGTCCAGCCTTGTGGGTGAGTCTATGAAACGGAGTATCCTGAGAAACCTTCTTGCCGCCTCCATCGTGTTCTGGGTGGTGGTGGGTGCGCTGTTTCCGAGCGTCGCACGCCTGGCCACGGATTGGGATCCCGGCCTGTTGGGCTGGACGGTCCTGATCCTGCTGCTCAGCCCCGCGCTGGGCGCCGCGAACTATTGGCTGGTCAGCACGATCCTGCTGCGCAAGCTCAAGCACATTTCGGAGGCTGCCAACGCCATCAGCCAGAACGACCTGAACGTGGCCTGCGCGGTGGAAAGCCACGATCTGATCGGCGAGATCGTCGGCAGCTTCAACAGCATGCGCGACAATCTGCGCAGCATCATCCACGAGATCAGCGGCGCCACCAGCCAGGTTGCGGCCGCCGCGGAGGAACTGTCCGCCGTCACTGACGAGACCAGCCGCGGGGTGCAGAACCAGCAGGTCGAGATCGAGCACGTGGCCACGGCCATGAACCAGATGACGGCGACCGTGCAGGAAGTGGCCCACAACGCCGCGCTGGCCGCGCAGTCGGCGCAGCAGGCGGACCGCGACGCCAAGGGCGGGGCGCTGGTGGCCACCGAGGCGCTGGGCGGCATCGACAACCTCGTGAACGAAATGGGCCGCGCTTCCGGCGTGATCCAGAAGCTGGAGAACGAATCGGAAAGCATCGGCATGGTGCTGGACGTGATCCGCGGCATTGCCGAGCAGACCAATCTACTGGCCCTGAACGCGGCGATCGAGGCGGCGCGCGCGGGCGAACAGGGCCGTGGCTTTGCCGTGGTTGCCGACGAGGTGCGTACGCTTGCCAGCCGCACCCAGAAATCGACCCAGGAGATCCAGCAGATGATCGAGCGCCTGCAGGTGGGCGCGGGCGACGCCGTGCGGGTGATGAGCGAGGCGCGCGGCATGGCCCAGGGATGTTCCGATCAGGTGGAGAAGGCTGCCGAGTCGCTGGCCGGGATCGCGGGCTCGATCTCACAGATCAACGACATGAACACCCAGATCGCGAGTGCGGCCGAAGAGCAGAGCGCCGTGGCGGCGGAGATCAATGCCAACGTCAGCAACATCCGCGACGTGGCCGACCAGACCGCGGCCGGTGCCCAGCAGACGGCCAGTGCCAGCGACGAGCTGGCGCGCCTGTCCGCGCAGCTGCAGAGTCTGATGGGACGTTTCCGCATGTAGTCGATCCACCGATCGTCGTGTGTGCACAGACCCGCCGCCAGGCGGGTCTGTCGTTCATGCAGGTCACCGACCGTGTGCATCGCCGGACACATGTCGGAATCCGCTGCCATGGCCTCCCGGCGCGCCGGACGCAAGTTCCACTTGTATCTTGTATCTTGTATCTTGTATCCCTATCCACAGGAGATACCGGATGCAGACTCGTTCCCGCCCATTGCTGCCCTCCCTGCTGGCGCTGACGTTGTGCGGTGGCGCCGGTGCCGCCGATCTCGACACGCAGGCGGCGGCCGTTCGCGCGATCGCCCTCGAACAGCGTTTCGACGGCGTGGTCGAGGCGGTGCATCGGGCGACCGTCTCCGCCCAGACGTCGGGGCGCATCGAGGAGATCCTGTTCGACGTCGACGACTATGTGGAACGCGGCGCGGTGCTGCTGCGCTTCCGGGCGACCGAGCAGGCGGCGCGCCAGAAGCAGGCCGAGGCCGGTCTCGAAGAGACCCGCGCGCGGCTGCGCGAGGCACGTGACGAGCGCGAGCGTATCGCCGGGATCTTCGCCAGAGGGCTGGTGGCGAAGGCGGCCATGGACCGCGCCGATGCCGAACTCAAGGCCGCACAGGCGCGTTTCGAGAGCGCCCAGGCGCGGCTGGCGGAGGCCAGCGAGCAGCTGGAACACGCAGTGGTGCGCGCGCCCTACAGCGGCATCGTGGTCGAGCGTCATGTCGAGGTGGGCGAGACCGCCAATCCGGGGCAGCCGCTGATGACCGGCCTGTCGCTCGAACGCCTGCGCGCCGTGACGGCCGTGCCGCAGCGTTACATCGCCGAGGTGCGGGCGCTGGCACCCGGCGCGGCGCGCGTCTATACCGATGCCGGCGCGGCCCTGCCCAGCGAATCCGTGACCGTATCCCCCTATGCCGAACCGGGCAGCCACAGCTTCCGCGTGCGCCTGGACCTCGCGCCCGGCAGCCACGACCTCTACCCCGGCATGCTGGTCAAGGCCGGCTTCCCGCTGGGCAAGGGCGAGCAACTGCTCATCCCGCAGCCCGCCCTGGTGCGGCGCAGTGAGGTCACGGGCGTCTATGTCGTGGATGCCGAGGGTGCCGTGACGTTCCGCCAGATCCGCGCGGGTCACGCCACCGATGATGGCCACGTGGTCGTCCTGGCCGGCCTCGAGCCCGGCGAGCGGGTCGCGCTCGATCCCGTTTCCGCGGCCGTCCACCTCAAGCAACAGACGGCGGACGCCGCGCCGTGAGCGAACGACTCGGCATCTCCGGCGCCATCGCGCGCAAGTTCCTGCAGTCCCAGATCACCCCGCTGCTGGCGCTGGTGGGTTTTCTGCTCGGTCTGTTCGCCGTGGCGATCACGCCGCGCGAGGAGGAGCCGCAGATCAATGTCACCTTCGCGAACGTCTTCATACCCTTTCCGGGAGCAACCGCCGTCGAGGTGGAGCGGCTGATCACGACGCCCGCGGAACAGGTGATGTCGGAGATCGAGGGCGTCAAGCACATCTACTCCGTGTCGCGGCCGGGCATGTCCGTGCTCACTGTCGAATACGAGGTCGGCGAGGACCGCACGCAGGCGATCGTGCGACTCTACAACGCTGTGTTCTCCAACCAGGACTGGCTGCCCGCCAACCTGGGCACGCAACAGCCCATCATCAAACCGAAGGGCATCGACGACGTGCCCATCGTGACGGTCACGCTGTGGACGGCCGATCCCGAGCGCGGCGCGCTGGAACTGCAGGAGGTCGCGCATGCCATCGAAGCCGAGCTCAAGCGCGTCCCGGGCACGCGCGAGATCTACACGCTCGGCGGCCCCGACCGGGTTGCGCACGTGCTGCTGGATGCACAGCGTATGGCCGGCATGGGCATCGGTCTGGATGCCCTGCGCAGCGCCCTGCAGACCGCCAACCGGGCCGGCGACAGCGGGGCACTGGTCGCCGGGAATGCCGAGATCCTGGTGCGCACCGGGGATTTCCTCAGCCAGCCCGACGAACTCGGTTCGCTCGTCGTGGGCGTGCACGAGGGCCGGCCGGTCTATCTGCGCGATGTCGCGGAGATCCGCTCCGGCGCCGATCAGCCGGAACGCTATGCCTGGTTCGGAACGGGGCCGGCGGCGGCCGCAAAGGGCATCGCGGCCCGGGGCGAGTTTCCGGCGGTGACGCTCGCCATCGGCAAAAAGCCCGGCACGAATGCCGTGAGCATCGCCGAGCAGGTCGTCACCCGGCTGGACCATCTCCGCGGCATCTTCGTACCCGAAGGCGTGGAAATGACCGTCACCCGCAACTATGGCGAGACCGCCAACGACAAGGCGCAGACGCTGATCGCCAAGCTCGCCTTCGCCACGGCGCTGGTGGTGCTGCTGGTGCTGGTGGCGCTGGGCTGGCGCGAGGCGGTCATCGTCGGTCTGGCGGTGATCATCACGCTGGCTATCACGCTGTTCGCCTCGTGGGCCTGGGGTTTCACGCTCAACCGCGTATCACTGTTCGCGCTGATCTTCTCCATCGGCATCCTGGTCGACGACGCCATCGTCGTGGTGGAGAACATCCATCGCCACATGCAGATGGGCGGACGCAGCCTCGTCGAAGCGATCCCCCTGGCGGTCGACGAAGTGGGCGGCCCGACGATCCTCGCGACCTTCACCGTGATTGCGGCGTTGCTGCCCATGGCCTTCGTGACCGGTCTGATGGGGCCGTACATGAGCCCGATCCCGATCAACGCCAGCATCGGCATGCTGATTTCACTGGCAGTGGCGTTCGTGGTGACGCCGTGGCTCACGTTGAAGATGATCGGCCACGAAACGGCGCACGGCGATGGGGGAGAGGGCGTGTCGCCGCGGCTGCTGGCCTTCTTCCGCCGCCGCGTGGGGCCGTTCCTCGGCGGCGCGCGGGGCCGCGGCCGCCGGCAGGCGCTGGCGGTGACGGTGCTGCTGTTGATCGTGCTGTCGCTGGGATTGGCCGCGGTGAAGTGGGTGGTGCTGAAGATGCTGCCCTTCGACAACAAATCGGAATTCCAGATCGTGGTCGACATGCCGGAGGGCACCGCGCTGGAACGCACCGCGCAGGTGCTGGGCGAACTCGGCCGGTATCTGCGCCGGGTGCCCGAGGTCACCGACTACCAGATCTACGCCGGCACCTCGGCACCCATCAACTTCAACGGCCTGGTGCGGCAGTACTACCTGCGCGAAGGGGCGAACGTCGGCGACATCCAGGTGAACCTGGTGGACAAATCGCTGCGCGATCGCAAGAGCCACGAGATCGCGGCCTCGGTGCGGGCGCCGCTGCAGGAGATCGCCCGCCGCTACGATGCCAACGTGAAGATCGTCGAGGTCCCGCCCGGGCCGCCGGTGCTGTCGCCACTGGTGGCGGAGATCTACGGGTTGGATTATGCCGGCCAGATCCGCGTCGCCCGGCAGGTGCGCACGGTGTTCGAGCAGACCGCCGACATCGTCGACGTCGACGACAGCGTCGAGACGCCCGCGCCGCAGCTCCGCATCCATGTCGATCGCGAGCGCGCGGCGCTGCTGGGCGTCTCTCCGGCGGCCGTCGTCGACGCGGTCGGCACCGTGCTCTCCGGTGACGATACCACCTACCTGCACAGCGAAGGCCAGAAGTACCCGATCCCCGTGCGCCTGGAGTTTCCGGTGGCGGACAAGGACCGCATCGAGCGGCTGTTCTCCCTCAGGCTCGCCGGCACCGGCGGGCGGCAGGTCGCGCTCGCCGACCTGGTGACCGTGACGGAGGCGCAGCGGGAGCACGCCATCCACCACAAGGATCTGCTGCCCATGGTCATGGTCACCGGCGACATGGCCGGCCGTCTGGACAGCCCGCTGTACGGCATGTTCGACATGGTCGGGCAGCTCCGTGATCTGCGCGCCGACGCCGGCCAGCCGTTACAGCAGTTCTTCATCGAACAGCCCGAGAACCCCTATCGCTACGCCGTGAAATGGGACGGCGAATGGCAGGTGACCTACGAGACCTTCCGCGACATGGGCATCGCCTATTCGGTGGGCCTGCTGCTGATCTATCTGCTGGTGGTCGCCCAGTTCCGTTCCTACCTGGTGCCGCTGATCATCATGGCGCCCATCCCGCTCACGGTCATCGGCGTGATGCCGGGGCATGCGTTGCTGGGCGCACCGTTCACCGCCACGTCCATGATCGGCATGATCGCGCTGGCCGGCATCATCGTGCGCAATTCCATTCTGCTGGTGGATTTCATCAACGCCGAGGTCGGGCGCGGTGTGGCCTTCGAGGAGGCGGTGCTGCGTTCGGGCGCGGTGCGCGCCAAGCCCATCGTGCTGACCGGGCTGGCGGCCATGCTGGGCGCATTGTTCATCCTGGACGATCCGATCTTCAGCGGTCTGGCGATTTCGCTGGTCTTCGGCATCCTGGTATCGACGGTGCTCACGCTGCTGGTGATTCCCGTGATGTATTACGCCTTCCTGTGGCAGCGCCCCGGCTGGGGCGGGGTCGGCGGCTGACGCCGCGGCGGCCTCCCGAATCCACGCATATCCGTATCAGAATATTTTATGTTCTCGGCTTAAGCTGGTAGGATTAGCGCCGCCTCGGACGGGCGCGAGTGCATCCCCGGCCCCAGGCGCGCTGCCCGAGCCACGCACTGGCCCGCCCCGCGAATTCTGTAGCGCGGGTTCCCTAACTTATTGGAACATCGAGAAGTGTATGGCTGATCGCAGACTCCAGGTGTTTCATACCGTCGCCCGCCTCCTGAGCTTCACCAAGGCGGCCGAGACCCTGCACATGACCCAGCCGGCGGTCACCTTCCAGGTGCGCCAGCTCGAGGAATACTTCAACACGCGCCTGTTCGACCGGACGCACAACCGCATCAGCCTGACGGAGGCCGGCCGGCGGGTATTCGAGTACGCCGACCGCATCTTCGATCTGTACGCGGAGATGGAGAACGCGGTGCGCGAGATGACCGGCGACATCAGCGGCGTGGTCATGATCGGGGCCAGCACCACCATCGCCGAGTACATGCTGCCGGCGCTGCTCGGCGATTTCCGGGTGAAATATCCCGAGGTCAACGTGCACCTCAAAGTGTCCAATACCGACGGCATCGTCTCCATGGTGGAGAACAACGTCATCGACCTCGGCGTGGTCGAGGCGCCGGTGCTGAACAAGAACCTCGTCGTCGAGGTCTGTCGCATGGACCAGCTGGTCGCCATCGTGCCCAAAAAACATCCGCTGGCCAACCACAAGAAGGTCAAGATCGGAGATCTGCTCAAGCACCCCTATATCTGCCGCGAGGAGGGCTCGGGCACCCGCGAGGTCATCGCCGAATACCTGAGCGCCTGCAACATCAACGCCAATGAACTGTCCATCTGCATGGAGCTGGGCAGCCCCGAGGCGGTGAAGGGCGCGGTGGAGGCGGGCATGGGCGTGTCCATCGCATCGCGCGCGACCATCAACAAGGAACTGCAGCTGGGCACGCTGGTGGCGCTGACGCTGGATCCGAATCTGGAACGGCCGTTCTCCTTCGTGCACCAGAAGCAGAAGTTCCGCCACCGCGCCATGGACGAGCTGCTCGAGTTCGCGCAGAACTACTGCAAGACCCATCAGGCCGAGTGAGCAACGACATGTCGCGTCTGGAGGATCAGGTGCTGGCGTTGTTCCGGGCACTGCCCGCCGGGGACCAGGCGACACTGCTGGCCTTCGCGGAGTTCCTGCGCAGCCGCGCGGGTGCGGTCGCGGCACCCGTCGCGCCCGAGGCGCCGGCGCCCGTCCCGGAACCTGAAACCATTGCCCGGCCGGAGCAGGAGTCGGTCGTCAAGGCGGTCAAGCGGTTGTCGCGGACCTATCCCATGCTCGACAAGAGCAAGATACTCAACGAAACGTCGGCACTGGTGGCCCAGCACGTCATTCAGGGGCGTGACGCCGTCGAGGTCATCGATGAGCTGGAGGTGGTGTTCCGGCGCTTCTACCAGGAGCTGAAGTCGGGCCAGGATCACTGAGCTTCATGGAAATCGTCCGCGACTGGTTCCGCCGCCACTTCAGCAATCCCCAGGTCGTCAGTCTGGCGCTGTTCCTGATCGCCGGCTTCGCCGTGGTCCTCATGTTCGGCAACATGCTGGCCCCGGTGCTGGCGAGCGTGGTGATCGCCTATCTGCTGGAAGGCATCGTCGCCCCTCTGGAGCGGCGCGGCGTGCGGCGTGCCCTGGCGGTCGCGCTGGTGTTCGTGGTCTTCATGGCGGTGCTGCTGTTCACGCTGCTGGGGATCCTGCCGCGGCTCTCGTATCAGCTGACCCAGCTGATCCAGCAACTGCCCGAAATGGTCTCCCGCGGCCACGCCGCGCTGCTGCATCTGCCGGAGCGCTATCCGGGCTTCATCAGCGAAGAGCAGGTCGGGCAGCTCATCTCCGCGATCAGCAGCGAGGTCGGCCGTTTCGGCCAGCGCGCCCTGTCGATGTCGGTGGCCTCGCTGGTGGGGCTGATCACCACGCTGGTGTACCTCATTCTGATGCCGCTGCTGGTATTCTTCTTTCTCAAGGACAAGCAGCGCATTCTCGATTGGGTCACCCGCTATCTGCCGCGCGAGCGCGCCCTGTCGACGGCCGTCTGGCACGATGTCGACCTCCAGATCGGCAATTACGTGCGCGGCAAGGTCTGGGAGATCGTCATCGTCGGTGTCGTCACCTACGTCACGTTCAAGCTGATGGGGCTGCAGTATGCGGTACTGCTCGGCACGCTGGTCGGTCTGTCGGTGATCATCCCCTATATCGGCGCCACGGTGGCGACCATCCCGGTGGCACTGATCGCCTATTTCCAGTGGGGCTGGGGTCCGGACTTCGCCTGGATCATGGTCGCCTACCTGATCATCCAGGCGCTCGACGGCAACGTGCTGGTGCCAGTGCTGTTCTCGGAGGTGGTGAACCTGCACCCCATCGCCATCATCGTTGCCGTGCTGGTGTTCGGCGGCCTGTGGGGGTTCTGGGGTGTGTTCTTCGCCATCCCGCTCGCCACCCTCGTCCAGGCCGTCCTCAAGGCCTGGCCGCGCGCGCTCGATACGGAGGCTGCGTAAACACGATTTCCACCGCAAAGGACGCAAAGCCGCGCGAAGAACAGCGAAAACATGATGGCCACGAAATCCACGAAACCCACGAAAAGGATTTATGTTTACACCCATTAGCTTTCGTGGGTTTCGTGGATTTCGTGGCTAAAGAGGTTTTTCTTCGCGCGGCTTTGCGTCCTTTGCGGTAATAGTTGGGCTTTCACAGATTCGCCGAGGCGAAGTCGGCCAGCCGCGAGCGTTCGCCCTGGCGCAGGATGATGTGGCCGCTGTGCGCCCAGTCCTTGAAGCGGTCGACCACGTAGGTCAGGCCGGAGCTGGTCTCGGTGAGGTAGGGCGTGTCGATCTGGGCGATGTTGCCCAGGCAGATCACCTTGGTCCCGGGGCCGGCGCGGGTGATCAGGGTCTTCATCTGCTTCGAGGTCAGGTTCTGCGCCTCGTCGAGGATGAGGTACTTGTTGAGGAAGGTGCGGCCGCGCATGAAGTTCAGCGAACGGATGCGGATGCGGCTGGCGAGCAGGTCGTTGGTCGCCGCGCGGCCCCAGTCGCCGCCCTGATCGGATTTGGTCAGCACCTCCAGGTTGTCCATCAGCGCGCCCATCCAGGGCGTCATCTTCTCCTCCTCCGTGCCGGGCAGGAAGCCGATGTCCTCGCCGACCGGGATGGTCACGCGGGTCATGATGATCTCGGAATAGCGCTTGTCGTCGAGCACCTGCGCCAGCCCCGCGGCCAGTGCCAGCAGGGTCTTGCCGGTGCCGGCCTGGCCGACCAGGCTGACGAAGTCGATGTCCGGATCCATCAGCAGGTTCAGCGCGAAATTCTGGTCGACGTTGCGCGCGTTGATGCCCCATACCGCATGATTGGTCTTGCGGTAGTCGGTAGCGACCTCCAGCACCGCGGCGTCGCCGTCGCGGCTGCGTACGATGGCCTCCATCGAGCGGCTGCCGCCCAGCGACAGGCATTGATTGGGATGCCAGCTCTCGACCTGCGGACCGCGCACGCGGTAGAAGCTGTGGCCGTTCTCCTGCCAGGACTCGATGCCCTCGCCGTGGCTGTCCCAGAACTCGTCACCGAGTTCGGCGCGGCCCGGATACAGCAGGCTGACGTCGTCGAGGACCTGGTCGTTGTAGTAGTCCTCCGCGTGGATGCCCAGCACCGCGGCCTTGATGCGCAGGTTGATGTCCTTGGACACCAGCGTCACTGAGACGTCGGTGCGCTCCTTCTGCAGCGCGAGCGCCGTACTCAGGATGCTGTTGTCCTTCTTGCTGCCGGGCATGCCGGGCGGCAGGTCGGCGACCAGGGTGCGCGTCTGGAGATAGAGATTGCCGGCGGGATGGCCGTTGGCGGGCGCGGCATGGCTGTCCAGCGGCAGGCCGGCCTCGATGTCGCCGTGCGTGGCCTGGCAGGTCAGCTCGTCGAGGAAGCGGTTGACCTGCCGCACGTTGCGCGCGACCTCGGTCATGCCGACCTTGGAGTTGTCCAGCTCCTCCAGCACCGCCATCGGCAGGAACACGTCGTGTTCGTGGAAGCGGAACAGGGCGGTGGGATCGTGCATCAGGACGTTGGTGTCCAGCACGAACAGGCGTTTGCCGGCGAATTCTTTTCTGCTCAAGGTGACCTCGGTTTGGATGGCGCTGACCGTGGAAAACAACTTTTACCGCAATGGACGCAAAGCCGCGCGAAGAAAAACCTCTTTAGCCACGAAATCCACGAAACCCACGAAAGCTAATGGGTGTAAACATAAATCCTTTTCGTGGGTTTCGTGGATTTCGTGGCCATCATGTTTTCGCTGTTCTTCGCGCGGCTTTGCGTCCTTTGCGGTAGAAGTCTTCGAATATGAAACAATCAGTCCTTGCCCAGCGCCTTCACCGCTGCGAGCACCTCGTCGGCGTGGCCGGGCACCTTCACCTTGCGCCATTCCGCGCGCAGCACACCGGCGGCGTCGATCAGGAAGGTGCTGCGTTCGATGCCCATGACCTTCCTGCCGTACATGTTCTTCTCTTTGATGACGTCGAACAGCCGGCAGACCTTTTCATCGGCGTCCGACAGCAGCTCGAAGGGAAAGCCCTGCTTCTCCTTGAACTTCTCGTGTGCGGCGAGGCTGTCGCGCGACACGCCGAGGATGACCGTGTTCAGCCGTTTGAACTTCGTGTGCCGGTCGCGGAAGTCCTGGCCCTCCAGAGTGCAGCCCGGGGTGCTGTCCTTCGGATAGAAATACAGCACGACGTTCGAGCCTTTCAGGTCGGCGAGGCGGACCTCACCACCGCCGGTGGCGGGGAGGCGGAAATCAGGGGCCTTCTTGCCGAGGGTGACCTTGCTCATGCGGGGCGGACTCCGGTGGGTGCGTCAGCCCTTGACCGGTTCGATGATGGCATCGAGGTTGAACTGGTCGCAGAAATCCATGAACTCATCGCGCAGTGTCGCGATGTGCAGCCGCGCCGGGATGTCCACCCGCATGTGCACCGAGAACATCGGCGTGCCGGTGTGCGGCGCGGAATAGCTGGTGGTGGCGAGGTCCTGGATGTTGATCTGCCGCGTCGAGAAGAAATTGGCCAGACTGTGGACGATGCCGGGGTTGTCCAGTGCCACGACGTCGACGGCGTAGGGCAGCAGGTCGCGATGCCGTTCGCGGTCGGCGGTACGCCGCGAGATGATGTTCATCTCCAGCCGCTCCGCGAGGGACGGCAGCTGATCCTCCAGCTTGGCGATGGAGCTCCAGTTGCCGGTGACCAGCAGAATCACCGCGAAATCGCCGCCCAGTACGGTCATGCGGCTGTCGGCGAGGTTGCAGCCGCTGTCGAAGACCAGGCGCGACAGGTCGTTCACGATGCCGGGCCGGTCCTTGCCCAGGGCGGAGATGACGAGATGGGTCTGTTTCGGGGCGCTCATGTCGGCTCGGTAGAACGCGTGCAGGGGAGTGATTCGCGGGTTTGCGGTCGCCGAGAGTGTATCACCTTTTCGCGGACTTGCACGGGTCCGGGGCTACTCCATCGGCCTGTCCAGATCCACGCTGCGCAGCTGCTCGGCGGCCTCTTCCGGGCTGATGGTGCTCACGAACAGGCCCGAGCCCAGCTCGAAGCCGGTCGGGATGCTGGTGCGCGGGCAGATCTCCAGGTGCCAGTGGTAGCTGGCGTCGCAGTCGGCGAATTCCTCGCCGCGCGGCTTGGAGTGCAGGAAGAAATTGTACTGCGCGCCGCCGATGACCGCGTCCAGGCGCGCCATGGTGCGCTTGACCACGCGCGCGAGGTCCTCCCGGTCGGAATCGCTGATGGCGAGAAAATCGCTCTGGTGCTGGAGCGGGAGGATGTGCACCTCCCATTCGTAGCGGCTGGCGAAGGGCTTGATGGCGATGAAGCGCTCGCCGCGCTCGACCACGTACTGGCCGACGCTGATGCGCCGGCGGATCTGGCCCGAGCTGCGGTCGTAGATGGTCGCCTCGAAGGTCAGTGCCTCGTCGATCAGCGAGCAGAAGATGCACTGGTGGTGCTTCTGGTAATGGGTACGGCTCTGGGTGACTTCGTTGTAGACATTCTCCGGCACCACCGGCATGGCGATGATCTGGCTGTGGGTGTGCGCGATGCTGGCGCCGGCCGCCGGCCCGAAGTTCTTGAACACCAGCACGTAGCGCAGGCGTGCGTCGTTGGCGTACAGCTGGGCGATGCGCTCGCGGTAGGCGCCGAACAGCAGCACCAGGTGCGCCTCGCTCATCTCGTGCAGGGCGATGCCGTGCTGGCGGTGATCGATGATGACCTCGTGGCGCCCGTAGCCCTCGATGGCCTGCTGCAGGCCGAACACCAGGCTGCCGGAGGCGCGGTCGTCGCCGAGCACCGGGTAGAGGTTCTCGACGATGCGCGCCTGCCAGTTCTCGTTGTCCGGATAGGCGGCGATGGTCGGTGGCGTCATGTGCTCGTTGCCGGTGCAGAACGGGCAGGTGTCCACGTGCCGGCGGGTGTCGCGCGGCGCCGGGTCCTCGGCCTTGCGCGGGCGCATGGAGCGGGCGGTGGCGACCAGCACGGATTCACTGGGAACGATGGGGTTGATGCGGATTTCGCGGATCGGCTTGGGTTCGGCTGCGGACATGGGGTCGAGAGGTCTGTGATTAAGGGGTAGCGCGGATGCTACATAAATCAGGTTCCAGGTGCCAGGTGCCAGGGCCGAAGACACCTGACTCCTGCGCGTCGGACCTGGAACCTGGAACCTGATTTATGTAGTATGACGGCAATTTTTCCGCCCACCCCCCCGGAGAGGTTGCATGTTCCACGGCAGCATGGTCGCGCTGGTCACTCCCATGCGGGAGGACGGTGCGATCGACGACGACAGCCTCGCCGGGCTGATCGAATTCCACATCAGTCAGGGAACCGATGCCCTCGTCGCCGTGGGCACCACCGGCGAATCCGCGACGCTCGACGAGCACGAGCACTGCGAACTGATCCGCCGTGTCGTCGAACTCGCCGCCGGCCGCGTGCCGGTCATCGCCGGTACCGGTGCCAATTCCACCACCGAGGCCGTCAGCCTGACGCGCTGCGCGCTCAAGGCCGGCGCGGACGCCTGCCTGCTGGTCACGCCCTACTACAACAAGCCGACCCAGGAAGGCCTGTATCTGCACCACAAGGCCGTCGCCGAGGCCGTGCCCATTCCGCAGATTCTGTACAATGTGCCCGGCCGCACCGCCTGCGACATGCTGCCGGAGACGGTCGAGCGCCTCGCGGACATCTCCAATATCGTCGGCATCAAGGAAGCGACGGGCAACCTGGATCGCGCCCGCGATATCCTCGCGCGCTGCGGCGACCGGCTGGACCTGTACAGCGGCGATGACGCGACCGCGCTGGACGTCATGCTGCTGGGCGGCAAGGGCGTCATCTCCGTGACTGCCAACGTGGCGCCGCGTGCCATGCGCGACATGTGCGCGGCGGCGCTGGCCGGCGACGAGGCCCGCGCCCGGGCGATCGACGCCACCCTGCAGGCCCTGCACCGCGATCTGTTCGTCGAGGCCAATCCCATCCCCGTGAAATGGGCGCTGGCCGAAATGGGGTTGATTCCGCGTGGCATCCGCCTGCCCCTGACGCCGCTGTCGCCTTCGTACCACGCCACCGTCCGCGCCGCGCTGAGCCAGGCCGGCGTGCTGTGAACCAACCGATTTCGCATTTGTCCACACGGATTGCCATGCCCATGACCCGCTCCACCGCTGCCCGACTGTTGACCGCGCTGCTGATCGCCGCCTTCCTGGCCGGCTGCAGCACCTGGAAGAAGGTGACCGGTGAAAAGGCCGACTACAAGCAGAGCCGGGTGGAGCCGTCGCTGGAGATCCCGCCCGACCTCAGCAGTGCCACCATCGAGGACGCCCTGGTCGTGCCGGACGGCGGTACGACGACCCTCTCGGAATATGCCGCCGGCCGGGAGGCGCCCGGCGCCGCGGGTGCGGGCCGCGGCGGCGTGCTGGCGCAGCCTGAGAACTTGCACATCGAGCGCAGCGACGACAAGCGCTGGCTGGTGGTGAATGCGCCACCCGAGGCGGTATGGCCGAAGGTGCGCGATTTCTGGCTGCAGGCCGGCTTCATCCTGACCATGGACGATCCCGCCGTCGGGATCCTGGAGACCGACTGGGCGGAGAACCGCGCCGACATCCCGCAGGATTTCATTCGCCGCACCATCGGCCGCGCCCTGGAATATCTCTACTCCGCGGCCACCCGCGACCGCTTCCGCGTGCGCCTGGAACGCACCGCCGAGGGCGGAACCGAAGTCTTCATCGCGCACCGCGGCATGGAAGAGGTGCTGCAGGGCGGACCGGACTCCAGCGAGGGCACCCTGTGGAAACCACGGCCGTCCGATCCCGAACTGGAGGCCGAGATGCTGCGCCGCATGATGGTGTTCATGGGGACCGCCGAGGAGCAGGCCGCGGCGCAGATCGCGCAGCCGGCACCGGAGCGGGCACCGCGTGCGCAGCTGATCGTGGATGCGGCCGGCGCCACGGCGCTCAAGGTCGACGAGGGCTTCTCGCGCGCCTGGCGCGAGGTCGGGTTGGCGCTGGACCGCGTCGGTTTCACCGTCGAGGACCGCGACCGCAGCGGCGGCGTGTACTTCGTCCGCTACAACGACCCGCTCAAGGAGGACAAGAAGCGCGGCTTCCTGTCCAAGCTCAAATTCTGGGGTGACGACGAACCCGCGGATGCCGAGCAGTACCGCATCGTGCTGAGCGCCGAGGGCGACCGGACCCTGGTGACGGTGCAGAACAGCAAGGGCGAGCGCGACAACTCCTCCACCGCCAAGCGCATCCTCACGCTGGTGCAGGAGCAGATGCAGTGAAGGCAGGGGCGAGGGCCGAGGGGCTAGGGACTAGGGCCCGCGGCTGACGCATGATGGCGCCTGTAGGAGCGGCCTTCGGCCGCGAACGGTTCGGAGGGTTGCCGGTTCGCGGCCGGAGGCCGCTCCTACAGGCGGGCAGCGGCGTAGCCTGGATGGAGCGCAGCGTAATCCGGGAGATCCCGGATTACGGCCTGACGGCCTGCATCCGGGCTACGGATATTTCCCGAATCCCGAATCCCGAATCCCATGCTCAGATTCTCCTCCCTCGGCAGCGGCAGTCGCGGTAATGCCACACTGGTGGAGGCCGGGCGTACCTGCGTGATGGTGGACTGCGGCTTCTCCGTCACCGAGACCCGGCGCCGGCTCGCGCGCCTGGGCAAGTCACCGGAAGACATCGACGCCATCCTCGTCACCCACGAACACAGCGACCACATCGGCGGCGTGGCCGCGCTGGCGCGCCGTTTCGGCATCCCCGTGTGGATGACCGCCGGCACTTCCGTGGTGCACGGCGACACCGAGGTACCCAGCCTCGACTGGTTCTGCGGCCTCGAGGCCTTCGCCATCGGTGATCTGGAGATCACGCCGTTCCCCGTGCCGCACGACGCCCGCGAGCCCTGTCAGTTCGTGTTCGGCGACGGCGCGTCGCGGCTCGGCGTGCTCACCGACACCGGCAGCGTCACCGCCCACATCCGCCGGCAGCTGGACGCCTGTCAGGCCCTGCTCCTGGAGTGCAACCACGACACCGACCTGCTGGCCGGCGGTCCGTATCCGCCCGCGCTCAAGCGCCGTGTCGGCGGGCACCTCGGTCATCTCAGCAACCGCCAGGCCGCGGAACTGCTGTCGGAACTCGATACCGGCACGTTGCGCCACGTGGTCGCCGCCCACCTCAGCGACAAGAACAACCGCCCGGAACTGGCGCGCGCCGCGCTGGCCGCCGCGCTCGGCTGCGCGTCCGACTGGATCGGCGTCGCCGATCAGGCCGCAGGCCTGGACTGGCGGCAGGTGGGTTGATGGGCTAGGGGCTAGGGAC
>CAYWKV010000019.1:0-26624 GCA_964458835.1 uncultured Gammaproteobacteria bacterium | reverse complement strand
CGCGCGGAGGAGGTATCCATGGTGTTCCAGAAGGGTTTCGAGGTCGCCACCCGCGGCCGCGGCAGTTACCTGATAACTGAGGAAATTCAGCGCTACGTGGCGGGCGCGGGGGTGGCTGCCGGGGTGGCGCACCTGTTTCTGCACCATACCAGTGCCTCGCTGCTGTTGTGTGAGAATGCCGACCCGGCGGTGCGCGCCGACCTGGAGCGCTTCATGGCGCGGCTGGTGCCGGACGGCGACCCCCTGTTCGAGCACAGCGACGAGGGCCCGGACGACATGCCCGCCCACGTGCGGACGCTCGTGGCCGGTTCGGCGCTCAGCATCCCCGTCACGGCGGGGCGCTGCGCCCTGGGTACCTGGCAGGGTATCTACCTGTGGGAGCACCGCCACGCCGGGCATCGCCGTCGGCTGACCCTGACGGTCTTGGGTGAATGAATCTGACAAGAACCTATCTCAAAATGCATCTCGACCGCCCATGCGGCGTTGCGAGGCCTGCTCCGGTGCTCATTTACTCCGTGTAAACTTCGCTCCTCGCAAGCCCCGCGCCTTGCCTGGACGCCCGAGCTGCAATTTTGAGATAGGTTCAACTCATTTCAGCCATGGAGGAATACGGGATCCACTGACATGAAACGTTACCGTGGGGCACCGGCCCATCGATCGGCGGGTGAGAAAACCCGCTGGGTGAAGCGTATGATCTGGTCCGTGTTTTTCCGTATGGTTCCGTGGCGCATGCGGTTTTCAGGATAATGAAATGGAAGGAGACGCAGATGCAGTCGTCACGACGCATTGAAATGATCGCCGGTGTGAGCCTGCTCGCCCTGCTGGTGGCAGGCACGGTGATGGTGCTGCGTCCTTTCTTCGCCTCGCTGATCTGGGCGGCGGTGCTGGCCTATGCGTCCTGGCCGGTCTACGAATGGGTGCTGGTCCGGCTCAAGGGCCGTACCGGCACGGCCGCGGTGGTGATGACGCTGCTGCTGTTGCTGACCATCGTCGCGCCCTTCACCGTCATGGGCATGAGTCTGGCGGACAATACGGCGGTGCTGGTGCGGCTGGTGCGCGAGGGCATGGACCGTCCCTTGCCGCAGCCGCCCGGCTGGCTGGAAGCGGTGCCGCTGGTCGGCGCCTACCTGAAGGCCAAGTGGCTGGCGCTGATGCAGGAGGACGTGGGCGCGCTGCTGGTAGATGCGCGCCGCTACCTGCTGACGCTGCCGCTCAAGGACTGGGCCATCCAGGCCGCCGCCGTGGTCGGCCAGGGCGTGGTGCTGATCACCTTCAGTGTGTTCATCTGCTTCTTTTTCTATCGTGACGGCGAGGCCATCACCGCGCGCGTCCATGCCGTCATGGAACGGCTCGCCGGCCATCGCGCGGCGAATCTGATCGAGGTGACGGCGGGCACGGTGTCGCGGGTGGTGAACGGCATCCTCGGCACGGCGCTGGCGCAGTCGGTGCTGGCGGTGATCGGCTTCTGGATCGCCGGCGTGCCCGGCGTCATGCTGCTCGGCCTGCTGACCTTCTTCCTGTCCATCGTGCCGATGGGACCGCCGCTGGTGTGGGGACCGGCCGCACTGTGGCTGTTCTCGCAGGACGAATACGGCTGGGGCATCTTCCTGCTGGTCTACGGACTGACCGTGATCAGCAGCATCGACAACATCGTCAAGCCCTATCTGATCAGCCGCGGCGGATCGCTGCCGTTGCTGCTGGTGTTCATGGGCGTGCTCGGCGGCGTGCTGGCCTTCGGCTTCATCGGCGTGTTCCTCGGGCCGGTGATCCTCGCGGTGGCCTATGCCCTGCTGTCCGAGTGGCTGCGGCCGGCGGCGTCGGAGTCCCCGTGAATCACGGACGTGCCGCGCCGCGCTCGCCGTCGTCCAATGCCGGCACCTGCGGGGCATCGCCCAGATAATCGTCATCGTTATCCCGCGCCCGGGCCGGTACCGCATCCGCCGGCGGCATGTCGGCGTGTGGGCCGACCTCCGCATCGGCGGCATCGCCCGCGGGCGTGTCCGGCGCGGGACGGGACGCGGTGGCCGCCGCGCCGGTCGTCAGGCGGCCGCGGTCGATGATTTCCAGCTGCAGTGCCGGCGGCTGTTCCTCGCACAGCGTCTGGGCGCTCTGCGCCATGTGCCGGTAGACCGCGCGGTAGCGGTCCGTCATGTCCTCGAAGAGTTCGGCGGTCTTCCGGAAATGCCGGCTCACCTGGCCACGATAGTCCTCGAGCGCGGCGCGGGCCGCGGCCAGTTCCTGCTCGAGCTCGCGGATGCGCCGGCCGCGCGGGATCAGCGCATAGGCCGCCGCGAAGCCGATGCCCAAGCCGAAGGCGAAGGTGATGATGCCGATTCCCCAGTTCCAGGCCATGCTGATCCACCGCTGCGCTGTGATGATGCGGGGCCAGTATATCGACCCCGCCCCGGCTTGGGCAGGGCCGTTCCGGCCTGGAGGATTCCCCGCGGTGGACGGGGTTGCCGATCGGCACTGGGGTGTATGGGCGGGATCGGTGCGTTATGATACGCGCCCGGTGTCGTCCATGGGTCCGGCCCGGCCGGACCCCGATCAGCTTTGAGGTCGTTCACAACCCCATGCGTCGCCACACCTCCGGTCGCGGAGCCGACGCACCCCGCTTACATTGACTCACATACCCATTCACTATGTTTCAGACTTGGTTCGACTATCTTGGCATCGAGCCGGATACCACCGGCTATGGCGAAAAAATCATATCGGGGGTCGGCGGCTTCTTGGGGGTGTTCGCGGTTTTCCTGGCCAGTGACGCGGTGCTCGGCCGCAGCAGCGTGCCCTACGTCGTCGCCTCCATGGGGGCCTCTGCGGTACTGCTGTTCGCCGCCCCGCACGGCAAGCTGTCCCAGCCCTGGAACCTGATCGGCGGCCACCTGATCTCCGCCGCCATCGGCGTCGCCTGTGCCCAGTGGATCCCGGACATCCAGCTGGCGGGCGCGGCGGCCGTCGGGGCCGCGATCGTGGCGATGTATTTCCTCGGCTGTGTCCATCCGCCCGGCGGCGCGAGCGCGCTGGTGGCGGTGATCGGCGGTACGGAGATCCACTCGCTCGGTTATGAGTATCTGCTGCTGCCGGTCGGGCTCAACGTGCTGGTCATCCTGGCGGCAGCCATCGTGGTGAACTTCATCTTCTCCTGGCGCCGTTATCCGGCCCACCTGCATCGCATGCTGAGCCCCGCGCGTGCCGCGGAGCCGGCGTCGCCGGTGCTGTCCACCAAGGATCTCGACTTCGCCCTGCGCCAGGTCGGCACGTACGTCGACGTGTCCGGCGACGACCTCTCCAGCATGTACCGCCTGGCGGAGCATCACGCGCAGAGCGCGCATGTGCCGGTCGAGGCGCTGCGCGTCGGGCACTGCTATTCGAACGGCAAGTACGGCGCCGAGTGGTCGGTGCGGCAGATCACTGCGGAGAGCGCCGGGGAGGAGTCGGAGACGCTGATCGACTACCGCGTCATCGCCGGCGCCGGCCGCCGCCGGACCGGGACTTCCAGCCGCATCGATTTCGCCCGCTGGGCGAAGCACGAGGTATGCCGTAACGAGAGCACCTGGCAGCGTGTGGAACTCCCGCCGCAGAACTGATGCTCAGCAGACGCGGTTGCGCTGCTCGCCCGCGCGGAAGGCGCGGATGTTGGCCGCGACGGCATCGACCAGGCGCTGCCGTGCCTCGCGGCTCGCCCAGGCGATGTGCGGGGTCACGATGAGGTTGGGCAGATCCGCCTCCAGCAGCGGATTGCCGTGGCGGGGCGGTTCCTCGACCAGCACGTCCAGGCCCGCACCACCGAGACGGCCGGCCTGCAGGGCGGCGAGCAGGGCGGCCTCGTCGACGATGCCGCCGCGCGCGGTGTTGATCAGCAGCGCGTCGGGTTTCATCAACGCCAGTTCGGTGGCACCGATGAGGTTGCGCGTCGCTGGCGTGAGCGGACAGTGCAGGCTGACGACATCCGCCGTGCGCAGCAGCTCGCCCAGCGGCAGCCGCCCGGCGCGGTCGTCGCCGCCCGGGCGCTCGGCGATGACCACCTCCATGCCGAAGGCGCGGCCGACGGTCGCCGTCGCGCGGCCCAGCTCTCCATAACCGACGATGCCCAGGATCTTGCCCGCCAGCTCGGAGGTGGGGTGGTCGAGTACGCAGAAATCCGGCTGCTGCCCCCAGCGTTCCATGGCGGCCCGCTGGTGTTCGGCCAGGCGGCGCCTGAGCGCCAGGATCAGCGCGAAGCTGTGCTCGACCACGGACGGCGTCCCGTAGCCCGTGACGTTGGCCACGGCGATGCCGTGCGCCGCGGCCGCCGCGAGATCGACGTTGTTGGTGCCGGTGGCGGCGATGCAGACCAGGCGCAGCGATGCGGCCTGCGCCAGCGCCTGCGCATCGATGACCGCCTTATTGGTGATCGCCACCTGCGCGCCCTGCAGGCGGGCGGGCATCTCCGCCGGCGCGGTGCGCGCGTGTGTGGTCCAATCCGTCAGGGTCGAATACAGGTCCGACAGATCCAGGTCGTCGGGATGCAGCGTGTCCAGATCGAGGATCACGCCGCTGCGCAGATCGCCCGGTCCCGCGCTCACCGCCGCCCCAGCAGGCCGTTCTTGAGACCGTCGTCGGCGGGGTGCTCGCCCAGCCACACCCGCAACAGGGCACGGGCGAAATCCTCCCCCCGCACGCGGCCGCGCAGCGTGCCGTTGATCCAGACTTCCACGCCGCCGGTCGCCGGGAAATCCACGTCCACCCGGTCGCCCTTGCGCAGTGTCGGGAAGAGGCCGTTGAAGTTGGCGATGCGGGGACGCAGCGCACGGAATTCCTCGGCCGTGGAATTCCGTTCGAAGCCTTCCGCCCAGGCCTGCACGAGCTTGTTGGCGCCGACTTCGGAATGCACGAAGTGCATGGCCATGCGCCTGCCGCCGGGCATGGCCTCGATCGCCGCGAGGGTGTCCGCGCGTTGTGGCAGATACAGCGCACCGACGTACACGTTGACGAAGAATCGGTGTCGGATGCCCGCCCCGTTCAGTGTGAGCGCCGTACCGTCCGCATGCAGACGGACCTCCTCGGGTACCGTCACCCCGGCGACCTCGCGCGCCTGGACCGGAAGCGCTGCCGAGACGAGCGCAAGGCAGACCAGAAAGGCATATCGCATGGCAGGACACCCGGCTAAGATGGTCGCGACAGTGTAGCAGTTAGCCCGTATCGGTTAGAACCTGACGCGACATTGCCGATCGGTTGTCCAGGCATGGTGCAGGGGTTGCGAGGCACCGAGTTTGTACGGGATTAGCGCGTACCGGCGCAGCCCGACAATGCCGCACGGGGGACCGGGTTGTGTTTCGAGACAGGTTCCAGAACAGCGGAGGGATCCATGAACGATGCCTTGCGGACCGCCATCGAGCGCCAGTACCGCAGCGACGAGGCGGCGAGCGTGCGGCCGCTGCTGGCGGTGGCGCGACTGGACGCCGATGCCGGTGCTGCAGTGCAGTCTCATGCGGTGGAGCTGGTGCGGTGCGTGCGGGCCCGGCGGCCGGCGGGCGGCATCGACGCGCTGCTGCAGGAGTACGACCTGTCCACGCAGGAGGGTGTGCTGCTGATGTGTCTGGCGGAGGCACTGCTGCGCATCCCCGACGAAGCGACCGCCGAACGGTTGATCCGCGATACCCTTGCCCGGGGGCAGTGGGACCGGCATCTGGGACACAGCGAGTCGCTGCTGGTGAATGCGTCCACCTGGGGACTGGTCATCGGCGGACGGGTGCTCGGCGGGGCCGGGGCGTCGGGCGAGCCGCCCCCCGATCTGCTGCGCCGGCTCGCCGGCCGGCTCGGCGAGAGCGCCCTGCGCGTGGCGCTCGGGCGGGCCATGCGGTTGCTGGCCGACGAGTTCGTGCTCGGCATCGACCTGCCGACGGCGTTGGGGCGCGCGCGCCCCGACGCGCTCACGCGCTATTCATTCGACTGCCTGGGCGAGGCGGCGCAGACGGCGGTGGATGCCCAGGCCTATCTCGAGGCCTACCACGCGGCCATCACCGCGCTCGCGCCTCAGGGCGATGCCGATGCACCGCTGAGCGCGCCGGGCATATCGGTCAAGCTGTCCGCCCTGCATCCGCGCTACGAATTCGCCCAGGCCGCACGCGTGCGCGCCGAGCTCGGCCCGCGCCTGCTGGAACTGGCGCAGGCGGCGCGCCGCGCCGGCATCGGTCTGACGCTGGACGCCGAAGAGGCGGACCGGCTGGATCTGCTGCTGGATCTGTTCGAGCAGGTCTACCGCGCGCCCGACCTGGGCGACTGGCCGGCATTGGGGTTGGCGGTGCAGGCCTATCAGAAGCGCGCCCGCGCCGTGATCGCCTGGCTGATCGAACTCGCGCGGCAGCAGGAACGGCGCATCCCCGTCCGGCTGGTGAAAGGCGCCTACTGGGACAGCGAGATCAAGCGCGCCCAGGAACGTGGGCTCGACGGCTATCCCGTCTATACGCGCAAGGCCGCCACCGACGTCTGCTATCTCGCCTGTGCCCGCGACCTGCTGGCGGCGCGCGACAGCGTCTATCCCCAGTTCGCGACCCACAACGCCTACACGATCGCCTATCTGCTGCACAGCGCCGGACGGCGGCGCGACTTCGAGTTCCAGCGCCTGCACGGCATGGGCGGGGACATCTACGCGGCCGTCAATGCCGGGTTGGACCGGCCCGTCGTCTGCCGCGTCTATGCGCCGGTCGGTCCACACGACCGGCTGCTGCCCTATCTGGTGCGGCGGCTGCTGGAGAACGGCGCCAACACGTCGTTCGTCAACCGGCTCGCACGGCCCGACGTGCCGCTGGATGTGCTGGTGCGTGATCCGGTTGCGGCCCTGGAGGCCGTCGACTGCACGCCCCATCCGAAGATCCCGTCGCCGGCCGCACTGTACGGCACGGAACGCCGCAACGCGCGGGGTGTGGACCTGAGTGACCGCCGCGGCTGGCCCGAACTGCAGCAGCGCCTGGAACGGGCTGCGACGCGTTCCATCGCCGCCGCGCCGCTGATCGACGGCGTGCCGGTGGCCGTGGACCGGCCGTCGGTCTGCTTCAGTCCGGCCGACCGCAATCAGCACATCGGCTCCGTCGTCCATGCCGACGCCGACACCGTGGCGCGGGCGCTGGAACGCGCGGCGGCGCAGGCACCGGCCTGGGACGCCACGCCGGCCGGCGGACGTGCCACCCTGCTGGAGCGCGCCGCGGATCTGCTGGAGGAACGCGCGCCCGAATTCGCGGCGCTGTGTGTCCGCGAGGGCGGCCGCTGCATCCCCGACGCCTTCAGCGAAGTGCGCGAGGCCGTGGATTACTGCCGCTATTACGCCCGGCAGGCGCGCATGGATTTCGCAGAGCCGCACCGCCTTCCCGGGCCGGCCGGCGAGGACAACCGCCTCGGCCTGCACGGACGCGGCGTGTTCCTGTGCATCAGTCCCTGGAACTTTCCGCTCGCCATCTTCACCGGCCAGGTGGTCGCGGCGCTGGCGGCCGGTAACACGGTGCTGGCCAAGCCCGCGCGCCAGACGCCGCTGGTCGCCTTCGAGACCGTGCGTCTGCTGCACGAGGCGGGCGTACCCCCCGGGGTGCTGCAGTTTCTGCCGGGGAGCGGTGCGGATATCGGCCGGTGGCTGCTCGGCGACGTGCGCGTCGCCGGCGTCGCCTGCACCGGCTCGACCGAGACCGCCTGGGCACTGCAGCAGCGCCTGGCCGAGCGGCGCGGGCCGATCGTGCCGCTGATCGCCGAGACCGGCGGGCAGAACGCCATGATCGTCGACAGCAGCGCGTTGGTGGAACAGGTCGTCGCCGATGTCATCGCGTCGGCCTTCAACAGCGCCGGCCAGCGCTGTTCGGCGCTGCGCGTGCTGTTCCTGCAGGAAGAGATCGCCGAACGGGTGCTCGAGCGGCTGACAGGCGCCATGGACGAACTGCGTATCGGCGACCCCCTGCAGCTGTCGACCGACATCGGCCCCCTGATCGACGAAGTGGCCTGCGGCGACCTGGTCGCACACACCGCGCGCATGCACGAGGAAGCGCGCCTCATCAAGCGTCTCACGCTGCCCGACGACGGCAACGAGGGCTGTTTCTTTGCGCCCCACGTGTTCGAGATCGAACGCCTGCAGCAGTTGGAACACGAGGTCTTCGGCCCTGTCCTGCACGTGATCCGCTACCCGGCCGGCGGCCTGGATCGGGTGATCGATGCGGTGAACGCCAGTGGCTATGGCCTGACGCTGGGCGTGCACAGCCGCATCGCGGCGACCTGGGAGCGGGTGTGCGAACGCGCGCGCGTCGGCAACGTCTACGTCAACCGCAACATGATCGGCGCCGTCGTCGGTGTGCAGCCCTTCGGCGGCGAAGGCCTGAGCGGCACGGGGCCGAAGGCCGGCGGTCCCTTCTACCTGCACCGCTTCGCGACCGAACGCACGGTCAGCATCAACACGGCGGCGATCGGCGGCAACGCGGATCTGCTGGGCGATCCGGGCTGAAGGGAAGGCGTGGGCAACAACGAATCATGGCCACGAAACCCACGAAATCCACGAAATGTATTCTTGTGAACCCACCTATTCCACTTTCGTGGATTTCGTGGATTTCGTGGGTTTCGTGGCCATTTTTTCAAGGCATCGGCTTAAGCCGGTACCATTCGGGCTAACGGGGCAGGCGCGCCGCGTGGAACAGGCCCAGCAGCGTCTTCGCATCGTGGATTTCGCCGCGATCGGCCATGGCGAGGGCCTCGCCGAGCGGCCGCCAATGGATTTCGATGCACTCGTGCGCTTCGTGCCGGGCCGGGACGGTGCCCAGGTCGCGGGCGAGAAACAGGTGGATGACCTCGTCGCAGAATCCCGGCGTGGTGAAGAATCGCGCCAGCGGCTGCCAGTCGCCCGCCACGACACCGGCTTCTTCGGCGAGTTCGCGCTGCGCCGTCAGCAGGGCCGGTTCGCCCGGCTCGAGCTTGCCGGCCGGCAGTTCCCACAGCCAGCCGCCCGCCGCATGCCGGTACTGCCGCAGCAGGCAGACGGCGCCGCGTGCATCGAGCGCGCAGATGGCCGCACCGCCCGGATGCCGCACGATCTCCAGCTCGATGTCGCGGCCATCCGGCAGGGTGACGGACTCCATGCCGAGATCGACAAGGGCACCGTGGTAGATGGATCGGCGTGCGCTCACGGCGGTTCTCCGGGAAAAGGCTGTTAACATACACAGGGGGCGAGACAGGTTCCAACCGTGGATTCCGTCTTCGCCGCGCACAAGGATCATAGATGTTTTTCGAAACCGAACCGCTGCGTTTCCAGTGCACGGAGTGCGGCCGCTGCTGCAGCGGCGGCGGGGATTATCATGTCTTCCTCAAGCATGACGAGGCGGATGCGATACGCGCGCTGCTGGGACTGAGCCGCGCCTGGTTCACGCGACGCTATCTCCGGCGCCTGGACAGCGGCGAGTTGACCGTCGCCCTGCGTGCCGACGGGCGCTGCAGTTTTCTCGGCGCCGACGGACGCTGCCGTGTCTATGCGGCGCGTCCCACCCAGTGTCGCACCTACCCGTTCTGGCCCGAAGTGCTGCGCAGCCGCGGCGCATGGCGCGCCGAGGCGGCCCGCTGCGAAGGCATCGATCGCGGCGCCGTCGTGCCGCTGGCGAAAGTGCGCGCCGCGTTGTTGGCACAGCGCGCGTATGAAAGCGGCCTTGGCTGAATCCGGACACGATCTGCCTGGCATGCGCAACGCTATGGGTTAGGAGCCTGCCAGATCGTAGCAGCTCAGCAGCTGGCCGGCGTCCGCGGGCGCATGGGCATCGTAGAACAGCGAGCGCAGGCGGAGCTTCGGCGCCGGCACCAGCTCGGAACCCCAGGTGATGGTGTCGAAGTCCTCGCCGCCGAGCAGGCGGTGGGCGAAGGTGAGATACAGCCGGTCGACCACACCGGCGCGGAGCAGCGTGTGGAATACCGAGGGCCCGGCGACCGCGTAGATGCGCCGGTAGCCCGCGGCCTGCAGGGCATCGATGGCAGGCCCGCCGTCGGCCGCGCTGCCGAGCCCCACCTGATGGATCTCGACGCCCGCATCGCTCAATTCCGCGACACGTTCCGGATCGGCGCCGGCGCCGGTCATGACGTGCAGCCGTCGCCCGGCGTAGGTGGCGATCGCCGCCGGCGGGATTTCCAGGCTGGCGCTGAAGATCGCGATGTCGGGCTGTGCGCTGAGACCGTTGGTGTGCCGCCACTCGTGCAGGTCGCCGAACCGGTCCGGCGGTCCCACCGGCAGCAGATCCTGGGCCTCGCCCTGCGCCAGTTGGCGGAAATAGCGCGCGCTGGTGATCAGCAGGTCGGCCTGCGCACCGAGCTCCTGGTAGAGCCGCCAGTCGCGTGCATTGCCGATGGCCGGCGGGACACCATGGGACTCGCGGCCGGGACTGGGCAGGGCGATGCGGCCATCCAGGCTGCTGACGAAATTGCTGTAGACCAGCGGCGCGCCCGTCTCATGGAGGCGATGCAGCGGATGGTGGAGGTACAGTCCCCGCAACTGCAGGTGACCGCTCGACGGAGGGTAGAGTTGCAGAAGCTCGCCTGGCATGAGTGATATCCGCGGGAATGGCCGTGGCCAGTGTAACCGAATCGTCGCGCGGGGTCGTCGGCAGCAACAGGCCCGCGCCGGTCAGCGCGAGCAGGGCGAAGGCGAAGCGGCGCATGGGCAGCGGGCCGATGCGCGGTGCGAGGCGTGCGCCCCACTGTGCGGCGAGCACCACCGGCAGGACGCAGTACAGTGCCGTTTCCACCATCGTGAACCGGAGTTCGCCACGGACCGACTGCAGGGTGATGCGTGCCAGTGTGCTCAACACGAATACCGTCAGCAGCGTGGAGCGGATGCGGACGGAGGTCCAGGGCTGCCGGTAGAGATGGAAGACGACGGGCGGCCCGGCGGTGCTGAACAGGCCGCCGAGCAGTCCGCCCAGGGCGCCGCTGACCACGTTGGCGATGCGGCCGGCCGGGCGGGGACGCGGGTGCGGGCGCAGCATCAGCACCACGCCGGCGCCGAGGATCACCGCACCGGCGAGCCGGCGCAGCAGCACGGGTGTGCTGGCGTCGAGATGCGCGAGCCAGGCCAGCCCCAGCGCCACCGCCGGCACCAGCGCGGCCGTGATCCAGACCACGCTCGGCCAGTGGACGTCGCGCGGGTGGCGTGCCAGTACCCAGCCGCCATTGACCAGCGAGACGATGCTGATGACGGCCGCCGTGAACGGGATGGGCGCGAGCTGCAGCAGGGTTACGCTGCCCAGCATGATCAAACCCAGGGCGAAACCACTGAGCGCCTGGACAAAGCTGCCCAGCGCGGCGATCAGGATGAATACCGTCAGATCGGCGGGAGACATGCTGCTGCACCGTGTCCGCAAAGGTGGGGCAGTGTACGGAGGCCGCGCCGGAAAATACAGCGGTCACGTCCTTGGTGGGGCTTCGGGTTCTGCCGCTCAGGCAGTGCGCAGATCCAGGAAACGCCGCATCAGCCCGCTGTTGTGGTGCACGAGGGTGCGCAGCTGCTTGGGCAGGTCGAGCCGGAAGTGGTTCTCCAGATCCTGCGCGCGCGGCCGCAGCGCCTGCAGTTCCCGGCGGGTGTAGCTCCGGTCCAGCGCCAGGGTGATGATGTTGGCGCGTTCCTCCACCGGCAGCCGCAGGAGCTGGCCGTCGAAGCCGGTCGCCATGTTTGCCAGGACCGTCTTCAGTGCGGCGTCCGGCGATGCCCAGAGGTTCGTGGAGACCACGCCGCCGGGTGCCAGGGCGCGGCGGCTGGCCGCGAAGAAGGCCGGCGAACACACCCCCGGGTTGATGCCGTCGCCGTCGAAGGCGTCGATCAGGATCAGGTCGAAGTGCATGGCGGGACAGGTGTCCAGAAAATCCGCACCATCCCCGATGTGGATGCCGAGGCGGTCGTGGCTCGGCAGTTGGAAAAAGCGGTGGGCGAGATCGACGACGGCGGGCCTGGATTCGACGCAGTCGATGCGCGACTCGGGCAAGTGCCCATGGAGAAAGCGCGCCAGCGAGCCGCCGCCCAACCCGATGAGCAGGATGCGGCGTGGCTGCGGCTTGAACAACAGGGCCGCAAGCATGTTGCGCGTGTAGGCGAGCGGCAGCGCCAGCGGATCGGCCAGCCGCATGCTGCTCTGCCGGGCGCGCGTTCCGAAGTACAGCGAGCGTGTGTCGGCGTCGTCGATCACTTCGATCAACCCGTCGGCGTCGCGCGTGGCGTGTACCAGAAGTCCGCGGTCGGAGAGCATGGTGGCATTCTATCAGCGTTCGCCGGGCACCAGCCGGCGTCCGCCACACAAAAAAGCCGGGGCGGAGCCCCGGCGTTTCGATGCCCGGCCGTGCGTCCGGATATCAGGCGGCGGCGATGCGCTGAGCGGAACCGCCGGCAGCCTTGTCGCCGGGGGCGCCGACCACCGCTTCCTTCTGCGTGACCGCCTGGGCGAGACTGATGCTGTCCAGGTAATCGTAGATCTGGTGGCTCAGCTGATCCCACAGCACCAGGCTCGGGCCGCGGGTCTCGGACACCGTCGCAGGCTCGGTCTGGGCAGCGGCTTCCACGCTTTCGTCGACCGCCCGCAGGATGTCGGTGATGCTGATCTCGCTGGCGGGGCGGCGCAGGCAGTAACCGCCACCCGGGCCGCGCAGGCCGGTGACCAGGCCATGCTTGCGCAACAATGCGAACAACTGCTCGAGATAAGATACCGAGATGGACTGCTCGACGGAAATGTCGGCGAGGGTCACAGGTCCCTGCTTGTGACGCAGGGCGAGTTCCATCATGGCGGTGATTGCATAACGTCCTTTGGTCGAAAGTTTCATGGCTGACCTCGCTTGGCAAATGGCTTCCGGGATTTGGGGCAGTCGGGGGTGGAAAACCTGACTGCTATGGTCAGAAATTCTAGCTATTGTTGACCAAAACAGTCAAGTTTGTTTGCGAGGCAAATCCGGGGATATCCGCTACGCAGCACAGGGAAGTTCATTGCAATTACATGTTTTAAAAAGAATTAAATGGCGTATTGTTGCTACGGGTATATCCCGTAAGGGATAAATTCCAGTGGCTCGGAGCGGCTATTCGCCGGTACCGGCCGCGCGGTTTTTTTGCTCAGGCCACCATCCGGGCGAGGTCGTCGAGTTCGGTGCTGCCCGCCCACAGTGCTTCCGCCGCCGCGGTTGCCTCCCGGGTGTCCAGGCCCAGCATTTCCAGGGCGAAGCCCGGCAGATCCGTGGTATTGCCGGTGCCGATGCCATAGCGGGCAAGCAGGCGGTTGGCGATCAGCACCAGCTGCGAATAGATCGCGTGATCTCCCCAGTAGGCTTCATCGTGGTGGCGGCGGGCGGCCGTGACCAGTTCCTCCGGCAACCCCCAGGCGGCCAGCAGCCAGGCGCCGATCTGGTCGTGGCCGACGCCCAGGACATATTTCTCCACCGTTTCCAGCGGAACGTCGGGGTTGGCCGACAGGTAACGGTTGAGCAGGAAGAACTCGGTCTGGAAGGCGTGGCCGAGCAGCAGGATGCCCATGTTGTGCAGAAGGCCGGCCAGATAGGCCGTGCCGCGGTTCGGGCGTATGTCGGCCGGCATCAACGTCGCCAGGCGCTCCACCAGGGACGCGGCATAGACCGAGTGCCGCCAGAAGGCGTCCAGACCCAACGGGCCGTCGGCCGCGATGTGCAGCGATTTGCCGATGGTGATGCCGAGTGCGAGATTGAGCACGAAATCGAATCCCAGCACGCGTGCGATCGCCCCTTTCAGATCCTTGATCTTGCCGGGACAGCCGTACAGCGGTGAATTCGCGTAGCGCAGGATGCGCGCCGCCAAAGGGGCGTCCTGTCCGATGACGCGGGCGAGGTCCTGCGCATCGGCGCGTGGATCGCGGGCGATGTCGAGTATCCGCAGGGCCGCGCCCGGCAGGGCCGGCAGATCATGGAACTCCTCGACCCGCCATTTGATCCTGGCGGGCGTGAACTGCTCGAGGGTGGTATTCAGTATCCGTGCCGCGTCCTGTCCCGCCAGCGTGGAGAGCGGGCGGGAAAATCGGCCGCGGCGGGCGTCCGCGAGCAGGCGCCGGAATTCGCCGACGGAAAATTTCAGGAGTGTCGAATGGCTGCCCGGTTCCACGTAGACGGTGTCGCCCTCGAACAAGGTCTCGTCGACCACCGTGTCGAGGCCATAGGCCGCGCCCAGGGGCGGGCAGCACCGCGATTCGCAGTCGTCGAACAGGGTGGTCAGGCGGTCGGCCGGCGCCGGCTCGAGGTCGCGGTCGAGCCAGTCGCACAGCGACCGGAAATCCAGAAGATGGTCATTGGGCAGTACCGCCAGCAGCGGACCTTTGGCGTCGATCAGTACCAGCGCGCGGGCGATCCGCGAGGCCGGCACGCCGCACATCCTGGCCGTCTGCGCCAGGGTCTGTGTGGCCGGGTGCCGAATCTGTTCGAAGGCGGCCCCTCGATTGTTCAGAAACCGTTGAATGGTGGTCGGTAGCATGGCAGATCCCTCCAGCCGGCTGTTGTTGGTCATTTTTTGATCAACGCCAGCAATAACCGGGCCACCTGTGTAAAAATCTATTTACATCATGCAATTGATGCGTATCCTTGGAGTCGGCGATGCACTGAAAATGTGACGCACGACAAGTTTACGGCACGAACCGTATACTCGGAGGCGCGCACAGACATATAACAAACGGGAAACATGTGGGGAGACACGGCCCATGGCACTCGACCAACCTGCCGGAACCGATCGTCGCGCCCGCTCCAAAGAGCGTGTCGCAACCTTGGTCAATTCGCGCAACGAAACACTTGCCCTGTATTCCGACCTGGCGAACAACCGGCCCTATCGGCCGGGCGAACAGACGGAGGAGATGCTGCGGCGCTTCTGCCAGGCGTTGGTGGACTATGCCGCCAGCGCGCATTTCCAGCTCTACCGCTACATCGTCGAGAACAAGGAACGCCGCCAGGCGGTGGTCGCGCTCGCCCAGCACATCTATCCGCAGATCGCGGCGAGCACCGATGCCATCCTGGATTTCAACGACCGCTACGATGTCGCTCCGCTGGATTCGCGGTTGCCGGCCCTGGCCGGTGACCTGTCCGAGCTGGGCGAGATGCTCGCTGACCGCATCCAGCTCGAAGACCAGGTGATCGCCGCGCTCGACGGCAACCTGCCGCAGCCCGCCAGGCGCTAGCCCGGCCCGCGTCCACGCAGGCGTTCATACTCGCTGCGGGACAGGTATCGCCACGGACGGGGCAGCAGCCCGGGGACCTGCCGACGATAGCGCCGGTAGGCCGCGCCGTGCGTCTGCTCGAGTTTCCGGTCTTCCAGATACGAGCCGATCGCGACATAGACGGTGATGACGGCGGCCGCCATCAGGCGCGCACCGTCCATGTCGCGCGTCCACAGCCATACCAGCCCCAGGAAGTACCAGGGGTGGCGCACGAACCGGTGGGCCGCCGAAAGCCCCAGCACCTGCAATGGCCGCCGCGGACCCAGCCCCAGGAACTCCCTCAGATCGTAGGCCCGGCTGCTCCAGACGATGCCGGCCAGTGCCAGTGCCCCGAGGCCATTGGATACCCAGGCCCAGATCCCGTCCCATGACCACAGCGGCCGGGCGTCCAGCCATTCGGTGGCGGCGAGCAGCGGCAGGATCAGGGCCGTCGCGAGCAGGTTGTAGGCCAGCCGGTAGCGTTGTCCGAGTGCCGGCCAGCGGGCGGCGGCGTGCGCCTTGACAGCCGTCGCGGCCAGCAGCGAATGGAGGGCCAGATACGCCGCCCAGGCCAGGCCCAGCCACATGACGTCTGCCGTAAAGAGTTCTGAAATCATGTGGTTGTGAACCCTCTCCGGGTTGGCGCTTGCTGAATAAGAATATTCTGATAAACTCCGCAACCCTTTGAATCTTAGCGCGTCCCACTCCGGTGGACGCCCCTCCACCGGCTGACATCGAGGATTCGACCATGGATCACGGTACCACCTTAACTCAGTTCATCATCGAGGAGCAGCGCCGCATCCCGGGTGCGACCGGCGACTTCACCTCGCTGCTCAACGACGTGCTGACCGCCTGCAAGAAGATCGCCTGCGCGGTGAACCGCGGCGGCCTGATCGGCATCCTCGGTTCCGCTGAGACCGAGAACGTGCAGGGCGAGACGCAGAAGAAGCTCGACATCATCTCCAACGACGTGATGATCAACTCGCTGGAATGGACCGGCCACCTCGCCGGCATGGCCTCCGAGGAGATGGACGATCCGCTGCCCATCCCGAGCATGTACCCGAAGGGCAAGTACCTCATCCTGTTCGATCCGCTGGACGGCTCGTCGAACATCGACGTGAACGTGTCGGTGGGCACGATCTTTTCGATCCTGCGCTGTCCGGAGGGCGTGAAGGAACCGAAGGTCGAGGATTTCCTGCAGCCCGGCACCAGGCAGGTGTGCGCCGGCTATGCCATCTACGGGCCGACCACCATGCTGGTAATGACTTCCGGACATGGCGTCAACGGCTTCACGCTGGACCGCTCGATCGGCGAGTTCATCCTGACCCACGCCGATATGAAGATCCCGGAGGACACCCAGGAGTTCGCCATCAACATGTCCAACCAGCGCTTCTGGGAGGCGCCGATCAAGCGCTACGTCGATGAGTGCATCGCCGGCAGGGAAGGCCCGCGCAAGAAGGATTTCAACATGCGCTGGGTGGCCTCGATGGTCGCTGAGGTGCACCGTATCCTGACCCGCGGCGGCATTTTCATGTACCCGATGGACAGCAAGCTCAAGGCCAAGGGTCAGAGCGGCAAGCTGCGCCTGATGTACGAGGCCAACCCGATGAGCTTCATCGTCGAGCAGGCCGGCGGCGTCAGCAGCACCGGCACCGAGCGCATCATGGACCTGCGACCGACCGATCTGCATCAGCGCGTGCCGGTGGTCCTCGGCTCGAAGCACGAGGTCGAGCGCGTGGCCTCCTACCACCGCGAGGCCGCCGCCGGGCGCTAGTGCGCTGCGGCAACCCGTGCGGGCCGTCCCCGGCAGGGTGGCCGGTATTTTGCTTGTCTGTTGACGCAGTGGCGGTCGCAGGACAAAGCTTATGGGCACGGCATTCGGGGTTGCACCGGAATCCGACGGGCTGCGCGGCGCCGAGGCCAGCTTCCGGGCGGGGCGCTTCATCGAGGCCTCGGCACGTTTCCGGGCGCTGGCGGAGCAGGCGCCCGCCGATGCGCGGGTGCTGCTGCGCATGGGCCAGTTGCGGCTGCTGGAGAATCGTATCGACGAGGCCATCGCGTGGCTGGGACGCTGCGCATCCGCCGGCGCCGTGACGCCGATGCTGGCCGAGGCCTGCTACAGGGCGGGGTATTTTGCCGACGCGGCGCGGCACTATGCCCGATTGGGGAGCGGTTCCATCGCCCGTCACCTCGAGTCATTCGGGGACGCCGAACCGTATCGGCTGTCCGAAGGACCGGCGGCCACCCGCATAGCCTTCCTGGCGCACGACCCGTTGCCGCTGGTGCCAGTGCGCATCAACGGCCTGGAGGATGCGCTGTTTCTGCTCGACACCGGCGCCTGGGATACCGTGCTGGATCACAGGCTGGCGCGCCGTGCCCGTGTGCCGCGCGGCTGGACCGACGAGGCGAGCTTCGCCGGCGGTCGGGCCGCCTGCATCGAATACTGCCGGCTCGACGGTCTGCAGATCGGCGCTGTGGAGATCGCCGACCTGCCCGTGCAGGTCATGGCGCTGGATGCCGCGCTCGCGGGCTTCTTCGATCCCCACGGCGTGGATGGCGTGCTCGGTCTCGGCGTGCTGCGGTATTTCACCGTCGAAGTGGATATGGCGGCGGGCGAGCTGCGGCTGTCCCGCCAGGCCGGGGCTGTCGGCGCGGAGACGCCCTGCTGGTTCGGTACGGGCCGCCAGCTGCTCGCATGGGGCGATATCCATCACCAACCGAACCTGTGGTTCATCGACACCGGCATGATGGGCTTCGACTGCCTGCTGCCCCGATCGACCGCGGCCGCCGTCGGCCTGGATGCGGAAGGCACGCCGGTACAGGGCTATGGTGGTGGCGGCGGTCTGACGCTGACCGCGACGCAGGTTCCAGCCCTGGGCCTCGGCGGTTTCTGCAAGCCGCGGGCGCGCGGCGTGATCAGTGAGAGTTTCGGTCTGGAACACGGCTACGGATTCCGCATCGGCGGGCTGCTCTCGGCGGAATTCCTGCGTCGTACCGTTCTGCGGCTGGATTTTCCGCACATGCGTCTGGGCGTCCGGGCCATTGCCGCTCCATGATGCCGCGCCCCGGTGCGCGGTCTGCTGCTATGGCATACTCCGTACCCCCGATGGAGAGGGATACGGACGATGAGCGACGACTATTCCGCGGCCGCGCCGGCCGTCACCCGATTGTTGACCATCATGCGCCGCCTGCGCGATCCCTACGGCGGTTGCCCCTGGGATCAGGCGCAGGACTTCCGCAGTATCGCGCCGTATACGCTCGAAGAGGCGTACGAAGTGGTCGACGCCATCGAGCACGGCAGCCCCGAGGATCTCCGCGACGAATTGGGCGATCTGCTGTTCCAGACGGTGTTCCATGCGCGCCTGGCGGAAGAGCGGGGCTGGTTCGGCTTCGGCGATGTGGCGGCCGCCATCGGCGACAAGCTCGAGCGCCGCCATCCGCACGTCTTCGGCGACGTGGAGATGGGCGACGCCGAGGCGCAGACGGTCGCCTGGGAAACCCACAAGCGCGGCGAACGCGCCGCCCGCGGCAGGCATGGCGCGCTGGACGGTGTTCCCCTGGCGCTGCCGGCATTGAGCCGGGCGGCCAAGCTGCAGCGGCGTGCGGCCCGCATCGGCCTGGACTGGGAAGACGCCGACGGCGTCGTCGCGAAGCTGGAGGAAGAGGTCGCCGAACTCCGGGCGGCACGCGCCGCCGGCAACGCGGATGCCGTCCGGGCCGAGATCGGCGACCTCCTGTTCACCTGCGTGAATCTCGCGCGGCATCTGGACGTCGATCCGGAGCGTGCCCTGCGCGAGGCCAACGGGCGCTTCGAACGGCGTGTGCGGTTCGTCGAAGCGCACGGCGGGACGGATGCTGCGCGGCTCGATGCCGAGGCCCTGGATGCCTGGTGGCGACGCGCCAAAGAGGCCGGTTTGTAGGTGTTGTCCCGATAGGGGCTTTTTTGTGCGCCAGTACACGGACTGACGCGTGAAAACCCGGATAGTTGAACCCGCTTGTTCATTTTCTCCGGCAGGGAGCGCCGGTTCTCCCCGGACTCCCTTTCCTCCGGTGGACATCCCCCCGTCCACCGGTTTTTTTTTGCCTGCGGATACGGAGCGCCCTCGGTGTTCATGTACACCGCGGCCGTTCGTGCCGGCTTCCCCATCAGCCTCGCTTCGGAAGGCATAGGTCTTGCAGATCCGACGATCCGACGGCGTCGATGCCAAGGCATTGACGCCATTCCATGACCTTGACGACTGCCCGGGGGATGCGTGAGACCCGCACCGTATTGCGTGATCGCAAGGATCTGGTGGTGCTGCATGCTGATCGCGCTGTCCGCTGGCGTCGGGGCGGCATCACCCTGGTCCGCGTTGGAGAAGGAGTTGCAGCGGCGGGATTACCCGGCCGCCTGGGCTGCGGCGGAGCGCCTTGCGCCGGACCACGCGGGAGAGCCGGACTTCGATTTTCTTTATGCACTGGCGGCGCTCGAGACCGGCCATCCGCAACATGCGGCGTTCGCGCTCGAACGCATTCTGCTGGTGAGGCCGGATCAGCACCGCGCGCGCGTCGAGCTGGCCCGCGCATATTTCCTGCTCGGCGATCACGCCAGCGCGCGGCGCGAGTTCCTCGCCGTCCGTACTGCCGGCCCCCCGCCCAACGTACGCTCGCGGATCGAACTGTTTCTCGCCGAAATGGACCGTCGCGAGTCGGCGCTGCGCACCCAGATCGCGGGCTATGTGGAATTGCGTCCCGGCTGGGACAGCAATGTCGCAAGCGCGACGGCCGACAGCAGCATCGAGATACCGGCGCTCGGCATCGTCAACCTGGGCGACGGCGAAATCAGCGACCGCTATCTGGACAAGAATGCCGGCGTGACCATCGTGCATCCTCTGAGCAGGCGGCGCGCGCTGTTCGCCGATCTAGCCTATCGCGACCGCGAGAATGTCGATACGCAGGCCTATGACACGCGCAGCGTCGGCCTGAGTACCGGCCTCGCCTGGAACGGTGAAGGCCGGCGTCTGCGCCTGCCCGTTCAGTACCAGGTTCTGTATCTCGCCAACGAGGAGTTCCGTCGCCTGGCGAGCCTGGGTATCGAGTGGACGCGCGATGTGAATGCCGGCAATCAGCTGTTGCTCTTCGGGCAGCTCGGCACTCTGCGCTATCCCGAAGACAGTCTGCGCGATGTCGATCTGGCGCTGGCCGGCGCCGGCTGGAATCACCGCTATGCAGGGCTGCCGCTGCTGGCATCGGCGAGCGTGTACATCGGCGACGAATCCGCACGCCATGCGGCCGGTGATCCCAACGGCCGCTCCTATTACGGTGCGCGCCTGGGTACGCAGTGGAGCGGCATCCGCAGACACACGCCCTATGCCAGCATGGCCTGGCAGCGCTCCGATTACGATGCGGACAATCCGGTGTTCCTGCGCACGCGCCGCGAGAACTTCGCGGAACTGCGGCTCGGCTGGAGCTGGCAGCCCCAGCGGCACTGGAACGTGACCGCGGAGGCGAGCCTGGTGGACAACCGGGCCAACATCGGCTTGTACGAGTACACGCGGCGCCAGTTCAGCGTCGGTGTGCGTTATCAATTCGATTAGTGCGAGGTGCGGCGTGCCATTCGCGAAATTTGCCCTTCTGTCGATCATCGTACTGGCCAGCGTATCCCTGAGTGCCCCGGCACGTGCCGGGACGGCGCCTGCCGGTCAGGTCATCGTCGCCAGCGGCACGGTGGAGGCGCTCGCGCCCGGTGGCGAGGCGCGGGCGTTGCGCCGTCGCTCGCCGTTCTACAGCGGCGAGACGATCCGTACCGCGGCCGCCTCCGAGGTGCAGCTGCGGTTCGCCGACGGCGCACTGCTGTCGTTGCGCGCCGACAGCGAATTCCGCGTCGACGATTATCGCTATGAGAACGACGGCGGCACCGGTGACCGCAGCGTGTCCACCCTCATCAAAGGCGGGCTGCGCACCATCACCGGCGTGATCGGCAAGCAGGATCCGCAGGCCTATCAGGTCAAGACGCCGGTGGCCACCATCGGTGTGCGCGGGACGCATTACGAGGCCGTGCTGGAGTCGCCCGAGAGCCTGGTGCTGGCGGCCTGGCAGGGCGGCATCCGCGTACAGAACGAGGCCGGCACGATGGATCTGGGCGCGGGCGCCGATTACGCCTTTGCCCGTGCCGAGGCGGCGCGTCCGCCGCGCGGCCTGCTGGTGCCGCCGCCGGCCCTCGCGATCGGCACGCCGGTCGGACAGGCGCAGCCGGAGGGGACGACGGCAACGGCTGCCGGTGACGATGCGGATGGACAGGCGCCCGGCGGAGCAGATGAGGCTTCCGCCACAGCCTCCGGCGACGGGACCACCGAGGCATCCGCCGAGCAGACCGTGACGACCGGCGCCGACACACTCACCGCCGATGGGGCTGCGGCGGACAGCGTCCCGAGTTCATTGACATACACGACGCTGACCGCCGATTGTGGCACCTGCACCCCACCGCAGCAGATCGTCGTCGATCAGCCGGCCGATCTGCCGGCCGATGTGCCGGCATCCGCCGACCTGCGCTTCACGTCGGCGGAATGGGACGCGCTACAGACGACGCCTCATCTCGGCATCGGCGTGGAGGCGGGCGGTGACGCATTCCTGGGCTTCGACGGCGGGCGTGTCCTGTACCACGGCACGAATTCGCCGGTGATCACCGACAACGAATACGGGCCTCACGAGCCCGAGTACGCGACCGCGCCCATCGTGGACGTGATCCGGCGCGGCAATGCAGCGGTGGATGCCTTCTCACTCCCGCCCTACACCGTGGATGCGGGATATGCGGTCTATTGGGGAACCTGGAACGGCAACATCGACCCGTTCGAGATCCAGACCGACGCCAGCGACCCGACGGTCAAGGAGCTCATCTACGCCCCCTATCATTGGCTGACGCTGCTGCCGACCGACCAGACCGTGATCGCCGCGCGCACCGGCAGCGTGAGTTTCAGCAACGTCGTCGTTGCGCATGGCGGCGGCAGTGGCGGTGGCCCATTGTCGCCGGCGAACGTGTTCTTCACGGCGGGCGTGAACTTCGATTCGGGCGCGATCACCAGCGGCGCCATCAACATCTACAACGGCCCCGAGGCCTGGAATGTCTATTTCAGCGGCATGGTGCGCGGCAGCGTGCTGGATGTCCAGGTGGATCCCGTGGCGAGTACGGTGATGGCGTCACCCAATCCCGTTCAGGCCGTCGACGGCGATATCGGGCTGGTCTTCACCGGCAGCAGTGGCCAGGCGATCGCCGGCGGCTACATGTTCCAGTCGATCAGCGACCCGGCCACGCACGTCGAGGGCGTGCTGGTCGTGGAGTGAAGCAGCTCACTTCTCGCGCCGTTCGTAGACGCCGTCCCAGTCGTCCGGCAGGACGCGCCCCCGGAGTCGTTCGATGCGTTCGAGATAGAGCGCATAGAGTGGCGTCTGCGGGTGGTCCGCGTGCAGCGTCTCGAACAGTGTGCGGGCCGCCTCCCAGTCACGCGTCCAGAAGTGCTGCAGGGCCTGTTCGTAGGCGTCAAGCTCCTGTCGCAGGGCTTCTGCGAGTTCCGTGCGCCTGCATACGGGCTCGAACACTTCGACCGCCTCGCGCTTGCCCTTGACGCGCACGCGGTCCAGGCGCCGGTAGACGAAATCCGGCGCCAGTTCCCGTGTGCGCGGGCCGACCACCAGGTCCACGCCGTAGTATTTCGTCAGCCCCTCGAGACGTGAGGCCAGATTCACCGCGTCGCCGATCACCGTGTAGGCGCGGCGGTACTGCGAGCCCATGTCGCCGACATTCATCACGCCGCTGTTGATGCCGATGCCGATCACGATCTCGGGTAGACCTTCCCGGGCGAGGGCCGCGCGCAGATCCTGCAGGGCGCGCAGCATGTCCAGCGCCGCGTCGATGGCGTGCTCGGCATGACGGGCATCACGCACCGGCGCCCCCCAGAACGCCATGATCAGGTCACCGACATACTTGTCGATGGTACCGCGGTGGTCGAATATCACGCGCGTCATCGGTGTGAAGAAGCGGTGCAGCAGATCTTTCAGCGCATGTGCGGACAGGGATTCCGAGAGCGCGGTGAAACCGCGGATGTCGGCGAACAGTACGGTCATCTCGCGGCTCTGTCCTTCAAAACCGAAATGTTCCGGCTGCTGGCTCATCTCCTCGACCAGTTCGGGCGGGACGTATTGGCCGAACATGCCCTTGAGCTGTTGCCGGCTGCGGGCCTCGAACAGGAAGCCGTAGACCATGTTCAGAACGGCGAGCGCGATCACCAGTGCCAGCGGCATGGCGAGCGCCAGCACGAGCCCGGACTTCCACAGCCAGAGATTGCCGAGCGTCACCAGCACGATGGCCAGAGTCGCGGCGACCAGCATCAGTCCTGCCCTCAGATACGGCAGCGTGAACGCCAGCAGGCAGCCGATGGCGAGCATCAGCGTGAAGTTGGCGCCTTTGGCCCAGGCCGGTTCGGACAGGAACGTGCCTTCCAGCAGCCCGGCCAGCAGCGTCGCCTGTATCTCCACGCCCGGGAACACGCCGGCGACCGGGGTGGCCTTCAGGTCCGCCAGCGCCAGAGCCGAGGCGCCGACGAGCGCGATGCGATTCCGCAGCAGGTCGGGGTCGACGCGTCCCTGCAGCACATCGGTCGCCGACAGCGAGGGGAACGTGGCCGGTGGCCCGCGGTAGGGCACGAGGACCTGTCCTGCCGCGTCGACCGGGATGCGCCGTTCTCCGAGCATCACATAGTCGACGGCATCGACGGCGCCGATCGGCGCCAGATGGATCTGCGGCGCGTCGACCAGCAGGTAGGCGCTGGCGGCCGCGAGCGCGAGCGAAGGGTAGACGGCATCGCCGTGGCGCAGCAGCAGGGGTGAGCGGCGGATCGCGCCATCCCGGTCGGGGAACGTGGTCAGGAATCCGCCGCCGAGGGCCGCATCCTGGAGCAGCGGCAGGTTGCCGGTGGCGGACCGCATGCGGGATATGGCGGTGCGGGCGTCCGGAGGCAGTGTCGCGATGGGTTTTGGCAGCGCACCGCTGGCGGGTACCGATTGGTTGTGCAGGACGAAGCCCAGCAGGGTGTCGACGTTTCCCAGGCTCGCGGCGAGCCGGCGATCGGCATCGGCACGTTCGGCATAGGGTGCCAGCGCCTGCGCGAGCGCGGCATCGTCGCGTTCGAGGCCGGCCACGACCTGTTGCACCGGATTGCGTTCCGGCTCGGCGAACAGGATGTCGAAGGCGATCACGACGGCGCCCGCGTTTGCCAGTTGATCGACCAGATCGGCGATGCGCGCGCGGGACCAGGGCCACTGGCCTTCGGCCTGCAGGCTGGCCTCGTCGATGTCGATGATGACGGTCTGGGTCGGAGACGCCGGGCTGTCCGGCAGCGCGGCGTTCAGGCGCAGATCGTAGGCGAGGAACTCCAGCCGTTCCCGCACGGCGCCGATGGCCGCCAGTCCGGTGCTCTGCGCCCAGATCATCGCGGCGACCAGCAGCAGGCCGGCGACGACGGGCACGCGTCTGGCGTTGCTGCGTGATCGGGTCATGGGCGGGCCGTGGGCGTGATGCGCATGGTGGGGGTTGCAGTGCGACTGCCAGGTGGCCGGTTCCGGGTGATTGTGCCTGAGCCCAACGGCGCTGACAAAATCCGCGCCGGAACAGAAGGGCACTGACTTAAACCGCTCTTGGCCATGGAAGCCACGGAACAACACGGAAAGCATTCATTGCGCACACCCCGCATCATCCCTCCGCAGTCGGGTTCCCAGGTTTTTTGCGATACGCCTTTTTCCGTGTCATTCCGCGGGTTCCGTGGCCACCTTTTAAAGGTATCAGCTTAAGGAACCTCTGATTAATTCGTCATTGCGAGGAGCGCAGCGACGCGGCAATCTCCAAACCATTGATCTGCCGTAGAGGGAGATTGCTTCGCTTCGCTCGCAATGACGGTGCGATGAGTTAATCAGAGGTTCCTTAAGTAAGTGCCATTGGCGCCGGAACACAAAAAAGGCCCGGGCGGATGGCCCGGGCCTCAATACCTGCTGTCGGTTGGCGTCGAAGGCCGTCCGTTATTGTTGTGGTTCGTCCTAGTTCAGCGGACAGCCCTGCTCGTTGAACTGCGCGAAGCGGTCCTTCATGTCCTCCAGTTCGCCGTCCGGGTAATTCGCCTGGAACTGCGCGATGACGTCGGCGGCGCCGAGGTCGTAGTCGACGTCCGAAGACGCGGCGTTCAGATAGGCCGCGACGGTGTGGCGCGCGGCGGCGTTCACGCTGCCACCCTGGGCCTGGAGGGCCTGCAGCAGCGTCGGGTCGGTCACCATGGCCTTGCCGATCTTGACGGTGATCTCGCGGCCGAAGATCGAGGAGAACGTGGTGTCGGTCGTCACGCCATAGGGCCAGGAATCGAAATGCTGATCCTGTTTCCAGTAGCCCGGCGTGCAGCCTTCGCCGCCCTTGGGCGGCTCGGTACCGCAGTTCACCCAGGCAACATCGCTGGCTTCCACGAGCTTGGCGGAGATCTCGCCGGTGCCCGAAATGTAGGCGACGTTCTCCACCAGGCCGTAACGATCTTTGCAGACGTCGGCCGCCGGGAATTCGAGAACGGTGTCGTTACCGGGGCGCAGGCCGCCGAGATAGGTATCGACGTTCAGGAGCGGGTCGCTGATATGGACGTTCACCAGTTTCTCTTCGCCGCAGTTGTAGGGGCGCAGACGGAACTTGGAGGCGGCCGTGATCGCGATGGCCTCCTCAGGGGTGTTGGCGTCGTACCAGGGCCGCAGGCCGTCGGGGCTGATCTCTTTCAGCAGGGTGACGCAGGTGGTGGGCGGCGGTGGCGGCGGCGGGTCGCAGGGCTCGGTGCCGCAGGCGGCGGCCAGGCCGGGGGCCAGCAGTGCCCCGCACAGACTGAGTTTCAGCAGCAGGTGGTGCTCAGTACTCATAGTGAAATACTCCTTGGAGGCTCATAAACGGAAAGGCCGGAACGGCCCGGAACAGGCGTTCATTTACCTGGCGCACGGGGTGCATGGCACAGGGCGTCGAGGAGTGGCATGTGTGCGGGGAGGGCGATCGACATGCCGACCATACGCGCGATAACAGACCGTCCGCAGGGGCGGAGCGGCGGCATCCCCAAGGCTTCGCAATCGACTACGTCAGCAAGTCGCGTACCACTTCACGGATAATGAGCGAATACAGCGAGTTAACTGGATTATGCCAACCCCGTCACAGAATTTATGTCAGTGAACCCGACAGGACCACAGGCAGGGCGCAGGTGGACCGTGGCTGACAGATTGAATTTACGGGAGTTATTCAGAATTGCCGGGAGTCGGTACAAAGAGGTGTTTGTCGGAAAATCTGACCTGACACCCACCGCCGAAGCGTGTCGGCGGATGGGGCGGGACCAGGTCGGTGCCGGGAACCGGCGGAGAAAATGGTCGGGGTGATAGGATTTGAACCTACGGCCCCTGCCTCCCGAA
>CAYWKV010000018.1:22108-27146 GCA_964458835.1 uncultured Gammaproteobacteria bacterium | reverse complement strand
AACTGGGTCTGTGCTACGCGGCCTGCGCCGTCTGCGCCAACTGGGCGGCCGGCCGCGGCGAGGGCGAGATCAGCATGGACGAGATCGACCGGACGCTGAAGGCGGGGATGGAAAAGGTCCGCACCCTGCTGGAGCAGGTCATTCCGATGATCGAGTGAGACGCATCTCCCCGGAGCGCATTCCCCGCGCAGCCGGCGTGCGACGTTGTTCAATCGGATACGGACTTACACCCAGTCGGGGACAGACTTGAGTCTGTCCCCGATTCCCGTTCCAAGTCTGTCCCCAATTCCCCTCATGAGGTGAATCTGCGAGGGGTAACCCCTTCGTATCCGGCAGCCCCGCGCAACGGCAGGTTCCGTCACCCCGGAAACCGGCGCATCCACGCTCTAGTCCCGTGCCGCCGGATTGACCTGCACCAGCACACCGAAGCGCGGGTGGTCGAGATAGTGCAGTTCGCCGCTGCGCATGCGGCGCGCCTCGCGCAACGCGACGGGGACGCCGACGGTCGGGTCGGCATAGACCAGATCCGCGCTCAGGTGCAGATAGCGCGAGCGCGCGAGGGTGAGTGTGCCGTCGAGCAGCGGCTGGCCGTCGGCCGCGGAGGCCAGCACGCGGACGGGCAGGGCCTGGCCGCGCTCCCAGCCCGGCTGGCGCCAGCGCCAGTGCAGCAGCGGCCGGTAGCCGCTGGAGCGGCGCATGGCGTCGGCGATGGCCTGCAGGTTGCGCGGGCCTTCCAGCGGGCGGATGTCGTTGCCGGCGACGAAGGGCAGGGCCCGGTCGGTGGCCGGCGCATGTGCCAGCGGCGGCCAGGCCTCGCGCCCGTCGTCGGCGTGCAGCGAGGCGAACACCAGCACCTCGACGTCGTAGTGCGGCAGGTCTTCCGCCCGCGCACCCGCGCCGAGACCCCACAGCAGCAACACGGCCAGTCCGGCCCATTCACGCCAGTTCATGCCTCGTCCCTTCCTGTCAGCACGCGCAGCAGCTGCGCGACGGCGGCGATGCGTGCGCCGCTGTCGGCCATGTCGGCGAAGAAGCGCAGCTTGTCCGCGCCTTCGAGTTTGTACCGCGCCGGCTGCGTCTGGATCAAGCGGATGATGCGCGCGGGGTCCACGTCCGGTGCGTGTCCGAACAGGATGCGGCCCGCGGTGGCGCCGGCGTCGATCTTCTTGATGCCGAGCGGCAGCGCCAGCAGTTTGAGTTCGGTGATCGCGAACAGGTCCTTGACCGGCTGCGGCAGCAGGCCGAAGCGGTCGATCATCTCCACCTGCAGCTCGCGCAGCGCCGCCTCGTCGGCCGCGCTGGCGATGCGCTTGTAGAGGATCAGACGCGTGTGCACGTCGGGCAGGTAGTCATCCGGGATGAGCGCCGGGATGTGCAGGTCGATCTCCGCGCCGTGGTCCAGCGGGCGGTCGAGCTGCGGATCCTTGCCCTGCTTGAGGGCGCGCACCGCGCGCTCCAGCAGCTCGGAATAGAGCGTGAAGCCGATCTCCTGGATCTGGCCGCTCTGTTCGTCGCCGAGCAGTTCGCCGGCGCCGCGGATCTCCAGATCGTGGGTGGCCAGGGTGAACCCGGCGCCCAGATCCTCGAGCGACTCGATGGCCTCCAGGCGCTTCACCGCATCCGGCGTCATGGCGCGGCGCGGCGGCGTGACCAGATAGGCGTAGGCGCGGTGGTGCGAGCGGCCGACGCGGCCGCGCAGCTGATGCAGCTGCGCCAGGCCGAGCTTGTCGGCGCGGTTGATGATGATGGTGTTGGCGGTCGGCACGTCGATGCCGCTCTCGATGATGGTGGTGCACACCAGCAGATTGCAGCGCCGATGGTAGAAGTCCAGCATCACCTGTTCCAGCTCGCGCTCGCGCATCTGGCCGTGGCCGATCAGGACGCTGGCCTCGGGCACCAGCTCGGCGATCTCGCGGGCGACGCGCTCGATGCTCTCCACCTCGTTGTGCAGGAAATACACCTGGCCGCCGCGCTTGATCTCGCGCAGGCAGGCTTCGCGCAGGGTCTGCTTGTCCCACTCGCAGACGAAGGTCTTGATGGCCATGCGCTGCACCGGCGGCGTGGCGATGATGGACAGGTCGCGCAGGCCGGCCAGCGACATGTTCAGCGTGCGCGGGATGGGCGTGGCGGTGAGCGTGAGCAGATCGACCTCGGCACGCAGCGACTTCAGCCGTTCCTTGTGGCGCACGCCGAAGCGGTGCTCCTCGTCGATGATGACCAGGCCGAGGTTCTTGAAGCGCACGTCCGGCTGCAGGATCTTGTGCGTGCCGATGAGGATGTCGACCCGACCGTCGGCCAGCGCGTCGAGGATCTCCTTCTGCTGCTTCGCGGAGCGGAAGCGCGACAGCACCTCGATGCGCAGCGGCCAGTCGGCCATGCGGTCGCGGAAGTTCTGGAAATGCTGCTGGGCGAGCAGGGTGGTCGGTACCAGCACGGCGACCTGGCGGCCAGCCTGGGCGGCGGCGAAGGCGGCGCGCATGGCGACCTCGGTCTTGCCGAAGCCGACGTCACCGCATACCACGCGGTCCATGGGACGCGGTGCGGCCAGATCCTCCAGCACGGCGTCGATCGCGGTCTGCTGGTCGGGCGTCTCTTCGAACGGGAAGGCCACCGCGAACTGCCGGTACTCCTCGGTATGGATATCGAAGGCGTGGCCGGGCCGGGCCAGGCGGCGCGCCTGGATCTCGAGCAGTTCGGCGGCGACGTCGCGCACCCGTTCGGCGGCCTTGCGGCGCGCCTTCTGCCACTGGTCCGAGCCGAGCCTGTGCAGCGGCGCCTGCTCCGGCGCGGTGCCGGTGTAGCGGCTGATCAGGTGCAGCGAGGCGACCGGCACGTAGAGCTTGTCGCCGCCCGCGTATTCGAGGGTGAGGAATTCCGTTTCGAGGTCGGCGACGCGCAGGCGCTGCAGCCCCAGGTAGCGGCCGACGCCGTGGTCCTCGTGCACCACCGGCGCGCCGGGAGCGAGGTCGGTGAGATCGCGGATCAGTGTCTCGGGATCGCGCACCGCCTTGCGCCGCGCGCGCTGATGGGTGCGCCGGCCGAGCAGTTGGGTCTCGGTGAGCAGGGCCAGCCGCTGCTCGGGCAGCAGCAGCCCCTGCTCCAGCGGCGCGACGCCGATACCGAGCGGGGCGTCGCCGGCGACGAACTCGCCCCAGCTCTCGAACACCGTGGGATGGATGCCCTGATCACGCAACAGGTCGCGCAGGGTCTCGCGGCGGCCGGCGGATTCGCCGGTGATCAGGACGCGGCCGTGAAAGCCCTCCAGGAACCGCTTGAGCGGTGCCGCCGGTTCGGGGCTGCGCGGCTTGAAGCTCACGTCCGGCAGCGCGCCGGTGACGAAATTGCGGTCGGCGGGCTGCGGACGTTCCAGTTCGAAGCGGCCGATGTGCGCCTGGGCGAAGTCCGCACTGCGCGCACGCAGCGCGTCGGGGTCGAGATACAGTTCCTCGGGGCGCAGCAACGGGCGCTCGATGTCGTGGCGGCGCTGTTCGTAGCGGTCGTTGAGCTGGTCCCAGAAGGCCTCCGCGGCGACGTCCGCATCGGGCAACGACGCGATCACCGCGTCCGCGGGCAGATAGTCGAACAGGGTCGCGGTGGTCTCGAAGAACAGCGGCAGGTAGTACTCGATACCGCTCGGTGCCAGGCCCTGGCTGACGTCGCGGTAGATCACGCTGCGCTGCGGGTCGCCCTCGAAGCGCGCGCGCCAGGCCTGGCGGAAGCGGGTGATGGCCGAATCGTTCAGCGGGAATTCACGCGCCGGCAGCAGCCGGATGCTGTCGACCTTGGCGATGGAGCGCTGCGTCTCGGGATCGAAGGTGCGGATACTCTCGACCTCGTCGTCCAGCAGATCGAGGCGGTAGGGCAGATCGGCGCCCATCGGATACAGATCCAGCAGCGATCCGCGGATGGTGAATTCGCCGCGCTCCATCACCTGCGAGACGTAGCGGTAGCCGGCCTGGTCGAGCCGGCCGCGCAGGAGCTCCAGATCGAGGCGCTGGCCGACGTCCAGCAGCAGGCCGCTCAGCGTGAGGAAGCCGGGCGGCGCGATGCGCTGCAGCAGCGTGGCGACCGGCAGGACCAGCGTGCCCCGGCGCAGCTCCGGCAGCCGGTACAGACAGGCGATGCGCTCGGAGACGATGTCCTGGTGCGGCGAGAAGGCGTCGTAGGGCAGGGTCTCCCAGTCGGGGAAGCTCAGCCGCAGGCACCCGGCCTCCTCACCGGCATCGGACGTGAACCACGCCAGCGCCGCCTGCAGCCGCTCGGCGGACTGGCTGTCGGGCGTGACGATCACCAGCGGCCGCGGCCCGGCACTCGCCGTCGCCAGCGCCAGCGCGAGGCTGTCGCCGTACAGCCCGCCCCAGCGCGCCGACTGTGACGCGGCCGGCAGCGTCAGCTGCAGATCGACTGCGGTCGAGAGCGGGGCCGGACGGTGCGGTGCGGCGGAGGAGGCTTCGGACATCGGCGGAGAATCAGGGGGTCGACGCGATACGGCTGTGGCGGAGCGGCGTATTGTCCCACAGGGGCGGGGGGTCCTGCACCCCGGTCGCGCGGGTTTCCCAGCGCCGGGGCCGGATGCGCCCGGAAAACTCACTTCAGCCACGGAAGCACGCGGACGGGGGCTCGGATGGCCACGAAACCCACGAAATCCACGAAAAGAATCGATACAGGAAGGCCAACGGCTACAGGGCGCGTCCGCGCAACGACGCACCGTGACGGCGACGTTGAAATGGGTTTGTCGGATAAAAGACTTCATTCGCCACGAAAGCACACGGGAAAGCACAGAAGGTGGGGGTACGACCGGTTCTGCATTCCGTGTACTTCCGTGTGTTTCTGCGGCCAAAATGGTTTTTCCGGACCGAGAATCTTTTGTGGGTTTCGTGGGTTTCGTGGCCATCCGAGCCCGCCCCACCCGTGTGCTTCCGTGGCACATGAATTCATTATCCCGACAAATTCATTCGTGCGACGGGTGTCGCTGTATGATGGCCGCTCGGCAACGGGGTGTGCAGATGAGCGGGGCAGCGATCGGGATGGACGCGGG
>CAYWKV010000018.1:10923-22008 GCA_964458835.1 uncultured Gammaproteobacteria bacterium | reverse complement strand
CCGCTCGGCAACGGGGTGTGCAGATGAGCGGGGCAGCGATCGGGATGGACGCGGGCCACACGTGCGGTCACCGGCTGTGCGGGATGCTGTCGGTGCTACTGGCGGCGCTGCCGGCAGTCGTCTGCGGCGGCGCTCCGGCCGGTCCCGTCGATCCGGGCGGGGTAGCGGGATTCTGGACCCGCGAGCACAAGGCCGTCGCCCTCAACGCCGGCATCGTCGGCGCGGCCGCCGCCTATGGCTTCAGCACCTGGGGCTGGGGCGAGAGCGGCTTCGCCACCCACAGCGAAGGCTGGTTCGGCGCCGACACCCGCAGCGGCGGCGCCGACAAGCTCGGCCACGCCTACACTGCGTCGGTGGCGACGGCAGCGGGGGCCGCCCTGTACCGGCGTTGGGGCTACGCGGAACACGATGCGGCGCGTCTCGGGGCCTTCAGCGGCCTGCTGCTCACCACGGCCATCGAGGTCGGTGACGGCTTCTCGCCCGAGCACGGTTTCAGCTGGGAGGACCAGGTGGCCAACATGGCGGGGGTGGGCCTCGAGTATCTGCGCCTGCGCCAGCCCGCGCTGCGCCAGCGGGTGCAGTTCCGCTGGGAATATTACCCGTCCGAGGCGGTGCGCAACGGCGAGCAGACCGACATCCTCACCGATTACTCCGGCTCGCGCTGGCTGTTCGCCTTCCCGCTGCGCGCCTGGGGCGCGAATGCATCGGCTCTGAGATGGATCGAGCTGCAGGCAGGCTATGGCACCCGCGGCTTCGCCAGCAGCGACCGGCCCTATTTCGACGAGGCCGAGCGGCACCCGTTCATTGGCGTCGGCATCCACGTGCCGCTGGTGGCGGAATCGCTGGGCGTGCCGCGCGGCGCCCGGCGCATCTTCGAGCACATCCAGATCCCCGGGACGGCGCTGCCGCTGCCGCCCTGAGCGCACCGGCGCGGGGCGGCCGTCTGTCGCATCCCCGCGTCAGGCACCGCGCCGGGCTCAGATGAACAGGCAGACGTCGGCGTCCTTGGCGACCGGCAGGAAATAGGTCGCGCCGACGTACTCGCTCACTTCCGGAATGAACTCGTCGCGCGAGAAGCCGAACACATCGACCGTCATCTGGCAGGCGACCATTTTCACGTCGGCCTCGAGGCACAATGAGCGCAGTTCCTCGACGGTGGCGACACCCTTGTTCTTGAAGGTCTTCTTCATCAGGCCGGTGGCGACCTTCTCGAACCCGGGGATGCCGGCCATGATCAGGTTGGGCATCGGCCAGGCGATGTCCTGGAACCACTGCGGACCGAAGGGCATCTTCATCGGCATGGCCGGATTGCCCAGCGGACTGATCTCGCAGGGCAGTTCCTTCTTCAGCAGCAGCAGGCCGTAGAAGGTGAAGAAGATGCTGACCTCCCAGCCCAGCGCGGCGGCGGTGGAGGCCAGGATGAAGGGTGGATAGGCCCAGTCCAGCGTGCCCTTGGTGGCGATGATGGCCATGGCGGGCGTCTTGCTGGCCTCGATGCGTGCGAGTTTACCGGGCAGCAGCTCGTCCAGCTTCTGATTGAGCCAGGCATCGAGGTTGGCATTGGGGGTTTCGACAGGTGCGTTCATGGGGGTCACTCCTCGATCGGTTGCATCGACAGGGGCCGGGGCCGTCTACGCTGACGCACCGCCGAGGTGCTGAACGATCGGAATCGACAGGGCGGGGCGTTCAGATGATCCATCGTACTGGAAAACAAACCAGTCGGTATGTAACATAGTCGGGGGCCTGGAGGCTTGTCAACAGGGCTCTGCGCCGCGATCTCTTTGCGAAGAGTCCGGCGTGGTCCGGCCACGGCCAGCCCGATCCCGATGCCGAGGAATTCCCGACACATGAAGACCGCAGACGATGCCGCCCCTGCGAAGCGCACACCCGACCGGACCCGGCGGGCGATCCTGGATGCCGCCTTCCGCCAGATCTACCGCCACGGCTACCAGGGCACGCGCCTGGACGACGTCCTGGCCGCGACCGGCCTGACCAAGGGCGCCCTGTACCATCACTTCCCCAACAAGCAGGCACTGGGTTACGCGGTCGTCGACGAGGTGATCCGCGACACTGTCCACGCCGTCTGGCTGCGGCCGCTGGCCGAGGCCGACGATCCGCTCGACCAGGTCATCCGCTCCATCCGCGGCATGGCCTCGGTGTTCGGCGGCGACATCGTGACCTTCGGCTGTCCGCTGAACAATCTGGCCCAGGAAATGTCTCCCCTGAACGAAGGCTTCCGCGCGCGCCTCGACCGGATATACCAGGAATGGCACCAGGGTATCCGGGACGCCCTGGAGCGGGCGCAACGGACCGGCCGCATCCGCGGCGACGTCGACTGTGCGAACACCGCGACGTTCACGCTCGCCGCGGTGGCAGGCTGCATCGGTGTCGCCAAGAACGCGCAGAGCCTCGAGCAGTTGCAGATCTGCGGCGCCGGCCTGATCGACTATCTTGAAACCTTGCGCACAGCGTCGCGATGAACGTTCGCGCCATCGGCGTACCAGTGGCATGGAATATGCTGATTCACTTCTAAGGAACCTCTGATTATTGATCTTTACCAAACCGTTTGACATGGCGCTGTAGGCGCGGGCTGAAGGTGAGGCGCTTGCGCCGAGAAGCCGCCCTGGGGCGCTGCCCGCGAACGGACAATCGATATACCGGTTCGCGGGCAAAGCCCGCTCCTACAGGTGTCAACCGGTTAGGTCATGCTCATTAATCAGCGGTTCCCAAAGTATTTTCGACCTTGTCAAAACGCGAGAGGAGCTGCAGCCATGGCACACATCGTCATCGTCGGCGCGAGCACGGGCGGTATGCCCGCGGCGTACGAGATCCGGGACACCCTGGGTTCGGAGCACCGCATCACCGTGATCAACGCATCCGATACCTTCAGTTTCGTACCGTCGAATCCCTGGGTGGCCGTAGGCTGGCGCTCGCGCCGGGACACCACTTTCCCGATCGCGCCCTACCTGAAGAAGCGCAACATCGACTTCATTCCCATGGCGGTCACCGAGATCCAGCCGGACAACAACAAGGTGATACTGGGCGACGGCCGCGAGATCGGCTACGACTACCTGGTGATCGCCACCGGCCCGGCCCTGGCGTTCGACGAGATCGAGGGCTTCGGCCCGCAGGGCCACACCCAATCGGTCTGCACCATCGACCATGCGGAGAAGGCCTACGAGGGCTGGAAGGCATTCGTGCGGGATCCCGGTCCCATCGTCGTCGGCGCGGCGCAGGGCGCCTCCTGCTTCGGCCCGGCCTACGAGTTCGCCTTCATCATGGATGCCGATCTGCGCAAGCGCCGTCTCCGCACCAAGGTACCGATGACCTACGTCACCTCCGAGCCCTACATCGGCCACCTCGGCCTGGGCGGCGTGGGCGATTCCAAGTCCATGCTCGAATCCGAGCTGCGCCAGCACCACATCAAGTGGATCTGCAACGCCAAGGTCGTGCGCGTCGAGTCCGGCAAGATGTTCGTCGCCGAGCACAACGAGAAGGGCGAGGTGATCAAGGAGCACGAACTGCCGTTCAAGTACTCGATGATGATCCCCGGCTTCAAGGGGGTCGATGCGGTCGCCAAGGTCGGCGAGAAGCTGGTCAATCCGCGCGGCTTCGTGAAGGTCGACGAATTCCAGCGCAACCCGGCCTGGCCCAACATCTACTCGGTCGGCGTGTGCATCGCCATTCCGCCCGTGGAGACGACCCCCGTCCCGACCGGCACGCCCAAGACGGGCTACATGATCGAGTCCATGGTGACGGCGGTGGCCCACAACATCCGCAGCGATATCGCCGGCAAGCCGGTGTCCGAGAAGGGCACCTGGAACGCCATCTGCCTCGCCGACATGGGCGACACGGGGGTCGCCTTCGTGGCCATCCCGCAGATCCCGCCGCGCAACGTGTCCTGGATGAAGAAGGGCAAGTGGGTGCACCTGGGCAAGATCGCCTTCGAGAAATACTTCCTGCGCAAGATGAAGAAGGGCTCGTCCGATCCCATCTACGAGAAATACGTCCTCAAGGCACTCGGCATCACCCGCCTGCAGGAAGCGCCCAAACACCAGGGCGACTGACAGGGGAAGAGGAATCCACCGGACAGACGTGACATGTCATGACATCAAGGCATAGACTGTCATGACACGTCATGTCCGGCTCCATCCGAGGAGGCACCCGTGTCACCCCATTCCAAGCCGAGCTGCGAACAGATCATCGACATCATCCCCGATCCCTTCGTGGTGATCGACCGCGACTATCACATCGTCGCCGCCAATCGCGCCTACCGCGAGCGCTACGGCGTCGCCGAGGAGGGCGTGGTCGGGCGGCTCTGCCACGAGGTGTCGCACCATTCCCCCGTGCCCTGCAGCCACAACGGCGAACACTGTCCGCTCGAGGAGGTGTTCACGCACAAGCGGGCCACCCAGGTGATGCACGTGCACTTCGATCGCGACGGACGCGAGGAGTACGTGCAGCTCCACTCCAGTCCCTTGCTGGACGACAAGGGCGAGGTGCGCTACATCGGTGAGAGCATCTTCCGTGTGGCCCCGACCGAGGGCGAGGGCGAGGCGCTGCTGATCGGCCGCTCGCGGCCGCTGCTGCGCATGACCAGCCTGCTGCAGCGGGTGGCGCCCACGCAGACGACCGTCCTGCTGCTCGGCGAGAGTGGCGTGGGCAAGGAGCAGGTCGCGAAATACCTGCACCATTATTCCAACCGGGTCCACCATCCGTTCGTAGTGGTGGACTGCGGCGCGCTCGGCGAAAGCCTGATCGAGTCGGAATTGTTCGGCCACGAGAAGGGCTCGTTCACCGGCGCCACCCACCGCAAGAAGGGCCTGTTCGAGGCGGCCGACGGCGGCACGCTGTTCATCGACGAGATCGGCGAACTGCCGCTGGCGCTGCAGACCAAGCTGCTGCGCGTCCTGGAGACCGGCACCATCCGCCGCATCGGCGGCACCGAGTACGTGAAGGTCGACGTGCGTATCGTCGCAGCGACCAACCGCAACATGCAGGAGATGGTCGCCAACGGCCTGTTCCGCCAGGATCTCTACTACCGCCTGTCAGCATTCCCCGTCGCCATCCCGCCGCTGCGCGAGCGCAAGGACGATATCCCGCGCCTGGCCGAGTATTTCCTGTCGCGCATGGAGGAGGCCGACCGGCATCTGCCGCTGAGCGCCGATGTGATCGAAACACTGCTCACCTACGACTATCCGGGCAACGTGCGCGAACTGCGCAACATCGTCGAGCGCGCCGCGATCCTGGCCTGTGACGGCGCGCTGCGCCCCAGCCACATCGTCTTCGACGAGCCGCACCAGCCCGTGACGACCCCGGCGCCGACACATCCCTATGCGCCCCGGCTGCTGGACCGCCGCAGCGGCCGTCTCAGCGACGAGGCCGTCATGGAGGCCCTGCAGTCCAGCCATGGCCACCGCGGCCGCGCCGCCGACCTGCTCGGCGTGAGCGAGCGTACGCTGTATCGCTATCTGCAGCGTCTGCGCCCGGACAGCTGAGTATTCCCGGCGGCGTTTGAACAAAAAAAGGGCGGCCGAAGCCGCCCCGAAGTGCAAGGTTGGAGGTGCGCCGGCGTCAGGGCTTCTTGCCGGGGACGGTGGTGAGGCCGAGGATCTCCCAGTCCTGCATACCACCGCGGTACCACTTCAGCTTCTCGGCCGGATAGCCGAACTTGAGCAGCGTCTTGATGTTGGTCGGCGACTGGCCGCACCACATGCCGTTGCAGAACATCACCAGCGTCTTGGCACCGCTGAAATCCCACAGGCCTTCCTGCGGCCGCGCGCCGAACTGGTTTTCCATGATGTCGGCGATGGTGAACGGATCCGACTTCGCGGCGTTGAGCTTGTCCCACGGAATGTTCACCGAGCCCGGGATGGTGCCGCGTTCCACCCAGTCCGGCGTGCGCGAATCGACCACCAGGATGCTGCTGTCGCCGCCGGCCACGCGTTTCAGGTAATCCAGCATCTCCAGCTCGCCGATGGTATCGACGCCGGTTGCCAGCGTACCGGGCTGGATGCAGAAGGGCGGACAGTCGCGGGACGTCTTGGCGAAAGCCGGGTTGACGGTGTTCTTCTCGTCCTGGTTGCGCATGATGGTGGTCTTCTTGCCGTCGTGCATGACCTCGATCGAGGCGAGCTCGGGCGTGATCTTGACCTTGACGTCGTCGGCCGCGTGCAGCGGTGCGATGAAGGTCAGGGTCAGTGCCATGGCGGCGATCAATGGCTTGCGAGTCATCTGCATTTCCTCCTGTGGTACCACGTTATTTAGTCATCTTGGGTAGGTCGCCTGGTGCCCGGCGTCATTGCGTTCAATCGCAGCCGGGATCTGATCCGCCGGAACCTCCGCCATCGGGTGCGGGTGCTTCCGTCCCGCCGCCCGATGGCGAGGTCGCACCATCCGTTTCGGCTGTGGGTGCCGCCGTATCCCCCTCGGCGGCCAGCACGGCCGGTGAAGCAAAGAGCAAATAGCCTGCCAACAATGGCCAATAGCGCATGACATCTCTCCTCGTCTACATCGGTATGTCAGCGCGCTGTGTTCGTACTGTCAAGTCGGGTCGGCCGGAATCTGACGGGCCAGTGCCCGCCGCCGCTCGTAGGCCTCGCGCGCTATGGCGACATCCTGCAGAAACGGTGCCAACTCATCGAGGCGCAGTGCCTGCGGTCCGTCGACCAGGGCTTTTTCCGGCGCCGGATGGAAATCGACGAGGATCATATTCGCGCCGGCGATCACGCCCTGCGCCGTAACATGCCAAATATCAAGAATGCCGTCGGGCGCGCGCTCGCGCGTGCCGACCGAGTGCGACGGGTCGATGCAGACCGGCATGCGCGTGAGGCGCTTGACCACGGGCACGTGCGCGAAGTCCACGAAATTGCGGTGTGGGTCGCCCATGTTGGTCTTCATGCCGCGCAGCCCGAAGATGACCTTGCGGTTGCCCTCGCTGGCGAGATATTCCGCGGCGTTGAGCGATTCCTCCAGGGTGATGCCGAAGCCGCGCTTGAGCAGCACCGGCATCTCCTGCTGCTTGCCCACCGCCTTGAGCAGTTCGAAGTTCTGGGTGTTGCGCGTACCGATCTGCAGCAGTACACCGGTGGGGTGTCCGGTCGCCTCCAGCGCCTCGCGGATCTCGCGCACGTGGTTCTCGTGCGTAACCTCCATGGCGATGACTTTGATGCCATGCTTGCCGGCCAGTTCGAACACGTAGGGCAGGCAGGTCTTGCCGTGGCCCTGGAAGGCGTAGGGGCTGGTGCGCGGCTTGTAGGCGCCCATGCGCGTGCACACCAGCCCGTGCTCGCGGAGGGCGCGCATCATCTGCTCGACATGGCCGGGACTGTCGACGGCGCACAGCCCGGCGAACACGTGCAGGTTGTCCTGACTGAAGATGACGCCGTTGTACTCGAACGAGGTCGGGCGCGTCTCGTCGCGGTGGCGTCCCAGGACGCGGTATTCCTGTGAGACCCGCACCACGCGCTCCACCGTCGGCAGGCTGCACATGTCCTCGATGGACAGCGCCGCCGTATCGCCGACCAGATAGATCTCGGTGAGCACCTGCTGGGCCCCGACCTCCTGGTGCACGCGCACCTGGATATTGGGCAGGTGCGAAAGATGGTCCAGCAGCTGCCGATAGGGTGCGCCCTGCCGGTCGGTGTTCGGTTCGAGGATCAGTATCATGCTGGTATGCTTCCCTTCCGACGGCGGTCCGGACGCCTGCGCCACAGCTGCGGCGCCCCAGGCTACAATGCCTCAACCGTCACCGACCGACAACCATTGCCGGCCAGGATCAGGACCTCATGGATTCCGCATTGCAGGCCTTCGAGCACGACTGGCGCGCCTTCGAGCGCGCCCATGTCTGGCACCCCTATGGCTCCATGACCGAGCCGCTGCCCGCGTTTCCCGTGCAATCCGCGCACGGCGTGCGCATCCGCCTGGAGGACGGGCGTGAGCTCATCGACGGCATGGCGAGCTGGTGGTCGGCGATCCACGGCTACAACCATCCACGGCTGAATCAGGCGCTCCGCGACCAGCTCGAGGACATGGCGCATGTCATGTTCGGCGGACTCGCGCACCGGCCGGCCGCGCGCCTGGCGGCGCAGCTGATCGATCTGACGCCGCCGCCGCTGCAGCACGTGTTCTTCGCGGATTCCGGCTCGGTGGCGGTGGAGGTCGCCATCAAGATGGCGATCCAGTACTGGTACGCACAGGGGCGCAGCGAGCGCAGCCGGCTGCTGACCATCCGCGGCGGCTATCACGGCGACACCTTCGCCGCGATGAGCGTGTGCGATCCCGTCGGTGGCATGCACGGGCTGTTCGCGGGCATCCTGCCGAAACACACCTTCGTGCGCACGCCGCAGTGCCGCGACGACGCCGACTGGCAGGAGACGGAACTTGCCGAGCTGCGCCAGCACCTGCGCACCAGCGCCCACGAGATCGCGGCCGTCATCCTCGAACCGATCGTGCAGGGCGCGGGCGGTATGCGCTTCTACTGTCCCGAATACCTGCGCCAGGTACGCGCGCTGTGCGACGCGCACGACATCCTGCTCATCGCCGACGAGATCGCGACCGGCTTCGGGCGCACCGGCCGGCTGTTCGCCTGCGAGCATGCGGGCATCGCGCCGGACATCCTGTGCGTGGGCAAGGCGCTCACCGGGGGCTACATGACGCTCGCGGCGACGCTCGCGACCGGCCGCGTGGCGGCCGGGATCTGCGGCGCCGATCCCGGGGTGTTCATGCACGGCCCGACGTTCATGGCCAACCCGCTGGCCTGCGCCGTGGCCAATGCCAGCATCGAACTGCTGCTGGAAGGGCCATGGCAGGCGCGCGTGGCGGCGATCGAGAAGGGACTGGAGGCGGGGCTCGCGCCCTGCCGGGCCTTCCCGCATGTGCGTGACGTGCGGGTGCTCGGCGCGATCGGTGTCGTGGAGCTGCGCCAGGCGGTGGACATGCACTGGATGCCGCGGCAGTTCGTGGAGCGCGGCGTATGGCTGCGGCCGTTCCGCAATCTGGTCTACGTCATGCCGCCCTACGTGATCGGCCCGGACGAGCTCGCCACGCTCACGCAGGCGATGGTCGAAGTCGTGGACGCCGCCGGCAGACGCTGAGCGCCGCCGCCACCCCCGCAGCCGTCAGGTCAGCGGTCGCGGTAGCGCTTGACGAGGTCGCCGTAGGCGTCGATGCGGCGGTCACGCAGATAGGGCCAGATGCGGCGCACCTGCTCGCTGCGGGCCAGGTCGACGTCGACCACCAGGACGTCCGCGGCGTCGGTCCCGGCGCTGGCGAGGATCTCGCCCTGGGGGCCGGCCACGAAGCTCGACCCCCAGAAGCGGCTGCCGGCACCGTGCCCGCTCGGATCGGACTCGAAACCGGTGCGGTTGCAGGCCAGTACCGGCAGACCGTTGGCCACGGCGTGGGCGCGCTGGACGGTGATCCAGGCCTCACGCTGGCGGTCCTGCTCGGCCTGCTCGTCGCGCGGGTCCCAGCCGATGGCGGTCGGATAGAGCAGCAGCTCGGCACCGGCCAGTGCCATCAGGCGTGCGGCCTCCGGATACCACTGGTCCCAGCACACCAGCACGCCGAGCCGCCCGACCGAGGTCGGGATCGGCTCGAAGCCGAGATCGCCCGGCGTGAAATAGAACTTCTCGTAGTAACCCGGGTCGTCGGGGATGTGCATCTTGCGGTAGGTGCCGGCGACGCTGCCATCGCGCTCCAGCACCACGGCGGTGTTGTGATACAGGCCGGGCGCGCGCCGCTCGAACAGCGAGGCGACGATGACGATCCCGAGTTCCTTGGCGAGCGGGCCGAGCTCGGCGGTGGTCGGTCCCGGGATCGTCTCGGCGAGATCGAACAGCGCGGTGTCCTCCGTCTGGCAGAAATAGCGCGTGTTGTGCAGCTCTTGCAGCAGCACCAGCTGCGCGCCGCGCGCCGCGGCGACGCGGATACCGGCGATCATGACGGCGAGGTTGGCGTCGCGGTCGTCGCCGCAGGCCTCCTGCACCAGACCGACTCGAAGGATTTTGCTCATGGCTGACGCGCTCTCGAATGGAACCTGATCTCAGATGCATCCCGGTCGCCCATGCGGCGTGCGTGGGCTGCTCGGGCGCTCGCTATCCTGAAAAACCCTTTTGGCCGCGGAATCCACGGAACAACGCGGAAAGCGCGCACGGCACAAACCCGGCATCATCCCTCCGCAGCCGGGTTTCGGGATTTTTACAGTAAGCCTTTTTCCGTGTCATTCCGCGGGTTCCGTGGCCATTTTTTCAATGGTATCGGCTTCCGTGGCGAATACGGTTTTCGGGTTTATCCCGCATAAACTCCCGCCGTCATGCTACCCGACCGCGGCCGTCGTTTCACGCCGTGCTGAGCACGCCCTTGGGGAGCTGCATGGTGACGCAGTGCAGGCTGCCGTACTGCAGGATCAATGCGCTGCAGTCGACCGGCACGATCTCGCGGTCGGGGAAGGCGGGGCGCAGCGCGGCGATCGCCGCCGCATCGGCGGGGTCGCCGTAGACGGGCAGCAACACCGCGCCGTTGATGATGAGGAAATTCGCGTAGGTCGCCGGCAGGCGGTGGCCGGCCGCATCGCGCCTGGGCGCGGGCCAGGGCAGCTCGATCAGCCGGTAGGGACGGCCGGCGCGGGTGCGGAACCCGCGCAGCTCGGCGGCCATGGCCTGCAGCGGGGCGTAGTGCGGGTCCTGCGGGTCACCGCAGCCCTGATAGGCGATGGTGTCCGGCGTACAGAAGCGGGCGACGGTGTCGACATGGCCATCGGTGTCGTCGCCTTCCAGCTGGCCGTGGTGCAGCCACAGGAAGCGGTCCACGCCCAGCAGCCCGCCGAGTCGCGCTTCCAGCTGCGCCTGGTCGAGCTGCGGATTGCGGGTGGGCGCGAGCAGGCAGCTGGCCGTGGTCAGCAGGGTACCCTCGCCGTCGGTCTCGATGCCGCCGCCCTCCAGCACCAGGTCCACCTCCACCCGCGGGCAGTCGCCGAAGGCGCCGGCCGCGGCCCCCCGCGGGGGGATCTGGGTGTGCCGCGCGGCGGCGGATTTTGAGCCCCAGCCCTTGGAGACGAAATAAAGCAGGTGCGGGGGGGCGGGA
>CAYWKV010000018.1:0-10913 GCA_964458835.1 uncultured Gammaproteobacteria bacterium | reverse complement strand
TGAGCCAGCCCCCCCCCCCCCCCCCCCCGGCCCCCCCCCCCCCGGGGGCGCGCCCTCTGGCCCCGGGCCGCGGCCAGCCGCGGGGTGATCTGGTTGTCCAGCGCGGCGTCGTATTTGCCGCCCCAGCCGTTGAAGACGAAATCCAGCAGGTGCGGGCTGCCGTCACGGTAGATGGTGATGGGGCCGTGATCGCGGGCCCAGGTGTCGTTGGAGGGCACCGCGAACAGCCGCACCCGGTCCATGTCCAGGCCCGCGGCACGCAGGCGGTCTTCCACCGCCCGCCGGTGATCGGCATCGTAGCAGCTCACCAGCAGCCGTTCCCGCTTCACCACTTCCCGGGCGATGGCGATGAAGACCGGCTCCACCCGGTCGAGGTAGGGCGCCCAGTCGCCGCGGTCGTTCGGCCAGGTGAGTTGTATGGCGTCCTGGGGTGCCCATTCGGGCGGAAAATGCGTCGCTGTCATGGCTGGGAACAACGAAGAAGGCGCGCCCGCGGTGCCCGGGCGCCTGGAAGAAGCGAAGGAGCCGACGCGCGGCCTAGGCGCCTGTCGGACTTGAGCGATCGTCGCGCGCAAGGTGGGCGAGCGGGATCACTTTTCCGATCGTTTGAGGAGAATAGCCGTCGCTATTCGAAAAAGGATCGGGAAAATGGGTCGCTCGCACACCGGCGCAGTCGATCAGCCTCACGTCCGACAGACTCCTAGCGATGGACGACCGAGTGCAGCGTCCGGTCACCCTCGAAATACACCGTGAAGCCGTCGTAGACCCAGCGGGTGATGGGCGGCTGGCCGACCGCCTCGATGACCGACTGCGGCTTGCCGAAGCGGGCCTCGACGCCGGCCATGGTCTCGCCCTGGCCGGGCCGCTCGACACCGGCGTTCGCCTGAACGGCGTCGATCACCAGGGTATCCGCGAGCGTCGCGGACTGCAGCGCGACCCCCAGTGCCAGCGCCGACAGAACTCGCTTGAGATGCATGTTCAGATCCTCTCCTCCCCACTGCGGGCACTATAGCACCCGTCCGAAACCGGTGAAACAGCCTGCCCCGGCGGTGGCCGCGGTTCTGTGAAGCCCTGCGCGGAAAACCGCGGCGCAGTCAGGAATTGTCCGGATCCTGCGCGTCCCCCGCGAGCGCGACACCGGCTGCGAGCAGATAGTCGCGCACATGCCGGACTTCCTGCTTGGTGCAGATACCGCTGTGGTGCGGGCGGTGCAGCGTGCCCTCGATGCCGTTCAGCACGACATGCACGCGCGCGCCGTGCGCCGGTGTGACGGTCGCGCCCAGGCGATGCAGGAGCGATTCGATCTCGCGCCAGTGGATGTTGCCGCTGACGGGCTCCCTGAGGATGGATTCGAGCAGGCGTTCGTGCTTGTGGCTCATGGCTGCGGGCTCGCGCGATTGAACGGCGCCGGTACGCCGCTGCAGTGCCGGCGGATCTCCACTCTGCCGGGCGGGGCGGCCGGTTGCAACCGCACCCGATACCGCCCGACCGCCGTTTCTGCCGACACCGTCACCGCAGGCAATGCGCCACCATGGTCTATCATCCAGGGCGCATTGCCTTGCCGCGGCTTCGGGTTCAGGATAGCCGGCACCGCGGCAATGCGGTTCGGCATCGAACGGTATGAGTCAACATTCAACGGAGGGAATACCTGTATGTCCAAGACACTCTTCACCTGGCTGGCGGCGATCCTGATGGCCTTGTCGCTGGCGGCCTGCGAACAGAAGCAGAGCGACGATCAGGGCACAATGGATCAGGGCACGGGCGATCAGACCGAGCCGGCGACCCCGCCGGGCCAGTAACCCCGGCAACGATGGGAGCCATGGTTGGGGCGGGAGCTGTGTATCCCGCCCCAGTCCCGTGACGGCCTTGCGATTCGACCCCGCGCCGTCCGCACCGCGGACCGTTACGGGAGGGGCTGCTTTGTGGTTTAATGCCGCCCCATGTTCCGCCCCTACGAACTCTATGTCGGTCTGCGCTACACGCGTGCCAAGCGGCGCAACCATTTCATTTCCTTCATCTCGCTGATTTCCATGCTGGGCATCGCCCTGGGCGTCACGGCGCTCATCACGGTGCTGTCGGTGATGAACGGCTTCGAGCAGGAGCTGCGCGCCCGCATCCTCGGCATGGCCGCGCATGCCCAGATCATGGGTTACGGCGAGGGCGTGGCCGACTGGCAGGCGATCGCCCGCATCGCCGCCGAGAACCCGGAGGTGATCGGCGCCGCACCCTATGTCCAGGCCGAGACCATGCTGACCCAGGGCAACCAGGTGAGCGGCGCGGTACTGCGCGGCATCCTGCCCGAGGCGGAGCCGGAGGTGTCGGATGTCGGCGAGCACATGCAGCGCGGCACGCTGACCGATCTGCAGGCTGGAAAATACAACATCATTCTCGGCAGCGAACTGGCGTTGCTGCTGGGCGCACAGGTCGGCGACAAGATCACCGTGGTCAGTCCGCAGGCCAGCATCACGCCCGTGGGCGCCATGCCGCGGCTGCGACGCTTCACCGTCAGCGGCATCTTCGAGGTCGGTATGTTCGAATACGACCGCGGCGTCGCCCTGGTGCACCTCGATGATGCCGCCAGGCTGCTGCAGCTCGGCGATGCGGTGAGTGGCGTGCGCCTCAAGCTGCGCGACATGTTCGAGGTCGCGCGCGTGAGCAACGAGATCGCGGCGCACCTGCCGGCGGAGCTCCGCCTCACCGACTGGACCCGCCAGCACGCGAACTTCTTCCGCGCCGTGCAGACGGAGAAGCGGGTGATGTTCGTCATCCTCACACTGATCGTCGCGGTCGCCGCCTTCAATATTGTCTCCACCCTGGTGATGGTGGTGACCGACAAGCAGGCGGACATCGCCATCCTGCGCACGCTCGGCACCACGCCCGCCTCGGTGATGGCGATCTTCATCGTGCAGGGCACCATCATCGGTGCCTTCGGAACCCTGCTCGGGGTGCTCGGTGGCATCGGCCTGGCGCTCAACGTCGAGACCATCGTACCGGCCATCGAGCAGCTGTTCGGGGTGAAGTTCCTGTCACCCGACGTGTACTACATCAGCAAGCTGCCGTCGCAGCTCGAATGGACGGACGTGTGGCGCATCGGTGGCGTGTCGTTCGTCCTCAGCATGCTGGCGACGCTCTACCCGGCCTGGCGCGCCTCGCGCACCCAGCCGGCGGAGGCCCTGCGCTATGAATAGCCCCGTGCCGGTGCTGGCCTGCCAGGGGCTGAGCAAGACCTTCGCCGAGGGCGGGCTGCGGGTGGACGTGCTGCGGGGCCTGGATTTCGAGGTCGCGGAAGGCGAGCGCGTCGCCATCATCGGGGCCTCCGGCAGCGGCAAGAGCACGTTTCTGCATCTGCTCGGGGGTCTGGACCAGCCGACCGGCGGCGGCATCCAGGTCGACGGCCAGGACATGGCGCGGCTGTCCGATGCCGCCCGCGGGCGGCTGCGCAACCGTGCGCTGGGCTTCGTGTACCAGTTCCACCATCTCCTGCCGGAGTTCACTGCGCTGGAGAACGTCGCCATGCCGCTGCTGATCCGCGGCGACAGCGTCTCGGCGGCGCGCGGCCAGGCGCGCGACATGCTCGGCCGCGTCGGCCTGAGCGAGCGCCTGCACCACAAGCCGGGCGAGCTGTCGGGCGGCGAGCGTCAGCGGGCGGCGGTGGCGCGGGCCCTGGTCACGCAGCCGCGCTGCGTGCTGGCGGACGAGCCGACGGGCAATCTCGACCGGCGCACCGCCCATGCGGTGTACGAACTGATGCTGGAACTGAACCGGGCGCTGGGCACGAGCTTCGTCATCGTCACCCACGACCCGGAGCTGGCCGGGCGCATGGACCGCGTGCTGGAACTGCGCGACGGCCGGCTGCATCCGCGCTGACGCCGCCTCGCGCCCTCAGGCGAGAGGACGCAGCAGGCGCCGGCGCCGGCGCTGCTGGACGACATACAGCCTCCAGGTCAGCCGCACGGCCACGAAACCCGCCAGCGCCAGCACCGCGCCGATGGTCACGCCGCCCAGCAGCAGCGGTTTCCACAGCCCGCTCATGCCGGCGACCAGCGTAGACAGCGACAGGTCGAGATGCGGCTCGGCCGGCGGCAACTGCAGCATCCAGGCGCCGAGGCGGTAGCTCGCGTACCAGACGGGCGGCAGGGTGAGGGGATTGGTGATCCAGACCAACGCGGCCGCGATCGGCAGGTTTACGCGCAGCCAGATCGCGCAGGCCGCGGCGGGCAGCATCTGGAAGGGTATGGGCACGAAGGCCCAGAACAGACCGGCCGCGACACCGCCCGATACCGAGCGGCGATTGAGGTGCCATAGATTGCCGTCGTGCAGGCGTACTCCGAAGCGCTGCAGCTGCGGGTGCTCGCGCACCTTGCGGTGATCAGGCAGATAGCGCCTTATAATGCGTCTCGGCATGAAGTGCTGCTAGGCAATGCGTCCGGCCGGATCGCCGGACGCGCCATTATCGCCAAACCGTTCAAGGAAGAACATGATCCCGACTGCCCTCGCGATCCTCGCCGGCGTCGTCTGCCTGCAGTTGCTGGCCGACCTTCCCGCCCCCTGGGTCGCCTTCCCTCTGGCGACGGGCGCCGTCCTCTGCCTGTACCGCCGTTCGACCCGCCCGCTGGCCTGGGTCCTGGCCGCCTTTCTGTGGGCCTGGTGGCAGGCCGGCCTGCAGCTCGACCGGGATCTGCCTCCGCCGCTCGAAGGACGCGATCTGACCCTGCGCGGTACCGTCGTGTCCCTTCCCGAAGTCGATGGCCGAGCTACACGTTTCATTTTTCAGAGTGACCAGCGCGCCGACGGCGCTGACTGGATAGCGTTCGAGCACCGGCTGCGCTTGAGCTGGTACGCGGACACCGGCGACGCTCGTTCGCTCACGGCCGGCACGGCCTGGCAGCTCACCGTCCGCCTGAAGCGCCGGCACGGCTTTCACAACCCCGGCGGCTTCGACTATGAAGGCTGGCTATTTCACAACGGTATCAATGCAACCGGCTACGTACGTGCCGGGACGTTGCTGGCGTCGGTGCGCGACTCCGGGGCGCCGGCGGCGCTGCGGCTGCGCGCGGCCGTCGATGCCCGGCTGGCGGCCGTTCTCACCGATAACGGCCAGGCCGGTCTGTTGCGTGCCCTGGCGCTCGGTGCGAGCGACGGCATCGCCGCGGCCGACTGGGCGGTGCTGCGCGCGACGGGCACGGGGCATCTGGTTGCGATCTCCGGACTGCACATCGGTCTGGCAGCCGGCATGGCGTTCTTCGTCATCCGTCGGCTATGGTCGCGCAGCGCGGCCCTGACGCTGCGCCTGGCCGCGCCGCGTGCCGCCGCGCTGGCGGCATTCGCCGCGGCCACGCTGTACGCACTGCTCGCCGGCTTCGGCATACCCGCACGGCGCGCCTGGATCATGGCCGGAGTGATGCTGCTCGGTCTCGTCCTGCGCCGCCGCGGCGAGCCCTGGCAGGGGCTCGCACTGGCGCTGGCGCTGGTGACGCTCACGGAGCCACTGGCCGTGAACAGCCCGGGGTTCTGGCTGTCGTTCACTGCGGTCGCCATCATTTTCGCCGGGCTCGCCCGCGCGGCCGGGCCGTTGTCGGACGGTGGCCGTGGCGGCTGCCTGCGCCGGCAGGTCCGTTCCCTGGTGCATCTGCAGCTGCTGCTGAGTCTCGGCTTGCTGCCGTTCACGCTTGGCTTCTTCGGCCAGTTCGGCTGGACCGCGCCCATCGCCAACCTGCTGGCCGTGCCCTGGACCAGCTTCGTCATCGTACCGCTGGTGTTCGTCGGACTGCTGCTGCTGTTCCCGCTGCCTGCGGTCGCCGGCCGGGTGTTCGATCTGGCCGGCTGGACGGCCGGGCTGCTGCAGCACTGGCTGGCCCTGCTGGCGGAGCAGCCCGGCAGCCTGCTGGGTATGCCGGCGGCGCCGCTCGCGGTGTCGCTGCTGGCCGGCCTCGGCATCCTGTGCCTGCTGCTGCCGCACGGCGTGCCGGGGCGGCTGATGGGACTGGTGCTGCTCGTGCCGCTGCTGGGCTGGCGGCCGCCGCAGCCAGCCGCGGGCAGTGCCTGGCTGACGCTGCTGGACGTCGGCCAGGGACTGGCTGCGGTGGTACGCACCCGCCATCACGTGCTGGTCTACGATACGGGGCCGTGGTTCAGTCCGGACTTCGACGCTGGGCACGCCGTGATCGCCCCGTTCCTGGAGGCGCAGGGCCTGCGGCACGTGGACATGCTGATCGTCAGCCACGGCGACCTCGACCACCGCGGCGGCGCACGTTCGCTGGAAACCCGCATACCGGCCTACAGCCTGCTGACCAGCGTCCCGGAACGCATCGACTGGCGTTACAGCCGACGCTGCCGCGCCGGGCAGCACTGGACGTGGGACGGCGTTACATTCCGCATGCTGCATCCCGACCCGACGGAATATTCCAGCGGCAACGACGCGTCCTGTGTACTGCAGGTGCGCACCGCCACCGGTACCGGTGCCTTGCTGCCCGGCGACATCGAGGCCGTGGCCGAACTCGCGCTGGTACGGCGTCACGGGGCGGAGCTGGCCAGCACGGTGCTGGTCGCGCCACACCACGGCAGCCGCAGTTCCTCCTCACCGGATTTCGTCGCCGCCGTCGATCCGCACTGGGTGCTGTTTCCGGTCGGTTACCGCAACCGCTACGGCTTCCCGCGCGCCGAGGTCAGCGCGCGCTACCGCGCCCACGGCAGCCGACTCCTGACCAGCGCCGGGAGCGGCGCCATCGAGCTGCGCCTGGGCGAGGGCGGGGCAGAGCTGTGGCCGATACAGCATCGGCGGCTGGCCAGGCGCTACTGGCAGCATCCGCCGGAGGTTCCGCCGGACCAATGAAAACCGTATGATAGGCGCGTCTGCGCGAGCCCGCGCCGGAACCGTGCGGGGCCCTGTCCATCACATGTCCGATAGGAAACAACCGTGTTCGAACTGATCAAAGCGGGCGGCTGGCTGATGCTGCCGATCATCGCCAGCTCTGTCATCGCCATGGCGATCACTGTGGAACGTCTGTGGATGCTGCGCCTGCGGCGCGTGCTGCCGCGCCATCTGGTCCCGCAGGTGTGGAACTGGGTGCGCAACCATCAGATCGACGGCGCCAAACTGGCCGCCCTGCGCATGGGCTCGCCGCTGGGCCGCATCCTGGCCGCCGGTCTGGTCAATCTGCAGCACGACCGCAGCGTCATGAAGGAGGCGATCGAGGATGCCGGCCGCCACGTCGTGCTGGAGCTCGAACGCTATCTCAACACCCTCGGCACCATCGCCGCGATCACGCCGCTGCTGGGTCTGCTCGGCACCGTGGTTGGTATGATCGACGTGTTCACTGCCATCGTCACTGAAGGTACGGGCAATCCGGCGGCGCTGGCCGATGGCATCTCCAAAGCCCTGATCACCACCGCCGCCGGCCTCTCGGTGGCCATCCCCAGCCTGGTCGTCTACCGTTATTTCCGCGGCAAGGTCGACATGCTGGTGGTGCGCATGGAGCAGGAGGCGACCAAGATGGTCGAGGTGATGCACGGCGAGCGCGAACAGGACGCCAACAGCGAGGACAGCGCATGAACCTCCGCCCGCACCGCCGGGACGACGTCGAGCTCAATCTGACGCCGCTGATCGACGTCGTCTTCCTGCTGCTCATCTTCTTCATGGTAGCGACCACCTTCAAACACGAGGCGCAGCTGCGGGTGGACCTGCCGGAGGCGTCGAGCGAGCCGACCGAGCTGCCGAAGGAAACCCTGGAGATCACCATCAACGTCGAGGGCGAGTACTTCATCAACGAGCAGCAGGTGATCAACAGCGAGCCCGAGACCCTGCGACGTGCCATCATCCAGGCGGTTGGCGACCAGCGCGACCTGCCCGTCATCGTGCGTTCCGACGCGCGCACGCCGTTCCAGGCTGTGGTCACCGTGATGGACGTGACCGGCAAGCTCGGCATGACGCAGCTGTCCCTGGCGACCAGCCAGCCCGGCGAAGCCGCCCAGTAGATGTCCGCGGCGCCGCAGCCGGCCGGCACCCCGGGCGCGCCCGGCAGCTGGGCCACCTACCGACGCCTGGTCGGCTATGCGCTGCCCCACTGGAAGCTGTTCGTCTTCAGCGCGCTGGCCATGGCGGCCTATGCGGCGACCGACACGCTGTTCGCGGCGCTGCTCAAGCCGATGCTGGACGACAGCTTCATCGCCCGCGACCCGGCGGCCATCCGCAACATCCCGCTGATGCTGATGGGCCTGTTCCTGCTGCGCGGCGTCACCGGGTTCATCTCCAGCTACGGCATGAACTGGGTCGGCCGCCAGGTGATCCAGATGCTGCGCGGCGAGATGTTCGCGCGGCTGCTGCACCTGCCGGCCGACTACTATGCACGCCACACCAGCGGCGCGCTGGTAGCCAAACTCATCTACAACGTCGAGCAAGTGGCCCAGGCCAGCACCAATGCCATCACCATCCTCATACGCGACAGCCTGACGGTGGCGTTTCTGCTTGCCTGGATGTTCTATCTCAGCGGCTGGCTGGCGACGCTGTTCCTGGTCGTCGGTCCTGTCCTCGCCGTGCTCACGCGCTACGTGAGCCGGCGCTACCGCAAGATCAGCCGGCGCATCCAGGATTCCATGGCCGATGTCACGGAACTCGCCGGCGAGGCCATCGAGGGGCAGAAGGTGGTCAAGGCGTTCGGTGCGCAGGACTACGAACAGGCGCAGTTCGACAAGGTCAACCGCAAGAACGCCGCCCTGCAGATGAAACACATCGCCACCAGCGCGGCCGCCGTGCCGATCACGCAGTTCATGGCGGCGACGGTGCTGGCCGGCGTCATCTACCTGGCCACGCTCGATCCTATGCTGGACCGGATTTCGGCCGGCGACTTCGTGTCGTTCATCGCGGCGATGATGCTGCTGATGCCGTGTCTCAAGCGGCTCAGCACCGTGAACCCGGCGCTGCAGCGCGGGATCGCCGCGGCCGAGGGCATCTTCGCGCTGCTCGACACGCCGATGGAGCCGGACTCGGGCACGCGACATCTGGAACGCGCGCGCGGCGAGGTCGAATTCCGGGACATCGTCTTCCGCTACCGGCCGGAGCAGGACCCCGTGCTGAGCGGCTTGTCGTTCCGCATGGCACCGGGCGAGATGGTGGCGCTGGTCGGCCGGTCCGGCAGCGGCAAGTCGACCCTCGCCGGCCTGTTGCCGCGCTTCCAGGACCCGGAGCAGGGCGCGGTGCTGCTCGACGGCGCGGACATCCGCGACTACCGTCTGGCCGATCTGCGCGCGCAGATCGCGCTGGTCAGTCAGGATGTGGTGCTGTTCAACGACACCGTGGCGAACAACATCGCCTACGGCCGCCCGACTACCGGCCGCGCCGACATCGAGCGCGCCGCGCGCATCGCGCACGCCGACGATTTCATCCGCGCGCTGCCGCAGGGCTACGACACCGTGGTGGGCGAGAAGGGCGTTCTGCTGTCGGGCGGCCAGCGCCAGCGGCTGGCCATCGCGCGCGCCGTGCTCAAGGATGCGCCCATCCTGATCCTCGACGAGGCCACGTCGGCGCTGGACACCGAATCGGAACGTGCCATCCAGGAGGCCCTGGAGACGCTCATGCAGGGCCGCACCACGCTGGTGATCGCGCATCGCCTGTCGACGGTGGAGAAGGCCGACCAGATCCTGGTGATGGAGGCGGGGCGCATCGTCGAGGCAGGGCGCCACGCGGAGCTCCTCGCCCGGGAAGGCCGTTACGCCGCGCTGTACCGGCTGCAGTTCCGCGATGTGCCGGTCTGACGCGGGGCATGACCGGGCTCGAGCGCATCTGGTACGGAAAGAGCGCCTGGATCTGGCCGCTGCTGCCGTTCGGCTGGCTGTACTGCACGGTGGCCGGGGCACGCCGCCTGGCCTATCGCACGGGGCTCAGGAAAATCCATCGGCTCGACGTGCCGGTGATCGTGGTCGGCAATCTGACCGTGGGCGGCACGGGCAAGACGCCGCTGGTGACGTGGCTGGTGGAATGCCTGCGCGCGCACGGCTACAGGCCCGGCCTGGTCGCGCGCGGTTACGGTGGCCGGGCGCGGCACTGGCCGCAGCCGGTGCGGCCCGACAGCGATCCCGCGGCCGTCGGCGACGAGCCGGTGCTGCTCGCGCGGGCGACCGGCTGCCCCATGGCGGTGGCACCCGATCGCGTGGCCGCGGCGCGCGCGCTGCTCGCGCACAGCGCCTGTGACGTGATCGTCAGCGACGACGGTCTGCAGCACTATGCCCTCGGCCGCGATGTCGAGATCGCCGTGATCGACGGCGTGCGCCGCTTCGGCAACGGCCGCTGCCTGCCCGCCGGGCCCCTGCGCGAGCCGGCACGGCGTCTGGCGGCAGCCGATCTGCTGGTCAGCAACGGACCCGCGCGGCCCGGTGAATTCGCCATGCGGGTGCGGGCCGTGGACGCGCGCAACCTGGTGACGGGCGAGCGCCGGCCACTGACGGCGTTCCGCGGCGTGGCGCTGCACGCGGTCGCCGGCATCGGCCGGCCGGAACGCTTTTTCGACGCGCTGCACGAGCAGGGGCTGGAATTCGAGGCACATGCGTTTCCCGACCATCACGCCTTCCGGGAGGACGAACTCGGATTTCCCGGCAGCGTGCTGATGACCGAGAAGGACGCCGTCAAGTGCGAGTCTTTCGCCCGCCCGGAATTCTGGGCGGTGGGCGCGCGCACCGAACTGGATCCGGCCTTTGGTGCCCGTCTGCTGGAGTTGCTGCGTCATGCGGAGCGGGGCACCGAATCCCGGCGCTCTCTTGATTGACAGCCGGCACCGTGGCCCCATGACTTTTACCTCGAAAATACGTATTTCGGCCACGGAAAAACACGGGCAGGATCCTATTGAGTTTTCCCCAATACATGACATTTGTAGGAGCGGGCTTGCCCGCGAACCGGTCTACGCAGGACCGGTTCGCGGGCA
>CAYWKV010000017.1:18942-27381 GCA_964458835.1 uncultured Gammaproteobacteria bacterium | reverse complement strand
GCTTTCCGTGTTTTCCGTGGCTGATTTTGGGTTTCGTGGATTTCGTGGCTAAAACTGGCTTGTCCGCCTCGGCCCGGCGCCACGCTAGCCCTGCAGGATGCGCAGCACCGCGTTGATCTCCTGCTGCGACTGTTCGAGCAGTTCCAGGCTGCCGCCCGGGCCCAGCCGGCTGATGTTGAACTTCCGGAACGATTTCAGCTCGGGCAACGGCGGGCTCGTGCGACTGTCCTGGAGGCCGAACCGGCTATGGACATGGGCGACCTGCACGATATCGCCGTAATCCACCCGCGGCCCGCTGTCGCGCCCCCAGTCTTCCACCTGCCCCGGCACCGCGGCCAGGTCGGAATCGAACTGCCAGGTCTTCAGCACGAAGGTTCCCAGCGGTGCGGCCAGGCGCGCGATCAGCGTATCGAGGCGCCCGGCTGCATCGGGCACGGACATGGACTCGACGTACTGCAGCAGCGGCAGCACACCGATATCGTGCACCAGCCCCGCCAGCAGGGCGCGGTCCGGATCCGCGCCGGGGGTGAGGCGCGCCAGCACACTGCTGATGGCCGCCACCCGGCAGCTGTGCCGCCAGGTCTGCTGCAGGCGTTCCCGGACGGCCGTGGTGCGCGCCTGGAACAGGTGACCGAGGGTCAGGCCGACGATGAGGTTGCGGGTGGCCGCCAGGCCCAGCCGGGTGATGGCGCTGTGGCAGTTGTCGAACTTGCGTGCCCCGCGATACAGGGGGCTGTTGGCGATCTGCACCAGGCGCGCCGCCAGCGCCGGGTCGAACTGCACCACCCGGGCGATGTCGGCCGCGGAGCGGCGCGGGTCATTGACTGCCGCGCGGACCTTGGCGGTGACGTCGGGCAGGCTCGGGAGCCGCAGCCGGCCCGATTTGGCATCCCCGATGATGCGCTGCAGCAGGGCGAGATCCGCGTCCGCGTCCGTCGCTGGGCTGGACTGCTGAGTCATGACTGGGATCCGGGGTGCGGGGCAAAGGGGTTCATCGGGTGGGCCGGCAAAGGTCAAGAATCGGCCGCCGGCGCGCGGACTTGACCGCTTTCCTCGCATTCTCACCGGTTGCCATGCCGGCGCACGTCCGGTAAAAAACCCATTCCAGCGGCCGCCCGGCCGCGGCTTTGCGACGGACGGCGGATACCCCAATGAACGATCAGATCAAGACCCTGCTGGACAACCCCAACCTGGCCCTGGACGACGGTCCATCGCGGGCCGAGCTGGAGCAGCTGCTGAAGGAGCATCACCAGCATCTGGCGGTACTGCCGGCAGGGGCGGCCCCGGTCGAGCGCATCCGTGTCGAACTCGACGTCGCCGAGACGCTGCTCGGGCTGAACCGGAAGCAGGAGGCCTGGGATCAGGCCCGCGCCGCCTTCGACCGCTGTCTGGCGACCGAGCTGTGGCAGGAGGCTGCGGAGGCCTGCGATATCCTCTTCCGGACCGAGCTGGACGGCAGCATCGCGGCGCTGGCCAACGGCGTGTGGCTGGCCGTGACCTACCCCATCAGGCCACAGACCAGCGTGACGCTCCTGCACCACATCGTCGACGAGACCCCGGACAAATCCGATGGCGGCGCAGTAGCCGCCGTGGCGGCCCACTACATCGCCGATCTGCGTACCGAGGGCAAGGACCATGACAGCCTCACCTTTCTCACCAGCCAGGTGCTGGCCCGCGTCGCCAAGCGGCACCGCGGCATCGAAGGCGAGGAGATGATCAACACCTGGATCGGCGTGCTGCAGCTCAATGACACCGACCAGCTGCTGCCCCGGCTCGGCAAGATGCTGGAGGTGATGGCGGACGGCGACTGGTGGTACGACCGCGACGCCCTGCGCGCACGCCTGCCCGTGAATTGAACCCCCGAAACCGTACGCGCCACGGAAGCACACGGAAAAACACGGGCAAGGTCATAGGCCTCGCACCACCGCCCGTCTCACCTGCCGAATGTTGAGACAGGACTTCACGACGCCGCTTCACTGCGGTGTCTTCCGTGTGCTTCCGTGGCAAATACGGTTTTGGGGTTGAAAAGGCGGTAAGAGCCGGGCATCCAATCTCCCTAGCCGGCCGCTCCGCCCGCCTGGCGCAGCCCCTCGATCACCGAACTCACCGCCCGTTCGAACAGCGGCGCATCGTCCAGCAGGCGCGCGCTGCCGCGACGCAGTTCGGCGGCCAGACCCTGCAGCGTCTTGTCGCAGGCCTTCAGCCCCTGGCGATTGGTGAAGAGATAGATGCCCGTGACCGGGCTGACCCAGGTCAGCTTGGCACGCAGTGTGGTGCCGTCGTCCTGCAGGAACTCGACCCAGCTGCCCAGCTTCAGGTCCCGCGCCTGAGCGACGAATTCATCGTCCACGGTTTCTTCCGGGACGTCGTCATCCATCAGGGCGATGTCCTCGACCGCCAGATCCCCCGACTGGACCAGTGTATGAATGGCCGCCGTGGTGACGCGCATGTCCTCGACCACCGGCTCGGCACCCAGTTCGGCCAGCGGATCGTCGACGGACGCCGGCACGGGAGGCGCATCGTTCGCAGCGTCGGCACCGCGCGGCACCGCATTGACGACGCCGGCGTGGTACGGCGCGAGCTGTTCCAGGAAGGACTGGAAATCGTCCTCCCGCATGGAGATGAGCTTCATGCCCTCCCGCAGCACCCGCAGCAGGCTGGGGAGCAGCTTGACCAGGCGATCGCGCTCCTCGATGGTGGCCTTGGGCTGCAGGCTCCAGGCGAGGTTGTCCATGGCCGTGAGGCTGCGCTTCCAGGCGATGCTGTCCTCACCCTCCTTCACGAAGGTCACCAGCAGCAGACTCTGCCAGTACGTGGCCAGGAACTGCCGGACGAACTTCGGCAGTGACGCCCGGTTGCGCCGCTCGACCTCCAGGCGTACGCGCTGCTTGGCGAGCCGCAGCCGCTCCGCACCCTGGATCAGCTTGGCCGAATGCGCCTGCTGATGCTCCGCCTTCTGTTCCTCCACGGCCAGGTAGTCCTGGAATTCCTTCAGCAGCGTCTCGAACAGCCCGACATCGCGGCCGAAATTCTCCAGCACCCGCCGCACGATGGATTCCATCTTGTCGTAGAGGCGCCGGTCATCACTGTCCTCATTCCAGCCCACCGCCGCATGAGCCAGCGCGTTCAGCAGGCGCCGTGCCGGATGGGCACGCTTCGAGAAGAATTCGCGGTCCAGCATGCCGACCTTGAGCATGGGGATCTGCAGGCGCCCGAGCAGCGCCTTGACGCTCGCGGGGATATTGGGGTCGTCGAAGATGTAGTCGAACAGCATGGCGATCACGTCGATCACCATGCCCTCGACTTCACCCAGCTTGTCGGCGAGCGCCGTTTCCTTGATCTCGCGAATGACGTTCACCGTGCCGGATACCAGCGCCGTGGGATCGATCGCGCCGACAGCGCCTTCGACCCGACTCAACCGGCCCTGCTGCAGATCGGTCAGCGCCCCCACCAGGCTGCCCATCACCGCGGCGCTCATCACGGTGCCACCCGGGACACCGCGCAGCATGAGTTTCTGCAGCGTCGCGTACAGATCCTCGTCGTTTGCCTCGGTCTCGTCGGCGGCGGCCTGCCCCTGGCGGGATTTGGCACCCGGGGTACGTTTGATTTCGTGGCGCAGCTCGGGAAGGACGCCCTTCTCGATCAGGAAGCGGTTGATCTCGGCATAGATGTCCTCGATCTCCTCGCTGAGGACATGACGATCGAAGAGCTTCAGGATGATGAGCTTTACCTTGACGCCCGAGCCGACCTCGCCGACCGCCTCCAGGAAGGCGTTGCAGATGACGTCGGGGCCGATGGGGTTCTTGGCACGCGCCAGATCGGGGTCGTTCAGCAGCAGCCCCATGCGGCGATTGAGGTGGTGCAGGCCCTGCTTGCAGTCCACCTCGACCTTGCTGACCATGTTCTTCACGGCCAGCGATTCCTCCAGGCCGGCCTCGTCGACGAGGCTCATCTGCTCGGCGAGGAACACCCCGGCGGACGCATCGTTTTCCTTGCGGAGTTCGCGGTTGAATCCCTCCACGAGCTGCGCCTTGAAGCCGATCTCGATGCTGGCGCGCTTCATCCGCACCTCGCGCATGGCATCGAAATAGAAGCTGCTGTCGGTACGGTTCTCCGCCTTCTCGGACCATTCGAACAGGGTGTCGTCGACCTTGGCCATCATGCGCACCAGGGCGGCGCTCAGGCGGCGGATGGTGGTCTCGCGGCATTCACGCAGCAGGCCGACGGCCTCCTGGCTGCTCATGCCTTTGTGCGCCAGCTCGAATTCATTCATGCGGATGACGGTCATGGAATGCGCCTCGACAACGACGTGAGCGGGGTAGCGATCTTGGCGGAAGGCGACCCCGGATCTTTACCCGTACGGAACGTGTAACACAGGGTTTTTGCCGTATTTGTGAGGCGTGACGCAATTCTGACGCCAAGGGGCCGGGGGCATTCAACCCTGGCGCCCCGCCGCCGCTAGCCTGCCTACATCAGACACTGACCGTCGAAGGCGCACCATGATCCAGACTCAGTCCCATGCGACGCGCGAGCTGGCCGGCGATCTGGCCGCCAGCCTGCTCGAGGACGTCGCCTGTCTCGTATCGCCACCGGATGTGTGCGTGAAGGTTTTCGACCTGGTGGAGTCCAATGAGGCCTCCGCCCAGGAGATCGGGAGCGTCATCAGCAACGACCCCAGCCTGACGGCGCGCCTGCTGCGGCTGGTCAACAGCGCCTATTTCAACTTCTCCCGGCGCATCGATACGGTATCGCGGGCCATCACCATCGTCGGCATCCGTGAGCTCTACAGCCTGGTGATCGCCGTCTCGGCCATCAAATCGTTCTCCAACCTGCCCAACAATCTGGTGAACATCGACACCTTCTGGCGCCACGGGATCTACACCGGTCTGCTGGCGCGGGCGTTGGCCAAGCGCTGCCGCGTGCTGCACCCCGAACGGATGTTCGTCGCCGGCCTGCTGCACGACATCGGCAGCCTCGTCCTCTACAGCCGCATGCCGGAGACCTGTGCCGACCTGCTGCTGGTCTGCGACGGCGACGAGGGCATACTGCATCAGGCGGAACTGGCGGAACTGGGCTTCACCCACGCCGACCTGGGCGGAGCCCTGCTCGGCACCTGGATGCTGCCGGAAACCCTGCAGGAAGCGGTCGGCTACCACCACATGCCGTCTTATGCGATGCAGGCGGAGCTGGAAGCCTCCATCGTGCATCTGGCCGAGAACCTCGCCAACCGCTCGCAACTGGGGGCGTTCTGCGAGGCGCCCAATACCGAAGCGAGCGCCGATGCCTCCGCCTGGACCGCCATCGGTGTCGACGAGGCGACCTTCGATTACGATGCGGTGATCGGCGAGGCCGGGCTGCAGTTCACGGAGACGGCCGGCCTGCTGCTGGCACGCGCCTGACGGGGCGTCGCGGATCCGACCGAAGGACCCGGAACATCATGACCAACATCCATTTCCGCCCGGACGACGGCGGCCTGCAGGGACTGAAGAAGGACAACGCGGCGGACCCGCCGACCCGGACCGTCAGCGCATCCACCCCGACCGCCGGCGCGCATTCCGTGACCGACCAGCCCCCGTCCGCACGCGACACGGCAGCGGCGGTCTATCAGGGCGTGGAACGGCGCAAGGGCGAGCGCCGCAAGGCACAGCAGCGCATCCTGCTGGATACCCGCAGCAAGCGCGAGCGCAGATGCCAGCCCCGGGATCAGCCCCAGGATCAGCCCGACGGCGGCGATGCGCCGAAGGTCGGTGTCGATGTGTATACGTGAAGGGAGGGGCTAGGGACTAGGGACTAGGGACTAGGGACTAGGGACTAGAAAAAATCACCCCCACGTAATCTCATCATTCCTAGTCCCTAACCCCCTAGAACCGCAGCTGCGCCACCTTCTCCCCGATGTAGCGCTCGATGAACACCAGCGCCTGGCGATCCAGCCCGGTGAACTCGACGCCGTGATGATAGACGCGTTTGCCGCCCACCGTCGCGCTCTGCTCCTCGCGCACGTACCGGACCTGGCAAGGCAGCGCGATGCGTCCTTCGCTTTCCACCTGCGGAATCTCGATGGAGAAGCGCTCGCCCACCTCGCCCAGGCGACTGCCGGCCACCAGGCGCGCACCGGTCATGCTGATGTCGGCCAGCGCCACCGACAGCTTCCTGCCGGCCTCCTCCATCACCAGCATCATCACCATGTCGTTGACCTGGACGCGCTGGCTGCGACGCGCACTGCCGTGCTGGACGCCCTCCGGGTAGGCCAGATGCAGATAGGAGAAGGGCTGACTGGCAATGCACAGCACCCGGCTGTCGAATGCGTACGGCTGATCGCCCGCCACGAAGCGCACGATGCAGGGATCCCCGGTCGTCGGGGCCGCGGCATCCGGCGGCAGGCTCACCAGCAGGCTGCGACCGGCGAGGTAGCCGATGAGCGTGACCGAGGCGGGATCTCCGCCACGGCCGGGCAACTCCAACTGGAGCGTGGAACCGACCACGAGGTTGAGCGCTGTTTTTTCCATGTTATCGGCGGCCCGGATCGACTGCGGCGGTGGCGCCGCGCGGCTCATTATGCCTAGAACCTGCCTCAAAATGCATCTCGACCGCCCATGCGGCGGTGCGGGGCCTGGACGAGCGCCAGGGATCGAAACCCGGTCCGGCCCGCCCCCCAGCCGCTCACCCGGCAATGAACATGGCGTACAACGACAGAAGTATCTCGACCAGGATCAGAATGACGATGTACCACTCCACGCGCAGTGAGCGCTTGGCCTGCAGCAGGCCCAGCACGGTCTCGGCGGTGCGCGAGATCAGCTCCAGCTTCAGATCCAGGGCGCGGTGCCGGTCCACCAGTTCGTACTCGCCCACCAGCCGGGCATGCAGACGCTCCAGTTCCGGATGGTCCCAGAGCAGGTCGGGCTTCTCCGTGACGCCGGCGCGGCCGACCATCTTGTGCTCCACCATCAGCACGTCACCGATCTGCCGCAGCAGCTCCCGGGCGCGGAAGCCGACGCGGCCGCCGCCCCGCAGACCGGCGGCCAGCGGCTCGATGGTATCGAAGACCTCGGTCACCTGCCGCTCGTATTGCGCCAGGATCACGCTCTTGGCCAGCACGTCCGCCACCAGCTGCAGCCGCGGTGCGCCTGTGTCGGCCAGGCTGAGCGCGCCCGGCACGTCCGGACGCTGCTCACTCTCCCCGCCGATGCCGAGCTCGACCTCCTCCGCTTCCGGAAGCGCGAATGCACCGCCGATCAGCGGCTGCAGCTGGGCCAAAAAGGCGACCTCCTCCATCGGCTGCAGCGCGAACAGCACGACCGCCCCGTAGCGGAACAGCACCGCGCAGCCTTCCGCACCTGCCCGCACCAGCAACGGCCCTTCCGCGACGCGCGCCGCCCCCTGGAAGGCGCGCACGTCGATACGCTCGCCGATGAACAGGGCGCGGGCATGCAGACGGGACTTGCCGGGGAACAGGGATCCGCTCATGGCAGCAGCATGATGCGGCAAATCCCCGCCGCTGAACAGCCGGTGACTTCATCGCCCTGCGGCACCCCGGTATAGTAGGCTATCGCCCCCGCTGCCGGCGGGCCCGTCGCGGAGAATCCCAGTGAAGTTGAGTGCCGAACAGTTCAGGACCTGGCAGAACAAACGCATCACCCTGCTCGGCATGTCGGGCATCGGCAAGACCCGGCTTTCCAACATGCTGCGCAAACGGGACTGGTTCCATTACTCGGGAGACTACCGCATCGGCACCCGCTATCTCGACGAGCCGATCCTGGACAATCTCAAGTGCAAGGTGATGGAGATCCCCTTTCTGTGCGATCTGTTGCGCTCCGATTCCATCCGGATCGTCCACAACATCACCGTCGACAACCTGCAGCCGGTCGCGAGCTTCCTTGGCAAGCTGGGCAACCCGGAACTGGGTGGACTCGGACTGCAGGACTTCAAGCATCGCCAGGCCCTGCACCACGCTGCCGAGATCGCCGCCATGCGTGACGTACCCGAATTCATCCGCAAGGCCCAGCAGATCTACGGCTACCGGCACTTCGTCAACGATGCCGGCGGCAGCGTCTGCGAGCTGGACGATCCGACCACCATCGAAATCCTGGCCGAACACAGCCTGATCCTCTACCTCAAGGCCACCGAGGCCGACGAGCAGGAACTCATCCGCCGGGCCGAGGCCGATCCCAAGCCGCTCTACTACCGCGAGGCCTTCCTGGATGAACAGCTCGGCCTCTATATGGAGGAGCGCAGGCTGCCCTACGTGGCGCTGATCGACCCCGACGACTTCGTGCGCTGGATGTTCCCCCGATTGTTCTACGCGCGGATTCCGCGCTACGAGGCGATCGCGGGCCGCTACGGCTACACCCTGACGACGACGGAACTCGCACAGGTCGACGACGAGGCGGATTTCCTGCGCCTCGTCGAAGCCGTGCTGGAACGACAGGGCTGAGCCGCCAC
>CAYWKV010000017.1:1502-18842 GCA_964458835.1 uncultured Gammaproteobacteria bacterium | reverse complement strand
CAGGGGCCGTTGCTGCGATCGGGGCAGACGGTCTCCGCATCCGTCACCGCCCCATCGAGATCGGCCTCTCCGAAATCGGCATCGTTCAGGTTCGCGCCCTGCAGCCGGACGTCCCGCAGATTGGCGAAAAAGAACCGCGAATCGTAGAGGTCCGCCTCGGTCAGGTCGGCACCCACCAGGCTTGCGCCATCCAGGTTGACGTTGTCCACGCGCGCCTGCGTCAGCACCGCACCGTCCAGATTCGCCCGTTCCATCCGCGCCAGGGTCAGAAACGCGCCCTGGAGATTCGCGCCCGTGAGGATGGCATCGGTCATATCCGCACCGCCGAGAATCGCGCCAGCGAGGTTCGCGCGACTCAGATCGGCGCCGTGGAGGTGCGCCCCGGTGACCGCCGCACCCTGCAGATTCGCCTCCCGCAGGGTGGCGCCCTCCAGATCCGCTCCCATCAGATTGGCCCCCGAGAGATCCATCTCGTCGAGATCGCAGCCCGGGCAGGCATTGGTGGCGAGCAGCCTCTCGGCCGCCGGCTGCCCGGCATCGGCGGCCGACGCACCGGCATGCAGCAGCGCGAGAGTCAGTGCCAATGCCGCGCGGTCAATGCCCCGCATGCGAATGTCCGGCGTGTTCGTCGGCGGCGGCCGGCTTGGCGATCTCGGCGAAGCGCAGCTGCAGCGGCGGCTGGCCGCTCATGCTGAGTGTGAGCACGGCACGCGGCGATTCCGTGGCGACGATGCGCGCATCACTGCCGCGCAACTCGTTCTCGCCCTGCGGCTCGAGTTCGACGATGATGCGCTCGCCGTCCTGCAGCAGCATCAGCTGAGCGCGCGCGCCTGCCGTCGGTTGCGGAGCATTGCCGTGATCCATCACCCACACGGTCACGGCGCCTTCGTTGACCGCCAGCTCCAGGTGATAGGCGCCGGACATGCGCAGCATGCCCCCGTGCACACCGCCCACGGCATCGAGATGCTCGTCGGTGTGCGCCTGCGCCATAAACGGCGCCACCAGCAGGCCGGAGAACAGGAAGATCACCAACGCGAGAAGACTGCGGGATTCAAGCATAAGCAAGCTCCAGGAATAAGGGTCGCGACCCGGCACCGCCGGGCCGCGACAAGCGGCGTTACACCGAGGTACTGCGGGAGGACTTGAGACCCTCCCAGCTTTCCGGCACCACCACGTGGTCGTGCATGCCGCCCGGGCTGGGCAGGCGTGCAACGATCTCGTTGGAGTCGGCGTGGATCACCACCAGGCCGGACTGGCCCGCCTGATGGCCGCTGTACACCGTGGTGATGTACTGGCCGTCGACGGTGCAGTCGCAGGTGTGCGGATCCGGACCGGTATCCCACTTCGCCACCACCTTCCAGGTCTTGGGATCGACCTTGCAGATGAAGCCGTTGTGCGGCTTGCGCGCCCAGATGGTGAAGAACGCCCAGCGCGAATCCGGCACGTTGCCCATGTGCAGCGGCAGGTACTTGTTGCCGAAGCCTTCGACGAACGCCTCCTTCTTCCACTTCATGGGGTTCGGATCCGTCGAACGGTACACGGCGATGTTGTTCTGCAGCACGTTGTTGCAGGCGAGGAAGTATTCGCCGCTGGGGATGAAACCAGCCTCGTGCAGCGGGGTCAGCACCGACGGCACCGAGTAGGTCCAGGTGTAACCCTGCTGCTTGACCAGCGGGAAGTTGTCCGGCGCGCCCTTGGCGGTGGACAGCAACGCCTCGACTTCCCAGGTCTCGGTGTTGACGATGGCACAACAGCCATGACGACGGACCAGGATCGCGCCGAGCGGCAGCTCGGGGTGCCAGGTGAAGGCGTCGACGAACACCGCGGTCGGGTCGGCCGGCATCAGCTCTTCGCCGAGCATCGCCTCGTGGCTGGTCTTCATGCCCTTGCGGTTGGCGAAATCGAACTTGCCGGTCGACTGGTCGGGGAAGATGTGCGAGATGTTGATCTGCCGCGCAACCGGATCGTAGTCCACCCGGAAGGCCTTGACGATCTTCGGGTTGTCGCTGACGTCGGTAATCAGGACCATGTCCTTCTGGCCGTCGGCGAAGGCCACGTACTTGTTGGCGTTCGGGCCGACACCGATGGACACGTGCACACCCAGGTCCATGCCGGTGATAGCACCGAAGTCGGCGACCATCGAGATCTTGTTCTGCGCGCCGCTGCCATCATAGCGCATCTTCCACATCCCGAACCGACCACGGTCACGCCACTCCGGCGAGTTTTCGTTGACGTACGGGGCCGCGGGCGGCTGCATGGTCTGATAGAAGTCGAAACCCTTGTAGGGATCCGCCGACGGCAGGGCCGCGATGTGGTGCGGGATGGGCATGTCGATGCCGAGCAGGCCGTAGTTGAACCAGGCCAGGGTCTCGGGCACGCTCAGGTCGAGGGCCGATACGGCGCCGCTGTACTTGCCGGGCAGCAGAATGACGTTGCCCTTGAACTCCTTGAACAGGCTGTGCTGACGTTCGGCAGTGGCGTCGTGCACGGCGGCCGAGGCGGTGCGCATACCGAGCCCGCCGGCGGCACCGGCCACGCTGGCGGCCATCGCGCCCTTCATGAATTTGCGTCTGGAAATACTCATTCCTGTTGTCCTCCGGTCGATGATGTTGCTCAGATGCTCGCCTTAGACCAGTCCTGCGGACCGACGTAGACGTTCTCCACCTTGCCGTCCGCGCCGATCACGTACACGGTCGGCAGGCCGCGGAAACCGAGCTTGTTGGACAGACCCTTCGGGTCCAGGGCGTCGTTGGGAGCGACATATATGGGCAGATTGATGCCTTGGTCGCGCTTGACCACGCGCACCGTGCGCGCCGTCTCCTTGATGCGGTCTCCGCCGAGCAGCCCCGTGCCCACCAGGTCCGCGTTCACGAACAGCAACTGGGCATCGGAACCGCCTGCGGCACTGGCTGCCTGCAGCTTCTTGAGCTCGTCCACGGACACGGAGACGGACGAGATGAAGAACGCAAGGACGGTGCGCTTGCCCTTGATGAGCTTGCCGGCATCCAGCTTGTTGCCGTTCTCGTCGTAGATTTCCCAATCGGTCGGGAAGCTGTCACCCGCCTGAATACCCTTGGGGTAGACCTCGCCACCGACCTGATCAGCAGTCGGGAAGATTCCGTCCTTGCTGTCGGCCAGCACAGGGCCCGGCGCGTACAGAGCGAGCAGCAGCGCACTCGTGACGACCGAACACCCGACATGGAGCCGGCTGCGACTGGCCGGATGTCTGGATGTTGTCATGTTGAAACCTCCTTCCGTTCGTTGTGCATTTGAGGGTGATGACCGGCATCGCCACGCAGGGCCCCCCGAAAACGGCCCCGGAACGCGCCGCCTCGCAGTTGCCTGTCGGATAGGCCTATATCAATTCCCATGCCAGCAGCGGCACGGGTGATATGTCCATGATTTTGCGTAAGCGCAGGCGCGGAGTAAGGGATTTGCCGCAGCACACCGTTCCACAATGGAACGACTGAAACAGGTGCGCGGGGTTTCAGGAAGGAACGGAAGGGCAGGCACCGGAGCCCGCGTAACCCGGATGGAGCGCAGCGGAATCCGGGCTACGGTTTTTTAGGCGCTTGACGACCGCATCTACTGCCGGCGCCGCTGCGCGCCGCGCGGACCGCGGTGGATGTCGTACTGGCGCAGCTTGCGCCAGAGAGTGGTGCGGCCGATGCCGAGACTGCGCGCCACCTCGGACAGGCTGTCGTAGCGATCCAGCGCCGCCTCGATGGCCTGCTGCTCGCTGTCGGCCAGATTCAGCGGCTGGGCGGGCTCCTCCGCGATACCGCGCTGAACGCGCGCGCCACCCGAGCGCTGCAGTATCTCCTCGGGCAGCGCGTCGACATCGACGCGGCCGCTCGGGCCGGCGAACACCACCATCTGCTCGACCATGCTCTCCAGCTGGCGCACGTTGCCGGGGAAGGGATAATCCAGCACCTTGGCCAGCGCCTGCGGCGTCAGCGTGAGCGGCCCGCGGCCATGCTTCCTGGCGTACTGGCGCAGGAAAGTCTCCAGCAGGCGCTCGAGATCCTCGCCGCGCTCCCGCAGCGGCGGCAGATTGATGCGGTAGCCGTTCACGCGGTAATACAGATCCGGCCGGAATTCGCCGGTGGCGATGAGCGCCGAGAGATCTCGGTTCGCCGCAGCGATGACCCGGATGTCGATCTTGCGCGCGCGGTTGGTGCCGATACGGCGGATCTCGCGTTCCTGCAATACACTCAGCAGCTTGGCCTGCATGGCCGGCGACAGCGTGTCGATCTCGTCGAGGAAAATGGTGCCGCCGTCGGCGGCCTCGAACAGGCCCTGACGCGCCTCCGTGGCGCCGGTGAAGCTGCCCTTGGCGTGCCCGAAGAGCTCGCTCTCCAGGAGCTGTTCGGGCACGCTGGCGCAGTTGAGACTGACGAACGGCTGCTCGGCGCGCTGGCCGCGCTCGTGGATGTAGCGTGCCAGCATGCTCTTGCCGGTGCCCGTCTCGCCGGTGATGAGGATGCTCAGTTCGGTGCGGGCGATACGCTCGGCGCGGATCAGCACGCCCTGCATCACTGCGCTGGCCGCCACCAGTCCCGCGTCCCCCGCCACTGGCGCGCTGGGCTGCGTCGCGGTCGCCAGGGCATGGGCCTGCTGGATCTTCTCCAGGATCTCATCCTCGCTGAATGGCTTGGTGAGGTAGTCGTAGGCGCCCAGGCGCATGGCCTCGACGGCGGTCTCGATGCTGCCGTAGGCGGTGATCAGGATGACGGGCAGCTGCGGATGCCGGATCTTCACTTCCCGCAGCAGTTCGTTGCCGGACATGCCATCCATGCGCAGATCGGTGATCAGCACGTCGTAGTGCTCGTACTCCAGCAGGGCGAGCGCCTCACTGCCGCTGGCAGCCTCGCCGGCCTGCATGCCGGCGTTCTCCAGCAGCAGCACCAGACTGCGGCGCGGGCTGCGCTGATCATCGACGACGAGTGCGCGCAGCGTCACGACACCAGCTCCGCATCGACCGTCGCGACCGCCGCCGACACCGGGAACCGCAGCGCGAAGCACGCGCCCGGCGGGCCCCACACGCGCAGCCGCCCGCCCCAGCCCTCGACGTGCTGGCGCACGATGGCCAGACCCAGCCCCGCACCCTGCGAGCGCTGGCTGAAGAACGGCTCGAAGATGCGGACCCGATCCTCCGGCAGGATGCCGGGACCGTTGTCGGCCACCGCCAGGAAAGCATGGCCTTCGCGCTGCACCAGCCGCACCCGCACACGGCCGGCGCCCTTGAGCGCCTGCACGGCGTTGAGCATCAGGTTCCACAGCAGTTCCTGGAAACCGTCGGCGTCGAACAGCACCGCGCCGCAATCGCCCCAGATCTCCTGCTCCACCGTGACGGGCAGCCCTTCGTGATGGATATGCCGTTCGATGCCCTCGCAGACACGGCCAACGAGCGTATCCAGGTGCACCCGCGTCTGCGTACGCCGCGGCGAGCGCCCGAAGCTGATGAAGTTGCGCGTCAGCCGCTCCAGCCGCCGGATCTCGTCGTCGATGATCTCCATGGCCGGGGCGGCGGCCTCGGGCTGGCCGTGTATGCTGCGGCGCAGCACCGCCAGACAGTTGTTGATGGCGCTGAGCGGATTGCGCACCTCATGGGCGACGCTGGCCGCCATCTGGCCGAGCACCGCAAGACGTTCCGCACGTACGCGTTCCTCTTCGGAGCGTCGCAGCTGTTCGTTGGTGCGCCGCACGGCCTCGTAGGCCCGGGCGTTGGCGATGGCGACGCGCACCTGCTCGGCCAGCAGTTCGCCCTGTTCGAGGGTCGCGACGCTGAACGGCACGCGCTCCGTGCGCATGATCAGCATCACCGCCATGAGCTCGTTGCCGTCCAGCAGGGGGAATATGGCCAGCGCGCCCCATATGCAGCCGGGCGTACCCAACGGGAAGGGGGGCGTTACCCCGGGATCCGGCTTCACCAGCGCCAGCGGCCGCCCCGACTCGCGCAGCCGTGCGAACAGCGCCGGCCCCTGCTCCGACGCCAGCCAGGCGGGCTGTCCGGTATCCGCATTGACGGCCGCGGCACCCAGCATGCAACGGCTGGCCAGATCCATGCCCTCGCCGTCCTCGCGGGTCAGCAGGATGGCCGAGCCCTCGCTGTCGAGCAGCTGTGCGCTCTCCGCGCAGACGGCCTCGAGGACCCGCGGCAGATCCAGGGTCGAGCCCAGCATCGCCGCCACACGCGACAGCGCCGCACGGAAGGCCACCGCCTCGGTCCAGCGGTGGTGCAGCAGGGCGTTGTGCACGATCGGCCCGATCTCGGCGGCTACCATATCCAGCTGTTCGCGCTTCACCCGGGCCGGCCCGGCATCCTGGACGTCCATGCGCAGATAACCGAACACCTGATCGTGGGCGCGTAACGCCAGGCACATGCAGGCGTGCGGCTCACTGGTGGGCGTACAGGTATGCACCAGCTCGTCGCCCGCCCCGCCCACCGCCCGTGCCAGGCGCACGCATGGCATGTGCTCGGGCGTGACCTCCACCGTCCAGCGCAACGCCTGGCGCCGCATGCCGCGCTCCAGTTCCGCCACCTCGTCCTGCGGTACCCGCAATATGAGGGTGTAGCGGCACGGCCCCAGGAACTCCGCCAGCGCCTGCTCGATCACGCCCAGCGTCTGGTCCAGGCTGCGGGCGTTGATACTGGCGTTGACCATGGAATTGCGCACCTGCAGCTCATAGTGCATCAGACCCAGTTCGTCATGGGCGTGCCGCAACTCCCGGTTGGTGGCGACCTGCGTAGCCCGTGCCCGCTCGACTGCCCGCAGGGCCACCACCAATGCAGCGGCGATCACCACCACGGTGGCCATGTAGAGGCCGGCCTTGACCGCATGCCAGGTCCACCAGGTGGAGTCCCACAGATGTGAAAAGCGGAACAGATAGGCGCTTTCGCCGAACAGCATCAGCATCCCGGCGATGACCAGCACCAGCCGCTGGCGGGTCGCGCGATAGAACAGGAATGCCAGCAACGCGGCGACGGCATAGAACACCCCCGCCAGCTCGTGGGTGCGCCGCGCGAGCGCTGAGAAGCTGTACATATCGTCGACGTTCCCGACCGGCAGGACGATGTGATAGGCGACGGCGATCGCGGCCAGCGCTGCCAGCGTGAACGCCACCTCGCCGGACAGGCGCAGCGGTGTGGTCGGTGGCTGGTGGGCGCGGTAATAGCGCACCGCGCCCATGCACAGCAGGGCACCACCGAAGAAGATGGAGAGGGTGTGCGATGCGACGAACAGCCCCGGATACACGGCCGGCGGCGTGGCGGAGTGCAGAACATCGAGCAGCCCCATCACCAGGAAGCCGAGCGCGAACAGGTTCAGCGAACCGCCCTGATACCGGCGTGACAGCGCCATGATCAGGGCGGCGATCAGCAGCGCCGTGATGCCGCAGAACAGCTCGACGATGGCGTGGGTACGGACGTCGATGTAGCGCGCGGGCGCCGTACTGCTGTCAGGACCGAGCAGCAGGAGAGGCGAGACGATCAGCAGCAGGACCCAGCCGTACAGCAGCCAGCTCTGCCATTGGCCGAGGCCGATCACCTCGTCTCGACGCCGCTGACCTGCCAACAGGGAATGGTTCATAACGCCTCAACACCTGGCGAAAGCCGCGCGAATCCCGGCGATTCAGGATAGCAACCACCCGCCGGACTGCCAAGCGAGCACCCTCAGGCCCCGCCCGGCGCGCGCAGCAGGTTGGGCCAGCGCCGCAGCGCCCAGGCGAACCCGGACGGCAATACGAACAGATTCAGCAGCGTGGAGCTGACCATGCCGCCGAGCAGAACGATCGCCAGGGGTCGCTGCAGCTCCTTGCCGGTCGGATCCCCCACCAGGAATGGGATAACCGCCAATGCCGTGGTCAGGGCCGTCATGGCGATGGGCAGCATGCGATCGAGCGCGCCCTGCACCGCGAGTGCCACCTCGTCGGCCGCGGCACCGCCGTTACGGGCCGCGACCCGCTGGTAGCGGGAGATGAGCAGGATGCTGTTGCGCGTGGCGATGCCGAACAGGGCGATCAGACCGACCAGCGACGACACGTTCAGGTTCTCGCCGGCCAGCACCAGCGCCAGCACGCCGCCCACCAGGGCGAACGGCAGGTTGGACAGGACCAGGCCGACCAGCGGCAGCGCCCGGAAGGCGCGCAGCATCACGGCGAGCACCAGCAGCACCGCGATGCCGCCGGCGGTCAGCAGGTCGTGCAGGGCGCGCTGCTGCCCCTCCCAGTCGCCGCCGTACTCGAGCGTGTAGCCGGTCGGCAGCACCATGGTCTTGTCCACCTGCTCGCGCACATCGGCCACCACCGTGCTCAGATCGTGCCCCCCGGCGACGTTCCACTGCACGACGGCGCGGCGTGCGCCGCCGTCGCGGTTGATCATGTAGGGCTCCTGCACCGCCTGCAGCCGGGCGACGGCCTGCAACGGGACCACCGCATCCGTCGGGGTCTGCAGCGGCAGGTTCTCCAGCGCCTTCAGATCCTCGCGTGCGGCCGCGTCGATGCGCACGTACAAATCGTAGGCGCGATCACCCTCCAGCACCTGCGACACGACCACGCCGTTGAGGGCGCCGCCCGCCTGGCGCACGATCTCGCCGGGCGTGAGGCCGTAGGCGGTCGCGGCGTCGCGATCCACTCGCAGGTCGATGCCGGGCACCATCACCATCGGCTCCGCCTGCAGATCGACCACGCCGTCGACGGCCTGCACCGCCGCGAAGAGTTCCTGCTGCAGATGCGCCAGCATGTCCAGATCCGGACCATAGATCTTGACGACCATCTGCGAACGTACGCCGGACATGATCTCCTGCATGCGATGGGTGATGAACTGCGAGACATTGATCGAGGCCCCGGGGATGCCGGCGAGCTGGTCGCGTATGACATCCATCACAGCCGATACGTCGCGCACGTCCTGTTTCAGCGTCACGTCGAACTCGCTGAAATTCACCGGCTGTGCGTCCTCATCGAGGCGCGAACGGCCGGCGCGCTGGGCCACCATGGCCACCTCGGGCATCCCGCCCACCAGATTCTCCACGGTGCGGCCGATACGCAGGCTCTCCTCCAGAGAGGTGCCCGGCATCAGGGTCATGGCGATGACGATATTGCCTTCGTGGAAGCCCGGCATGAACGAGCGCCCGAGCATGAAGATCAGCGCCAGGCCGAGGACGATGGCGCCCAGAGCGGTGCCGAGCATGGCCCGCGGACGCGCCATCGTGTAGCCCAGCGCGCGCCGATAAGCCTCCAGCAGGCGGGTGGCGAACGCGCCCAGGCCGACGTGTTCCTGCGCATGGCGGCTGCCGAAGAAATACGAGCACAGCACCGGCACCACCGTCAGCGCAACCAGCAGCGACCCGGCCACGGCGGCCAGATAGGCGATGGCCAGCGGCGCGAACACCCGGCCCTCGATGTCGCTCAGGAAGAACACCGGCAGGAAGGTCAGCACGATGATGACGGTGGCGAACACCACCGAATTGCGGATCTCGCTGGAGCCCTCGAAGACGACCTCCAGCGTGGGCCGCGGCTGCTCGGTCTGCCGGTTTTCGCGCAGGCGCCGCAGGATGTTCTCCACGTCGATGATGGCGTCGTCGACCACCTCGCCGATGGCGAACACCAGGCCGCCGAGGGTCAGCGCGTTGAGGCCGATGTCCAGCAGCCACAGCACCAGAATGCCCATCATCAGCGAGGTCGGGATGGCGATCAGGCTGATGACCGTCGGCCGCCAGCGGACCAGAAACAGGAACAGCACCAGCGCCACGATGAGCGAGGAGTGCAGCAGCGCCTCTTCGAGGTTGTCGATGGAACGCTCGATGAAGCTCGCCTGGCGGAATACGTTGGCGACGAGCTCGACGCCCTCGGGGAGCGTGGTGGCCAGCTCGCGCAGCGTCTCCTCGACGCGGTGCGTGGTGGCCAGGGTGTCGCTGCCCCACAGTTTGGAGACCGTGCCGATCACCGCCGGCCCGCCGTACATCTGCCCGTCGCCGCGCTTGATCTCGCCGCCGAAGCGTACGTCGGCGACGTCGGCCAGCGTCAGCGGACTGCCCTGGACCATGCCCAGCCCGCTGCGCCCGATGTCGGCGAGCGACTGCACGCGCGCCTCGGCGCGCATGAAGTATTCCTCCTCCGGTGTCGGGAACACGAAGGCCGCCGGTGCGATGCTGTTGGCGTCGCGCGCGGCGTCCAATACGCGCGTGAACGGCAGGCCGAGGCGCATGAGCGCGGCCGGATCGACCTGCACCTGATACTGCTTGACCTCGCCGCCCACCGCGACCACCGAGGCCACGCCTTCCTGGGCCAGCAGACGGTTGCGGAATTCCCAGTCGACCAGGCTGCGCAGCTCGTAGCTGCGGTCCTGGTCGGACCAGTCCACCAGGGCGAACTTCAGCAGCCAGCTGATGGCCGAGGTCACCGGCATGAGCTCGGGCGGGCTCACGCTGTCCGGCAGCGTGCCGCGCGCAAGCTGCAGGCGCTCCTGGGCGAGCACCCGGGCGTGGAAGATGTCGGTGTCGGCATCGAAGACGATGGTGATACGCGACAGGCCGATCGAGGAATTGGAGCGGATCTGCTCGACGTTCGGCATGCCCTGCAGCGCGACCTCCAACGGCCGCGTCACCAGCAGTTCGACGTCGCGCGCCGCGAAGCCGGGCGCCTCGGTCTGGATCTGCACCTGCGGCGGGGCGAATTCGGGGAAAACGTCGATGACCATGCGCCCGAGTGCGAACAGCGCCGCGACCGACAGCACCGCATACAGCAGCAGGACGACGACACGGTTACGCAGCGACCAGCCAATGATCCAGTCGAACATCTCTCCCCCTCAGTGATGATGGTCGTCGGCCTGGGCGCCGGAGCGCGTCAGCCGATACGCGCCCTCGAGCGCCATCTTCCCATGGGTCACGACCGCGGTGCCCGGCTTCAGCTCCGCGACCGGCACCCAGTCGCCCACGGCGGGACCCGGCTCGATCTTCTGGCGGAGATAGCTGCCCGGTTCGGTCTGCACGAACACCACCGTCTCGAGTCCCTGACCCATGAGCGCGGCGCGCGGTGCCCACGCCTTCTCCGGCCGCGGCAGCAGCACCTCGATGCGCACGGGCTGCCCCAGATACAGGCCATCCCGTTCCTCCAGCTTCACCAGGACGCGCCCCAGCTGGCGCGCGCCGTCGAGCGCGGGCGGCAGGTCCTGCGCGGGATATTCGACCGTCCGGCCGTCGGGCAGCCACACCCGCACGCGCACGTCGCCAGTGCGCACACCCGCGAGATCCGCGGGGAACAGCAGACCTTCGACCCACAGCGGCCGGTCGTCGGCGACGACGCGCGCGACGGCACGCCCCATGACCACGAACTGCGCCATGTTGCGATCGCCCGCGCTGAGCAGCTCACCGGGCTGCACCAGCACCTCGGTCACGACGCCATCGACGGCAGCGCGCACAGTGATGCCCTCCAGCGCCTTGCCCGTCTTCTCGAGCTGCTCGATCTCCTCGTTGCTCAAACCCCACCAGCGCAGGTTCTCACGCGCATCGTCCAGGTAATTCCCCAAACGGCCCTCGCCGCTCAGGATGTCCAGCTTCTCCTCGTTACCGAGCAGCGCGACGAAGCCCTTCTGCGTCAGCACGAACTCCGGGCTGTCGATCAGCGCAACCGGGTCGCCGACACGCACGCGACTGCCGGGGCGGACGTAGATCTCCTTGACCTGGCCGCTGATGAAAGCGTTGACATCGTGCACCGCCGCGGCCGGCGCGATGACCCGCCCGACGCCGGCACGGCTCTCGACGACGGCACGTTCCTCGACCGCCGCGACGCGGATGAGATCGCTGTCGGCCCGGACCTCGCCCGGTGCGGCATCGGCCTCCGCACCCGCCTGCCCGGCGCCGCCGGCGAATGCCGAGGCGTCCGAGTGGGCGAACGCGGGGCCCGCGCACAGCGCCAGGAGGGCCGCGCAAAGCAGTTCAGTGCGCATGCGCTTCCTCCTCCGCGTCCAGGGAGACCGTGAGGCGCTGACCGTCGCGCAGCCCGAGCAGCGACGCGCTGGCGAGCGGCCGCAGGCGCACCGTGCGCCGCATGCCGGCCACGCCGGTCAACGGCACGACCTCTTCGACCAGCGCCTCCAGGGGTGCCGCCGTCGGCGACAGGTGCAGCCAGACCGTGTCCTCCGGCTTCAGATCACGCGCCTGCGCCAGCGGCAGCTCGGCCTCGACCAGAAAGGCTTCGGGATCGGCGATGCGGAAAAGCGTGGTGCCGCTCAGGCTGAACAGCCCGGACTGGGCGCCCGGGTTGATCACCTGACCCTCGGTGATGGCGACGTCGACCACGTAGCCGTCCTGCGGCGCCCGTATGCCCACTCGGCGCACCGGTGTGCGGGTGTCCTCCAGCGTGCGCACGTCCTCTTCGCTGAGGCCGCGCCATTGCAGATTCATCTGTCCCTCGATCAGCTTCTCCTCCGCCGTGGTGCTGAAGGCCTTGACGAGTTCGAGGTTGGCGAAGGTCTCGGCGTACGTGCGCTGAATGGTTTCCAGCTCCGCGCTTTCGAATTCAGCCAGCACCTCGCCCTGTTTCACGGACCGGCCGGGATAGATGTCACGCAGCGCGACGATGCGCGCATTGACCTTGAGCACCACGCCGATGACCTCACGGGGATCGACCCGTACCTGCGCCGCGTAGCGTTGGGGGCCGGCGTCCTGCGCCGCGACGGCCGTCGCCGCGACGTCACCGCCGGCGAACGCGCCCGCATCGCTGTGCGCACACACGACGGCCGGCAGCGCCATGCACAGCGCGCACAACCGTCCCATGAAAGCCTTTCCAGCCATGTCATCTCCTCGGCATACGCCCGCCTGCTGCAGCAGCGCGGCCATAGCCCTCGGAGCAACATCCATGCCACGGAAAAATCTCCGGTAAATCCGGGAGTCATCTGTTTCAGGCCGCGCGGATGTTTCATGTGCACGTTCCGAGTTGAAACACGGCCACGCGAAAACACGCAGTGTGGCGCCCAAATGCCCGGAATTTCATTCCGGACACAGCTGGCACAGGCATTGCTCCGGCCCCAGCGCCGCGCGACGACGGGAGGCGCGGCGAACGCTCGAGCCATCGAACAACCATAAGAACAATGCACACCACCACCTATAGGAGATCGATACACATGTCACTCACCATCACCCGTGTTGCAGCAGGCGTGACAGCCTGCATGGGATTGCTGCTGACCGGCGCCGCGACGGCCGACGAGCACCCGCAGGCCGGCAGCCTGCTGGAGGCCGTGACCGGCGGTAAGGCCTACGGCCAGTTGCGGCCGCGCTATGAATTCGTGGACGAAGAGAACTTCACCGAGGACGCGCACGCCTTCACGCTGCGCACCCGGCTGGGCTACAGGACCGCGGACTGGAACCGCTTCGGCGTCGTGGTCGAAATGGAGGACGTGCGCGCCTTCGGCAGCGAGGACTTCAACAGCACCGTCAACGGCCACACACGGTACCCGGTCGTGCTGGATCCCGAGTCCACCGAGGTGAATCAGGTTTTTCTCGCCTATTCGGGCCTGGCCGATACCACGCTGCAGCTAGGCCGGCAGTACATCAGCTTCGACAATGAGCGGTGGGTGGGCCCCGTCGGCTGGCGGCAGAACTCCGTGAGCATGGATGCATTCACCGTATCCAACCGGTCGCTGTCCGATACCACGATCTTCTATGGTTACGTCGACAACGTGAACCGTCTGTTCGGCGAGGACCACCCGACGTTCAGCGACTGGGACATGGACACCCACCTGGTCAACGTTGCCTACAGCGGCCTGGCCTTCGTCAAGATCGTCGGCTACGGCTACTTCCTCGACTTCCAGGATCCGGCCTTCGAGGCACTGTCGACGCGCACTCTGGGCCTGCGCCTGGACGGCGACCATGCCATCAACGAGGCCGTGAAACTGCTGTACACGGCGGAATACGCCGACCAGAGCGACCACGCCGACGGCCGGCCACGCGACGCAGACTACTACTGGGTGACGCTGGGGCTTGGATTCAAGGGGATTTCCGTCAAGCTGAACCAGGAACAGCTCAGCGGCAACGGCACCTACAGCCTGACGACGCCGCTGTCGACCGTGCATGCGCATAACGGCTGGGCCGACAAGTTCCTCGCCACCGCCGTGTCGCCGAACGGCCTGCCCGACGGCCTGGTGGATACCAGCATCGAGGTCAGCGGCGCGGTGGCCGGCTTCAAGCTGATGGCGGGCTACCACGACTTCCAGAGCGACAACGACGACTACGACTACGGCGACGAATGGAAGCTGCTGGCCATCAAGCCCGTCAACAAGCAGCTCAAGGTGATCGCCAAGTACGCGGACTACTCGGCCGACAAGAACGCCACCAACGTGGCCCGCAACCCTGTCCAGCGCACCGACGTGCAGAAGTTCTGGCTGATGGCGGACTTCACCTTCTGATCGACCGCGCCCGGGTGGCCCCCTCCCGGCCGGGGGGGGGCCGCCCCGGCGCACCCCGCAGTCGCTCCCCGGCAGCCGAGCCGCCGGCCCTATCTTCGGTATAATGTGCACCGCGCCGCCGTGGCGCCATGCATCGTCCGGAGACGCTCAGCCCATGCCCCTGGTCGCCAATTCCGCTCTGCCCGCCTTCGCCCGCCTGGAAGAGGAGGGCGAGACCATCCTGCCCGGCGAGGAGGCCGTCCATCAGGACATCCGCGAGCTGCATATCGGCCTGCTGAACATGATGCCGGACGCCGCCCTGGCCGCGACCGAGCGGCAGTTCTTCCGCCTGGTCGGCGAGAGCAACCAGATCGCACAGTTCTACATGCATCCCTTCACCCTCGACGCAGTCGAGCGCGGCAAGGAGGGACGCGCGCACGTGGAGCGCTACTACGAGACCTTCGGCCAGATCAAGGCGGCCGGGCTCGATGCGCTGATCATCACCGGCGCCAACGTCCAGGGCACCGAACTCGCCGAACAGCCCTTCTGGGAGCCGCTGATCGAGGTCATCGACTGGGCCTACGAGAACGTCACCTCGACACTGTGCTCCTGCCTGGCGACGCACGCGGTCATGCAGTTCCGCTACAACCAGAAGCGCCGGCCGCTGGGCTTCAAGCGCTGGGGGGTGTATTCGCACCGGCTGGTCGATCGCCGCCACCCGCTGGTGCTGGGCGTGAACACGCGCTTCGACGTGCCCCACTCGCGCTTCAACCAGATCGATCGCGACCAGTTCGAGGCGGCCGGGCTGACGGTGCTGGCCGAGAGCGCCGAGGCCGGCGTGCACCTCGCGGTCAGCGAGGATGGCTTCCGGCTGGTGTTCCTGCAGGGCCACCCGGAATACGACAGCATCAGCCTGCTCAAGGAATACAAGCGCGAGGTGCTGCGCTACGCCGGCGGCGCGCGGCCCGACTATCCGCCCTTCCCCGACAACTACTTCAGTCTGCAGACCCAGGCCATCCTGGGCGAGCACCGCGAGGCCCTGGAGGCTGCCCGCGCCGCGGGCCGGCCGGCGCCGGAACTGCCCGAGGCGCTCATCCTGCCGCAGATCGACAACACCTGGCACGACACCGCCGAGGCCATCCGCAACAACTGGGTCGGCAAGGTCTACCAGACCACCGATGCCGACCGGCGCCGGCCCTTCATGGAGGGGGTCGACCCGAGCGACCCCCTCGGCCTGGGCGGCTGACCGGCCGGCCGCCCGGCGCGGCCGGGGTGGCCCTTTCCCGCTCCCCCTCTGGACAGATCGCTCCGTCTGGCTAATATTCCGCCACGCGCCCCCGTCGGGCGCACCCACGGAGCCCATCCTTCAGCGTTCAGGTGAACACAATGTCGGGATCGTCCAAGAACAAAGGCCCCCTCTGGTACGGCTACCTCGAGGCCGGCGACAAGAGCACTGCCGTGATCCGCGACGAGCGGCTGGACACGGGCAACCGCAAGACCACCTACGTCTTCAATCTCGCGCGCAACGAGATCCTCGAGTACACCCGCGAGATCGTCGAGCCCAAGCTGCGCGAACTGAAACCGTCCGAGGCCAAGCTGATCGATGCGCTGGACGCCGCCTACGGCGCCGCGCGGCGCGCCTTCAAGCACGCCCACGCCCGTCCGCTGAACATCCCGGAACGCGGCGCACCGGCCAAGGCCGCGAAACCCGCGGAAGAAGAGGGTCTGAACGACCTCGGCGGGGGAGACGACGAAGGCGCCTGGATCGACGCCGCGGAAGAAGAAGAGACCTGAGCGCCCGCGCACGCGGAAGGCACGCTCCCGGCTCGGGCTGTGGGAAACGCCGATTTAGCCACGAAACCTAAAGCCTGCCACGGAAAACACGGACAAAAGCCTTTAGCCACGAAACCCACGAAATCCACGAAAAATTCTTTGGGCTGAAAAACGCCCTTGCTGCCACGGAGGCGCACGGAATTGACAACCCGCTTCAGCCTGGCCTTCCGTGCGCGCCCGTGGTGAATGCAGCCGTTTATCCTTGGAAAGCCCGTCGCGGCATCAGGGCCTCGACAACATCGAAATCGTCCGTGCTTTTCGTGTTTTCCGTGGCCGGTTTCGGGTTTCGTGGATTTCGTGGGTTTCGTGGCCAAGAAAGTTTTCTAGGCGTTTCGCCCCGTTAAGGCGGCGTTCAGTTTCGGGTTGCTAGTCTGCTGTCGACGCTCGGAGATACCGAGCCGGGACACCATAAGGAGACCAGCGATGAACCGACTGCAACGCGTCCTGATCAGCCTCGCCGTGAGCGGCGCCGCCCTGGCCGCGGCACCGTTGGCGCAGGCGGACAAGTATGTCGTGAACAACCACTACTACAGCGGGTACGACGACGGCTACCGCTACGAGGAACGCCGTCCTCCGCGGCACAAGAAGCACAAACACGAACATCGCCGCACCGTGGTGCACGAACATCACTACTATCCGGAACCGGTGGTCGAGCGCGTGGTGGTGGTCGAACGGCCGGTGTACGAAGAGGCCCGCTATTACGACGAGCCGCGCTACTACCGCGACGAGCCGGTCCGCTATCCGCCCACTGCGGGCGACTACCGCTCGGCCACCCCGATGATCGTCGGCGGCATCATCGGCGGCGTGCTCGGCAATCAGGTCGGCAAGGGCCGCGGCAAGGATGTCGCGACGGTGGCCGGCGCGATCCTCGGCGGCTCGATCGGCCGCGACATCGGCTACCGTCAGTAGACGGCGCGGCCCGGGCGGCACCGCGGCCCCGCCCGGGCCACCCCTCTGTCCCCCCAGGCGGAATGGCACTTACCGTAAGCCGATATCTTGTATAAATGGCCACGGAAGCATACGGAACAACACGGAAAAAGGCTTACTGAACATCCCTAATTGCAGGATAGATTTTGTAGGAGCGGGGGGGGTGGCGCGCAAACAGCGCGGGGGGGCCGGCGGCG
>CAYWKV010000017.1:0-1492 GCA_964458835.1 uncultured Gammaproteobacteria bacterium | reverse complement strand
GTTTGTGCGGGGCCGCGAGGCCGCGCGGCGCTTGCCCGGCGCCCCGGCCGCCCACCCCCCCCCCGCTCCTACAAATGTCATGTTTTGTGGAAAGCTCAATAATGCCCAGAGTCCGTAGACCGCGCCGGGAGGATGATCCCGGGTTTGCATATTGAATCCTTCCGTGTTGTTCCGTGTGCTTCCGTGGCCAAGAATGGTTTTAAGTAAGCGCCATTACCGCTAGGAGCCGTTCTGCAGAACGGCATAGACCTCGCCGTTCTCGATGCGTTTGCGCTCCTCGTACGGCACGGCGACCCGCCGGTAGAGTTCCAGCTTGGCGCACTCCAGCACGCCGATCACTTCGTTGATCTGCGCATAGCGGATGCCGCCGTGCCGGTGCAGATAGGCGTCGATCAGCCGACTGATGGCATAATTCAGCTCACCGGCATCCTGCGGCGCGCGACCGCCATCCAGACGCTCGCGCGCCGTCCTGTTCACGTAAGGCATCGCGCCCTCCCGTTTCCGATCATGACAAACATTGCGGGCGGTGACTTTACAGCCCGCGCAGATAAGCGTCGACCGACGCGGTCACGCTCAGCGCCCGCGCCTTCACCGCCTCGAGGTATCGGTTCCGCCACGGCCCGACATGGGCGCGCGACTGCCGCAACTCCAGATAGATCAGCCGCGCCATGGGCCCGGCCTCGGCCAGAAAGCCGCTGTCGACGAAATCCCGCTCCGCCCGCGCCTTGTCATAAGCCACCCGCGCGATCTCGGCCTCCCAGCGGCCGCCGATCAGCGTGAAGCGGCCATAGGCGGCCCGCGGATCGCCGTCCATCGGCTGCCCCACCGAGCCGGTGTTCACCACCAGGGTACCGTTGAAACGCCGCAGCAGCGGCCTATGGGTGTGCGAGCCGATGAACAGGGCGCGCGGCTCGCCCAGTTTGGCGGGCAGGTCGTCGTCGCGGGTGCGTGCCGAGATGCCGTCGCGGTTGCCGAGCCGCGACCCGTGGGTGACATGGGCGGTCGCAGCACCCTCCAGGTCGGTCAGGTCGAGGTGATCGCCCCAGGCGCGGATGTCGTCCACGGCCGCCCCCAGTTGCCGCAGCGCCCAGTCGGCGAAGCGGTCGATGTCGTGCGTCGGACTCTCCGGGTCGGCCGGCTGGTCGGCACAGCGCAGCACGTAGGTTTCGTGGTTGCCGGTCAGGAAATGGCCGCCGGGTGCGCGCGCCTGGAGCAGGCGCAGGCACTCCAGGCTGTGCGGCCCGCGGCTGACCAGATCGCCGTTGACGATCAGGTGGTCGGCGCCCCAGCGCTCGATGTCGTCGAGGACCGCGGCCAGCGCCGGGACGTTGCCATGGATGTCGGAGAGGACGGCGAGTTTCATGTCCGCATAGCCTACCACGGAAGCCATGGAATCCACGAAACCCAAAGCTGGCCACGGAAGACACGGACAAAAGCCTTTGGCCACGAAACCCGCGGAATCCACGAAACCTGAAATCTGCCACGGAAAACA
>CAYWKV010000016.1:27903-28951 GCA_964458835.1 uncultured Gammaproteobacteria bacterium | reverse complement strand
ACGGAAAAGGCCCCGCGAGGGGGCCTTTCCCGTTTTTGGCGGAGAGGGAGGGATTCGAACCCCCGGAAGGTTGCCCTTCAACGGTTTTCAAGACCGCCGCTTTCGACCGCTCAGCCACCTCTCCGAGGGCGCCAACAATACATGATTTTCATGGGTTTGTCGCAGCGGCTCCCAGGCCTTGCGCGCTTGAGGTTTGGGGCCGCCGTGGTATCCTGAACTCCGTTCCGGCGCTGCGGTCCAATCGCCCGAACGCAATCCAGTTCAAACCGGAGGCATCTTAACACTATGAATTCATTCGACCGTGTACTGACTGCTCGGCAGGACAGCGCCGTCTCGACCAACAAGGTCCTGCGCAACACCTATGCGCTCCTGTCCATGACCCTGCTGTTCAGCGCCTTAACGGCCGGTGTGGGCATGGCCATGGGCATTTCACCGACGGTGGGCGTGCTCTCCACCCTCGGTGCCATCGGCCTGCTGTGGTTGGTGCTGCCGCGCACGGAGAACTCCGGTGCCGGCATTGCCGTGGTGTTCGCCTTCGCCGGCCTGATGGGCCTGGGCCTGGGTCCCGTGCTCAGCCATTACCTGGCCTTCGCCGGCGGTCCCCGCCTGGTCGCCACCGCACTGGGCGGCACCGGCGTGATCTTCCTCGGCCTGTCGGGCTATGCCCTGACCACCCGCCGCGACTTCAGCTTCATGGGCGGGTTCCTGTTCGTCGGTCTGGTGGTCGCCCTGGTGGCCATGATCGCCAACCTGTTCCTGGAGATCCCGGCGCTGTCACTGGCCATCTCCGGTGTGGTGGTGCTGCTGATGAGCGGACTGATCCTGTTCGACACCAGCCGCATCATCAACGGCGGCGAGACGAACTACCTGCGCGCCACCGTGGCGCTCTACCTCGATATCTACAACCTGTTCGTCAACCTGCTGCACCTGCTGTCGGCCTTCACCGGCGGCGACGAGTGACCCGGACGGCACGGGACCCGCGCGGGGCCCGGGGGCAACCCCGGGCCGCCCGGGGTTTGGGGGACACCGGGGACCCCCCAGGGCGTGG
>CAYWKV010000016.1:0-27893 GCA_964458835.1 uncultured Gammaproteobacteria bacterium | reverse complement strand
GGAAACGCAGGGCCCGCCTTCGTTTGCGTCATCAGATGATCCGCCCATGGACTTGTGGCTGAAGATCCTTGTCGCCGTGGTACTCGGCATCATGGTCTTCCGGCTGTGGCCGGTGGCCAGCCACCAGCTCAGGCACGGGCCGAAGGGCTCGGCCTCGGACTGGAAGGCCGCGGCGCTTGCCATCGTCGCCGTCATCGGCTTCGTGCTGCTGCTGATCCTGATGCTGCGCGGCTGACCGGCGCCGCTACAATGGCCGGGCACTGGTGATCTGGACGCTTTCGAAGCTCTCCTTCAGCCAGCGGAAGGCCAGGTGGCTGGCCCATTTCGACAGCGCCTCCGGCATCTCCGTCTTCTGGAACGAGCTCGCCACCAGCGCCATCTTGGCGGTATCCGGGGTGTAATGCCGCGCCAGATCGGCCGGCGCATTGGGCTGATTGGGCCGTACCGGCGGCAGGGTGAAGGCCAGTGACTGGATGGACTCGAAGTTCAGGCTGGAGAACACCGGGCGGAGCTTGCGCCGCACCTCATCGCGGGCCATGTTGCAGGTGAACCAGGCGATGTGCTCGGCCGCATCGAGAAGCTGCGGATCGAGCGCCTCCGGGAGGTCCCGGAAAAAATCCAGGGCGGGATAGTAGCCGAGCTGTTGCCGCTGGACGTAGCGGCGCACCTGTTCGGCCAGTGCCTCCCCCACCACCCGCGGCGACGAAGGCAGGTGCCGCGCGAACACCTGCTCTCCCACCCGTACCACCAGCGTGAGCGCGACCCGGTTGAGGTACAGCTTCGTCACCGCCGGCTCAACGGCCGCCACGCAGCACGGCCATCTCTGCGAGCAGGGGTCCCGTCAGCGGTTCGAGCTTACGGCGCATGACTGAGCCGATAGCATCGGTGCGCGCGAACACCGGCGCCACCAGACGCTCACCCACCGCCGACAGTGCAAACACGGCGCGCAGCTGCGGGCGCAGGTCCGGCAGGCGCTCAAGAATCGCGGCCAGCGCCCCCTTGTCGCACACGCAGCCTTCGCAGCGCGACTCGGCCTGGGCCATGACGGCATCGATGTCCTGCAGCCGGGGCCCGGGGCAGGCGACCCGCGCGAAATAGGCCTGGATGGCCTCCATGAGCGCGACGACCACATCCTGATCGTTCGGCTTGCGCAGCACCGCCTCGGCCGTGGCCAGGAAGGCCTGCCCGGAATTCTCGAGCACGCGGCAGAGCTGTTCGGCATAGCAGTTGCCCGCCACTGCGAGTTCGCGCAGCACGGGGCCCGCAGTGTCCAGCGCGGGATGCGGCGGTGCCGATTCCGGGAGATCGTCCGGAATGGCCAGCAGGAAGCCGACGTAATAGGTGTTCTTCATGCGCGCCTTGGCCCAGATCTTCGTGCGCATCTCGTCGCTGATCAGCCCCGGCTGCAAAATCAGCCGCACGCTCTCGATCATAGCGTGCTGGTTCTCCTCGAAGGGCAGGTACTCGATCAGGAACTGCGCGAGGACAGGACCCATGCTGTCCTGGGCCACGCAGCCGCGCGCCAGCATCTTGCGGGCGTTGTCCGCCGTCGGCATCGCCCACCAGGCCCGGCGTGCCAGCTCGTTGGTGAGGCCACTGGCGTGGACGACGGCGACCACGGCCTCCGGCTCGCCGAGCAGGAGGAGCTTTTCCAGGCTGTCGTCGCGGGCCTGACCCATGCGCGTCCAGCGGCGCAGATAGATGGGATAGCCGCCCGGCGATCCCAGCACGTGGCTGGACAGCATCTCCCGCACGCGCTTGATGTAGGGCTCATCCCGGCAGTTCGGGTTCAGGCGCACGGCGGACTCGCCGCGCTCCGAGAAGCCGTGCACGACCATGGCCGATTCGTCGATGCGTACGGCCTGCAGGTCGTTGGCCAGCAGCACGTTCAGGCGCAGCGCGTCCTCAGCCGACAGATCCATGCTCTCTCCCGACGCTGCCTCAGCGGTCCTCGAAGCCGGCGAGCCTGTACAGTCGCTTGGCCTCGTCCAGGTCCTGGTCCACCCCATTGCCCTGCTCGTACATCATGGCCAGCGTGGTCAGCGAGCCGGCCAGCCCCTGGTCGGCCGCACGCTTGAACCAGCGCGCCGCCTCGGCGCCGTCCTTGGGCACGCACTCTCCCTCCAGATACATGAAGCCCAGCCCGTGCTGGGCCAGCGCGTGACCCTGCTCGGCGGCGGCCCGCATCCACTTCAGCGCCAGCTGCTCGTTGCGCGCCATGCCCAAGCCGTTCTGATACATGATGGCCATGCGGTGCTGCGCCTCGGCGTCGCCCTGCTCGGCGAACGGCGACAGCAGCTGCATGGCACGCGAGAAGTGTTTGGCCTCGAATGCGGCCATCGCACTCGCGAAACTCATAGTGTCCTGATCGTCCTGGTGGGACATGCCTGCCTCCGGGTGTCGACGCGCGGCGACGATTTCCGGCCTACCGCGCACTGCAAGTGGTTTTATTTGACTTAACAGGATGTTACTTCAAGCTCCTGAGTCTGTGTATATCCCACATGGGCGACGGCGAGAGAACGGCATCAGGGTCGTCGCCCCACCTCCATAGGGATATACAGGCACCGTCCGCCCGGCCTGTATACTTCCCGGCCGATCCGTGATCGGAAGGGACCCATGTGGCCCGGCATCGCGCATCGGCAGGTGCTCCTGCCGCCTATGGTAGCGGAAGCGCGCGTGACGGACGATGCCGGCGCGTACGCCGATTTGGGTACCGATCGCAGAGATCCTATAATCTGCTCCAGACCGTGGCGGTGGATACGGCTGCCGCTCAAACTCTGACGAAAAGCTCTTGCGAGAAGGAGAGGTACGATGAGTAACCCATACTACGAAGCGATCGACAAGATGGAAAAGGCCGGGGTGGACCGCGACTATATCCTGGGTTGGGCCAGTGCCTACTACCAGAACCCGCCGCGTGAAGAGCAGCGCGTCACCGACGCGTACAGTGCGGGCTACGAGAAGGGCGCGGCGCGTGACACCAGCGGCTTCGAGGCCTGGGTAAAGAAGTAAGCGCAACCGCTTGTTCCACAAAAAAGGCGGGCTTGGCCCGCCTTTTTTGTGTCCGTCCCCACACCTCGCCCGCGTCAGGCCGCCGGCTTCTGTTCCGGCACCAGGCTGCCCATCGCCCGCTTCAGGGTCTTCATCGCGTTGGGGGCCTCGATGTCGATCACCTGGGTACTCACCCATTTGCGCTGCCGCTCCCCCAGCACGTCCGTGACCCGGTCACCGAAATAGCGCAGGAGCTGGAAGCTGGGCTCCTGGTCGACTGCGGTAAAATCGGCGTAGTCGTCCATCCGTCGATTGAGCCGGTCGATGAACGGCGAGCGGTGATCGCCGTCGCCGACGAAGTCGTAGGCGTTGTCCTGTACGTAGTCCGCGATCTTGCGCGCCAGCGCAGTGACGAAAGTCGCCCGCTCCTCGTCGTCCATGCGATCGTAGGCGATACGGTCCGCCATGTGGATGAGGAAGGCCATGAACTCCTGCACGACGTCCAGGCGCTGCATCTGGGTGTCGGTCTGGAAGCCTTCGTTCTCCAGGTTCAGCAGGGCCGCCTGCCCGATGCGCCAGAGATTGAACCCAAGGGCGCTCGCGACCTCCTGGATCGAGCGGGCCTTGTCCTTATTGTTCCAACGTGTCTTGATTCGCACCTCAAACCCCCGAGACTGACTGAACTGTGCCGCATGTATTGGCGCACGATCTCCGCTGGAATGCCGCTGCCGACAACCCCATGACGGCGGCCTGGGAAATTCCCACCTCCCCCGACCGCGTGCTAGGATCGCATAGTATACTATCCCGCTAAGGATTCAGCATGCAGTCCCCGGCCGATCCCACCGCCCTGCATCGCCGTCATTATCCGCTGCTCGACGCGGTGCGGAGGAATTGCCATCTCTCCGATGCCCTGCATGCCGGCGAATACACCCTCTGCATCTATCTGCTGAAAATGCGTGAATACTTCCGCTGGGAGAAGGGATATCCCTTCTCCACACCCCTGCCCAACGCCGACGTGGGGGCTTGGCTGCGGGAGCGGGAGCAATTCTGGGAAACGCTGGAAAACGGAGCATTCGCGGAACTGCCCATCGATGGCGACCGCTACGACCCCTTCGATGCGGCGGCCGTGAATCTCATCCTCAATCCGGAAGGCCTGGTCTACAGCGCGGGAATCGGCCAGTACGGCCGACCGCATTTCTTCCTCGGCCGCCTCGAACAGCGCCAGGAACAGACCGAGTTCACCATCCTGGTGTCGGCCGACGAATACGCACGCGACCTCGCGGCGCCGCCGGCAATGACTCTGGACCGGACGATCTTCGTGCGTCGCGAGTCCCTGCGCCGCATGATCTGGGAGAAGATCGAGGAATGGCGCTGGAACCGGCCCGACAACGCCATGGGCCGCGCCATCCGGTGCTACGACTTCGAGGGCGATACCGACGCGGAACTGGACCGCATGACGGCGACGCAGATCGACACCCTGCTGCTCCACGAGGTCGGCGAGGTCATGGCCGGCCAGATCCTCGGCCCGGGCTGGGAGGAGATGCTGGCCGCCCTGCCGCGCTCACAGACCGAATTCGGGCTGCGCGCGATCCGCGACAGCCTCGCCTACTGCCTGTCGACGCTGCCGACGCTGGTGCAGCGGAACGAGCCCGCAACCCTGCATTTCTTCTTCGCCACGCTCACACCGATGCGTAAGGTGCTCGCCCCCGCGCTGGCCCTCGCCTATGAGAACTGGCTGAAAACCGGTGCCACCACGGCGCTGGAGGACTACGTCGCCCGGGCCCAGCCGCACTGGCGCGGGCTCGCATTGCAACTGCTCGACGCCCACGAGCGCGGCGCCGCCGTCGCCGACCTGCAGGCCTTGATCGACCGCAATCCCCTGTAAGACAATCGCGGGACCGCTTCCTCCGCTATCGCAGGCCCCCCCCCAGCCATGACCGCAAGCCGTCCCGCGCATGCCGCGCTGCAGACCATCCGGGAAATCGAGCCGCACACCTTCATCTTCGAGAAGCGTGGGGCGTTGCCGGAGTTCCTCTGCCGCGACATGATCCGGCGCTTCGAGGCGCATCAGGAGGAACAGTATCAGGGACGCATCGGCCAGCAGGTCTACGAGGACACCGGCATCAAGCGCTCGACCGATCTGGTGGTCAGCGGCAAGCCACACTGGAAAGACGTGGACAACAACCTGTTCCGCTCGCTCGGCCTCGCACTGCGGGAATTCCGCGAGGTGTTCCCCTACTTCAAGGGATCCTTCAAGGACATGGGCTACGCGATCCAGAGAACCCTCCCCGGCGAGTATTACCACTGGCACATCGACGGCGGCAGTCATGAATTCAGCCAGCGGCAGCTGGTGGCGGTCTGGTATCTGAACGACGTCGCGGGGCCGGGTGGCGAGACCGAATTCCTCTACCAGGGCATCAAGGTCAGACCGGAGGAAGGCAAGCTGCTGCTGTTTCCGCCCTTCTGGACCCACGAGCACCGCGGCGTGACGCTGGAGCGGGGTGTGAAATACATCGCCACGACCTGGGTCGTGTTCGCCTGATGGCGATTCCGGGTGCGACGGCGATCATGACGGCCCCGGTCCAGGTCTTCACTCCCGCCTCCGAACAGGATTTCGAGCGCTATTTCGATCTGCGCTGGCGCGTGCTGCGCGCGCCCTGGCAGCAGCCGCGCGGCAGCGAACGCGATGCGCTGGACACGCACAGCTGGCATCGCATGGCCTGTCTCGCCGGGCGCGAACCGGTTGGCGTCGCGCGGCTGCACCTCATCGACCCCGCCACGGCGCAGATCCGCTACATGGCGGTGGAACCGTAGTAATCGTTATTACCAGCGAGAATATTAGTCCCGCCACGGCGCAGATCCGCTACATGGCGGTGGAACCGGCGTTTCAGCGTCGCGGCATCGGCCGCGCCCTGACGCGCGCACTGGAGGAACAGGCCATGCAACTCGGCGCCGGCACGATCGTGCTGCACGCGCGCGAGACCTGCGTCGGTTTCTACGAACGCCTCGGCTACGAGGTGCTCGCGCCGGCGCACACGCTGTTCGGCGCCATCCCCCATCACGAGATGCGCAAGCGCCTGCTCTGATGCATGCAGCCGCAGGGGCGCGTCAGCCGATACGTGCACCGTTCGCCTCGGCCAGCGCCAGGATCGCACCGCGGTCCGGATAGCCGGGCGCTCCCGCCTGCAGATAGGCCTGCCATTCGGAAAAGGCGTTCGCCAGCCCGGGATCGGTCCCCTGGCAGCCGAGCACCGTCACCACGTTGTCACCGACCTTCCACGGACCAGCGCCGCGTATCTCACCGACCACGCGATGAATCGCCCGTGATGCGGGGCGCTGCAGGTGCCAGTAGGGTTCGAAATAGACGAGGCCGCTTTCCCCGGCCAGAGGAAAATGTTCGACCATGATGTGGCGATCGCCTGCCGGTGTGCGGATCAGCAGCGGCGCCGTCATGCTGAACAGATCGGCCATGCGACGTCCGTCCGGGCGCTCAGCGCCCCATGACAAGTTCGTGTTCGAGCATGTCGCCTTCGCTGCTCAGGTGTACTTCCGACACGCCCGGCATGCGCGCGAGGATGTACGCGGCCATCATGACGCCGAGCTGCTCGTTCTCCCGATGGATGGCGTCGAGGATGCGGTCGGCGGCGATCTGGCAGCGCTGCATACGGTCGGGTTGGTCGACCCAGACCCGGCTCATCTGGTAGCCCTGATCCATATCGTGATCCAGCATGGCGAAGAAATCCCCAGCCTCCTCGATGAGATGCTGCGGCACCTCGATCGGGTAGATCTGTTCGTCGATCACTACGTTGAGTCTCATCTTCCGGGTCTCTCCCTGGTAGGCATTCGGGCGGCTGCGGATGCATCGACACCGCGGCGCCGTCCGGTTATTTTACCCGCAGCGTCGAAGCCGGGGAAAATACATGTTGCTGACGATTCCAAAGGTCATTCCCGAACCGCAGCTGCAGCGCGTACGCGCACTGCTGGCGCGCGGCAGCTTCAGGGATGGCAAGCTGTCCGCCGGCCAGGAGGCACAGCGGGTCAAACAGAATGAAGAGATGGTCCAGGAGGCCGAACTGTACTCGGCGCTGAACAACATCGTCATGGGCTGCCTGGTCCGTCATCCCACGTACCAGAAAGCCGTGCTCCCGCGGCGCATCGCTGCGCCCTACTACGCGCGTTACGGCGCGGGGATGCAGTACGGCGACCACATCGACGATCCGGTCATGGGCCCCGCGGGCGAACAATACCGCTCCGACGTGTCGACGACGATATTCCTCAGTGACGCTGCCGATTACGACGGCGGCGAACTGGTGATCTGCAGCAGCTACGGCGAGCAGTCGGTGAAACTCGCGGCCGGCGACGCCGTCCTGTATCCGTCGTCGAGCCTGCATCACATCAACGCCGTCACGCGCGGCGAACGCCTGGTGGCGGTGACCTGGGCGCAGAGTATGGTGCGCGACCCGGGACAACGCGAACTGCTGTATCAGCTCTGGCAGGCGCGTGAGAAGATGCTGGCCGAGCGGCCCGAGGCTCCGGAGACCGCCTGGGTCGGCAACAGCTATGCGAACCTGGTACGCATGTGGGCCGACGTCTGAACGATGCCCAGACGGGCTCGCGACGCTGCGTCCGCCCGCTCCAACGAAAAAGGCCGCGCGAGCGGCCTTTTTCGCTGCAAAACCGGAAAGCTCAGCGGCGCGAGCCCTTCTCGGTATGCGCCATGTCGACGACCTTGTTCGCCAGCTCCTGGTACTTCTGGCGATAGCCGTCGAGCACATGGCCGGCCTGCGGGGCGAAATATTCTTCCTGCTTCACACCCTTCTCGTGCTCGTAGGCCATGAACTTCTTCTGCATTTCAATCATTTCTTTGATCAACTTAGCCTTTTCGCTCATCTTCTTTGCCTCCGGCACATCAGCCGTGCCTCTGGTTCAGTGAAATGCTCCCGCGCTGGGCTGGCAGCACTATAGTATCCGTGTCGCGGCGGGGCCATATCCCCATCGGGCAACCCGGCCGGGCCGGAATCAGTACCCGCCCTTACGCATGCTCTCCGGCAGACCCGCGATGCGACCGGCCTGCTTGCTGGGATTGCCCGGGAAAAGGTCGAAGAGGTCCTTGCTCTGGATCTTCGTGCCCCAGCGGTCGCCCATCTCCTTGACCATTTCGCGGTTGTTGGGTTGATGACCGCTCTCGTCGAAATAGGCCTCGCGCAGGTAGTTGATCACGTCCCAGTGCTTCTGCGTCAGTTCGATGTGCTCTTCCTTCGCGATCGCGTGCGCCAATCCCTCGCTCCAGTCCTCGGTATTGCACAGGAAGCCGGTATCCGTGGTTTCGATAGTCTTGCCGTCGAACTCAATTGCCATTGTTTTCCCCTGGTTAAAGCGACTTATTGATACAGTTTGCGAGAATCGGCGGGTGCCCGCCTGAGTCAAAGTGCGGCGATTCTACTGCGTTTCCTTCACGGGTTTAATCCCCTTGTGCGCAATAAACAGGCCGCAGCCGATCTTGCGCCCCGGTCCGATGCCCTTCTGCTGCAGGCGCACCGACTCCTCGGAATCGAGGTCCGCGATCATCACGCTGCGGGTGTGGGTGACGCCGTCGGGGCCGTGCAGATCGTGGCTCTTGCCGCACATCAGCTTGCTGACCCGGATGTCCAGGTCGCGGAGCTCGGCCACGACCTGTTCGAGGAAGGCCTGCTCGCTGAGCCCGGCGTCGGCGATCACGTGGCGCGCGAACAGCGTGGACAGCGTGCAAAGCTTCTTCACCGCGGACGCGCCGATCTCGAGCGGATAGCCGGCCACGTCGAGCACGGTCCCCTGCAGGGTGGCGGCCTCTTCGATACGCGCCTTCGGCAGGCGCAGGCTCATGCGGGTGCGCCGCGACAGATGGATGACGGCGTCTTCGGTATCCTGCGGACGGTACCAGCCGTTGCCGGACTCGGCACCGTGAATGAGGTGCAGCCCCGCGTCGGCCTCCTCCGCCAGCCAGGGCAGCGCCCGCTGCAGGGCCGCGGACAGCGCGTAAGCATGATCCATCGGCAGGCACTTGCAGCCGATCGCGAAGCTCAGATCGACGATGTCGTCCGGCACCTCGAAGGCCGGGATATCCTCTTTCTCCTCTTGCCAGAACATGACTGCTTACCTCGCATCCCGGGCGCGCGCGGCTAGCGCGACGCCGAGGAAAAGGCCGCTTCCAGGCGATCCTCCCAGTCCCCCGGGGTATCCTGGAACGGCGGTTTGACATCGATCCGGAAGAACATTTCACCAGTGCGGGCACGGGCCTTGACCACGTCAACCAGCTGGTTGAATGAAGTCATTTCGTGCTCCTGCAATAGAATCTCACTCAGCCACAGCATGGTCCGCCTCCGGAACAGGGCCGCATTATGCGGTCATTGGCGCGCTCATCGAAAGACCGGTGCAGCTCCGCGTGGTGTCGGTGCCGGCGATACGGTCGTAATAACGCGCGCGGTACATCAGCCGGGCCTGGCCGCTCGCGGGGTCGTCGCGGAAGGCCGTGCGGCTGTGGAGCACATTATTGCAGATGATGCCCTGCCCCGGCACCAGCCGATGGTGATAGGCATGATCGCTGCCGTTTTTCCACAGATCGGCCAGGTATTCCACAGCTGCCCGCGTCGCCGCGTCGTCCCGCCAGCGGATGTTGCGGGTCCGCGCGCTGTAACGCATATGGAGGTTGCCGCGCACGGAATCAACCGAGAACACCGGGCCGGTCTCCTCGCCCCGGATCTCCACGCCCTGCTCGACATTGGCCGGGATGGTCATCGCACGCGGGTGCATCAGCGCCTCGACGAGGCGTGCATCGGCGTCGCGCAGCAGGATATAGGCGATCTCGTGGTCGAGCAGCTGGTTCTCGCCGCCCTCGACCGCGTCTTGAGCGCAGAAGATGATGAAGGCACGCACCCACCGGCCCGGTTCGTTGTAGTAGCCGTCGGTGTGCCAGTTCAGCGCACGGTTGGTGTAGGGGACGTAGTCGCGCCGCCCGCCGGCCTCCGCGACCTGCAGGGCGCTGACACCGTCGTCATCGGCGTGCAGATTGGCATCCAGGGCGTGGAGGCCGAAGTGGCGCCCGAAGGCACGGATGACCGACTTGTCGACGGCTTCCGGCCGCGTGCTCACCACGGCCAGATTGGCACGCCGGCAGGCTTCCAGCACCGCCGCGTGCTCGTCGGGCGACGGCGCCGCGAGATCGGCGACCGGAACCTGCAGTTCGGCGATGTCCGTCGGATACCCGTCCAGCTTGCGCGCGCGCCATTCGCGATAGGCGCGCACGCTGTCGAGGCGGAAAGGGCAGGGATCGAGGGCATTCATCGGCGCGGTCACCTTTGTCAAACTACAGCGATGCGTATAAGATACGGCCCGCTTCGGTAGGGTATTCCGGGATTTCCAGGGCAATTCTATCCTGGAAAATCACGTAAGCATATAAGCGGACGCTTATTACTGAACCGGGCGTGCGGCAGTCGGGAATCCGTCACCCGAAACACGGCGGAGGGCTCAATTGCCCGGCTACCTCTTTTGGGATAGGCTACCGGGCGCAAAACACCCCATGGGTAGGGTGTTCTCACCGCGGCCTCCACCCTAGACTTTCCCGCACGGGTATCTAGGGGTATTGAATCGCAATTCGGTACTTCCTGGTTACTGGCTGCCGAGTTGGTTTCTGCAGTCGGAATAGCTTGTTTTAAGTTGAGGTGCGCGGCTTCGACCATGAGGGTCGATCCGCCCATCTTGTCGCACAACCTGCCATTTCAAAATTCTGAGGAGACAGACATGGCGAACAAACACCATGAAACTCCGATGCTCGACGAACTGGAGAACGGCCCCTGGCCGAGCTTCGTTTCGGGCATCAAGCGGTTACGGGATCAACACGACAACGAGCGCATCCGCGGCGTAGCCAACTCGCTGCTCGGCCAGTTGGAGCACTCCTACGAAACCCGCAAGGGTTACTGGAAAGGCGGCACGGTCTCCGTGTTCGGCTATGGCGGCGGTATCGTCCCGCGCTTCTCCGAAGTCGCCAGCGCCTTCCCCGAGTCCAAGGAGTTCCACACCCTTCGCGTCCAGCCGCCCGCAGGCAATTTCTACACCACCGCCATGCTCCGTGAATTGGGCGACAGCTGGGAGAAGCACGGGTCCGGCCTGGTGACCTTCCACGGCCAGACCGGCAACATCATGTTCATCGGCGCCAGCAGCGAAGGCACCCAGCACTTCTTCGACGAGATCAATGAGTACGGCTGGGACCTGGGTGGTGCGGGCCCGTGCGTGCGTACCGGCATGTCCTGCGTCGGTGCCGCCCGCTGCGAACAGAGCTGCTGCTCCGAGCACAACATCCATCGCCGTCTGCTGAATCGTTTCACCGACGACGTGCACCGCCCGGCGCTGCCCTACAAGTTCAAGTTCAAGGTCTCGGGTTGCCCGAACGACTGCCAGAACGCCATCGAGCGTTCCGACTTCGCGATCATCGGCACGTGGCGTGACGACATGAAGGTCGACCAGGCCGAGGTGAAGGCCTTCGTCGCCAAGAAGGGTCGCCAGTACGTCATCGATAACGTTACGAGCCGCTGCCCGACCCAGGCGCTGACGCTGAACGACGACGATACCCTGACCGTCGACAACCGCAACTGCGTGCGCTGCATGCATTGCCTGAACGTCATGACGAAGGCGCTCTCCCCCGGCGACGACAAGGGCGTAACCATCCTGATCGGCGGCAAGCGCACCCTGAAGATCGGCGATCTGATGGGCACCGTGGTCATCCCCTTCATGAAGATGGAGACCAAGGAGGATTACGATCGCATCGTCGAGCTGGCCGAGAACATCATCGACTTCTGGGCCGAGAACGGCCTGGAGCACGAGCGTTGCGGCGAGATGATCGAGCGTATCGGCCTGGTGAACTTCCTCGAAGGCATCAGCGTGGACGTTGACCCGAACATGGTCAACAACCCGCGCCAGAGCTCCTACGTCCGTATGGACGGCTGGGACGAGGAAGCCGAGAAGTGGTTCGCGCGCAAGCAGGAGGAGCAGCGCGCCAGCGCCTGACGGCCCGGTGCGGATCCGCGTGATCCGCGAGGCACAGGTCGGGAGGGCGGCCCCAGAGGGGCGCCCTCGCCGATCGACAGAATTGAGTAAGAATTCAGGAGACGAACATGGCAATGGCAGATATGCGTCCGCCAATCGAATCCGGATGCCCCGACGGGTTCCAGTACATGCATCCGGTGATGGTGAAGAACTACAGTAATTGGAAATATCACGAACATCCGCGTCCCGGTGTGCTGCTCCACGTCGCCCACAGCGGCGACAAAATCTGGACCGTCAAGGCCGGCACCCAGCGCATTCTCGATCTGTTCACGTTGCGCAAGCTGTGCGACATCGGCGACAAGTTCGGCGAAGGCTACGTCCGCTTCACCCTCCGCTCGAACATCGAGTACATGGTCGCCGACGAAGCCAAGGTCGAGCCGCTGATCAAGGCACTGGAAGACGCCGGCTTCGTGGTCGGCGGCACCGCCAACTCCATCACCACCCTGTCCCACACCCAGGGCTGGCTGCACTGCGACATCCCGGGCACCGACGCCTCGGGCGTGGTCAAGGCCATGATGGACGAACTGATCGACGACTTCCGCAACTGCCGCATGCCGAACCGCGTGCACATCACCACGTCCTGCTGCCAGATCAACTGCGGCGGCCAGGGTGACATCGCGATCAACGTGCAGCACACCAAGCCGCCGAAGATCAATCACGACCTGGTGTCCAACGTCTGCGAGCGTCCTTCCGTCGTTGCCCGTTGCCCCGTCGCCGCGATCCGTCCTGCCATGGTGAACGGCAAGCCCTCGCTGGAAGTGGACGAAAAGAAATGCATCTGCTGCGGGGCCTGCTATCCGCCCTGCCCGCCGATGCAGATCAACGATACCGAGCACACCAAGCTGGCCGTGTGGGTCGGCGGCAACCACTCCAATGCGCGTGGCAAGCCGACCTTCCAGAAGCTCGTGGCTGCCGGCATCCCCAACAACCCGCCCCGCTGGCCGGAAGCGACTGCGATCGTCAAGCAGATCCTGAAGGCATATCGCGAAGGTGCGCGCGATTGGGAACGTATCAACGACTGGATCGAGCGCATCGGCTGGCCGCGTTTCTTCGAAGTCACGGGCCTGCCGTTCACGAAGTACCATGTGGACAACTGGCGCGGTGCCCGCAACAGTCTCAACGCGTCGACGCATATCCGCTTCTGATCTAGATCAAGGCGGCCTATGCGAAAACGCGGGAAGTTTGGAAGTTAGGCCAAGCGGTGCGGCCGGATACCCCGGTCGCACCGCCACCTGAACAACAACGCACTTTCTGGCACAAACTGTTTTAAGGACAGGCGCGCAATGAAACTAGCAGTATTAGTCAACGAAGGGCCCTACCAGCATCAGTCTTCCGACAGCGCCCTGCAGTTCGTGAAGGCCGCAGTGGCGAAGGGACATGAGATCTTCCGGGTGTTCTTCTATCACGACGGCGTGAACAACGGCACCCGGCTCGCCGTACCGCCCCAGGATGATCGCAACATCACCGCTGAATGGACCAAGCTGGCCCAGGATCACGGCATGGACTTGGTGGTGTGCATCGCAGCCGCACAGCGTCGCGGCATCCTCGATGAGAACGAGGCAAAGCGTCAGGGCAAGAATGCCGACAATATTGCGCCCGGTTTCCGCATCTCCGGCCTCGGCCAGCTGATCGAAGCCGGTATCCAGGCGGAGCGCCTGGTTGTGTTTGGTGACTGATAAGAAGGTTATAGACATGGCAGAACCGTGGGAAGAAGAGGAAGGCCCGGTCAAGAAGTTCATGTACGTGAACCGGAAGGCGCCCTATGGGACCATCTATGCGTTGGAGTCCCTGGAAGTGGTGCTGATCGCTGCGGCATTCGATCAGGACGTCAGCTTGGTATTCATGGATGACGGTGTCTACCAGCTCAAGAAGGGCCAGGACACCAAAGACATCGGCATGAAGAATTTCTCGCCGACCTACCGCGCTCTCGAAGGCTACGATATCGAAAAGCTGTACGTAGCGAAGGAGTCCCTGGAATCGCGCGGTCTGACCGCTGACGACCTGCTCGTTCCGGTAGAAATTCTGGATAAAGACGCGCTGGCTTCTCTGATGGAAGAGCAAGACGTCATTCTGAGCTTCTGAGCCGGGGAGAAAAAACGACGATGGCAATGCTGCACACAGTAAACAAGTCCCCCTTCGACAGGCGTTCGCTCGACGTAGCGCTCACCCATGCCGCGAAGGGAGCCGGTGTTCTGATGATCGAGGATGCCGTCCTGGGCGCCATCAAGGGCACCGCAGTGACCGCCAAGATTGAGCAGGCGCTCGGAAATCTGAAGATTTATGTACTCGGCCCTGACCTCAGGGCCCGGGGCATGACAGAAGACCAGGTAATCGACGGCGTCACCGTCGTGGATTATGCCGGATTTGTCGATCTGGTGACTGAACACGACAAGGTTCAGGCCTGGCTCTGACGTTTCATCAACTCACGCGCCAATCCCACTGAGGAGACCGACCATGGCAATCGAAGTAAATGGCAAGACGCTGGAAACCGACGAGGAAGGCTATCTCTCGAACCTGAACGACTGGGAACCCGGTGTGGCCGACATCATGGCCAAGCTGGATGACGTTACGCTGACCGACGCCCATTGGGAAGTGATCAACTTCCTGCGCGAGTACTACGAAGAATACCAGATCGCCCCTGCCGTTCGCGTGCTGACCAAGGCTATCGGCAAGAAGCTCGGCCCAGAGAAGGGCAACAGCAAGTACCTCTATGAGCTGTTCCCCTTCGGCCCGGGCAAGCAGGCCTGCAAATACGCCGGTCTGCCGAAGCCGACTGGCTGCATCTGATACGCGCACGGCGCCAAAGGCATGAGGGGGGGCCCCTCCCCCCTCATTTTTGATAGAAATTCTGTAAGGAGAAGACGGTGTCGTTCGTGACAGTCGCCTACACCGCCCTGTTTTACCTTGCGGGTCTCGTGTTGCTGGTCGGCGTGGGATTGCGTATCCGCAAATACGCCACCACGCCCGCACCCCTGAAGATTCCGACGACGCCGGCCCCGACGACTCAGGCGGGCGTGGTCATGCGCATGTTCCGCGAAGTCGTGTTCTTCCACAGCCTGTTCAAGTCCGCCAAGTGGACCTGGATCTTCGGCTGGATCTTTCATCTTTCCCTGCTCCTGGCGTTCTTCCGGCATCTCCGCTACGCCATGAGTCCGGACAATATCCTGTGGCCGCTGGTCACCCTGGAAGTGGTCCAGAGTTTCGGCAAGTACGCCGGCTTCGGCATGCTCATCGGCCTGTTGGGTCTGTTCGGGCGCCGCATCTTCGTCGATCGCGTGCGCTACATCTCCAGCCCGTCCGACTACCTCATGCTGCTGCTGCTGCTGGCTATCGCCCTCAGCGGCCTGGGTATGAGCTTCGTGGCGCATACCGACATCATCAGCCTCAAGCAGTTCGCGCTGGGCCTGGTCTATTTCGACCCCAAGCCGCTGCCCGCCGATCCGCTGGTGCTGGTGCACCTGGGCCTCGTCATCGTGCTGATGCTGGTCTTCCCCATCAGCAAACTGCTGCACGCGCCGGGCGTGTTCTTCAGCCCGACCCGCAACCAGGTGGACAACCCGCGCGAGAAGCGACACCTCGCGCCCTGGGCGGCAAAACTGGAAGCCAAGTCGCAGTCCTGAACCGGACTGAGTGCTGAGAACGGTAGAGAGTCAGGTTTTCGAGGAGCGCAACGTGGCCGATTTCCAAGTGCCAGAGGTCAAAGAATACCCGGTCGTCCCGCTGATCCAGGAAGGCGTGATGGCGCATGCCAAGACGTTCCCCGCCAAGGCGGAATTCCAGCGAACCCTGGGCTATCCCGGTGAGCTGCTGGATAACTGGCAGGAAACCGCCATTTCCAAGATGGGCGAGATGCTGGGCAAGTACCGTAGCCTGCAGGTCTTCCTGGACATCTGCGTCAAGTGCGGCGCCTGTACCGACAAGTGCCACTATTTCCTCGGTACGGCCGACCCGAAGAACATGCCGGTCGCGCGCCAGGATCTGTTGCGCAAGGTCTACCGTCGCTACTTCACCTTTGCCGGCAAGTATTTCCCGAAGCTGGTCGGTGCCGTCGACCTGACCAAAGAAGTGCTGGACGACTGGTACAACTATTATCACCAGTGCTCGCAGTGCCGCCGTTGCTCGGTCTACTGCCCCTACGGCATCGACACCGCCGAGATCTCCATGGCGGCGCGCGAGATCATGGACGCCGTCGGCGTGGGCCAGAAGTACTGCAACGAGATCATCGGCAAGGTCCTCAAGATCGGCAATAATCTCGGCCTGCCCGAGCCGGCGCTGCGCGACACCCTCGAGGGTCTCGAGGAGGATGTCAAGGACGATACCGGTGTCGACGTCCGCTATCCGCTGGATGAGAAAGGTGCGGAGATATTACTGATCACGCCTTCCGCCGACTTCTTCGCCGAGCCTCACGTGGACGGCCTGATCGGCTATGGCAAGGTCTTCCATCAGGCCGGCGTCAGCTGGACCATGAGTTCGCACGCCTCCGAGGCCGCGAACTTCGGCATGTTCATCGGTTCTTATGAGAACATGCGCAAGGTCGCCCTGCGCATTCGCGAGGCCGCACTGGATCTCGGCGTCAAGCGCATCGTGTTCGGGGAATGCGGCCACGCCTGGCGCGTCGCCTACAGCTTCCTGAACACGCTGGCCGGCCCGTTCGATTTCCTGGATCCGCGCTATCCGGTGCCGCAGCATATCTGCGAGTTCACCTACGACCTGATCCAGCGCGGCGCCCTCACGCTGGACAAGTCGGCCAACGATCACATGCGGCTGACCTACCACGATTCCTGCAATGTGGCACGCGCCTCGCGCATGGGCAATCTGCCCGGTGGCCAGTTCGTGATCCCGCGCGAAATCATCAAGGCCAGCTGCAACTATTTCTATGATATGCCCGCCGACACCATCCACGAAGGAACCTTCTGCTGTGGCGGTGGTGGCGGTTTGTTGACCGATGACCTGATGGAAGTCCGCGTAAAGGGCGCCCTGCCCCGCATGCAGGCTTTGAAACAGGTCGTGGAAGAGCACGACGTGACCCATATGGCGGCTATCTGTGCTATCTGCAAGAGCCAGTTCACCAAGGTCATGCCCTATTACGGCTTCCAGCTCGACCAGATCGTCAGTGTTCACCAGCTGGTGAGCAATGCCATCGTGTTGGGCGACAAGCAATAAGACCGACAGATCCAAACGCGACAGATACACATAGGCAAATTCCGACATACTGGGTTCACCCAAGAGGAGAACAGGCATGGCAACTTCTCGCGACGATATGCAGAAACTTACGTTCCGCAAGTTCAAGGACGGTGATAACAAATGGGACAGCTGGCACGATGCCATCTTCAAGGGTGACCACTCCCACAGGTGCCCCGTCTATGTGCAGCGCACCCCGCCCTGCCAGGGCAGCTGTCCCTCCGGTGAAGACATCCGTGGCTGGCTGCAGATCGTCCGCGGCATGGAGAAACCGCCGCAGGACGTGAGCTGGCAGGAATACGCCTTTCGCCGCCTGACCAACGCCAATCCGTTCCCGGCCATGATGGGCCGCGTGTGCCCGGCACCTTGTGAGGACGGCTGCAACCGCAACGAAGTGGACGACTTCGTCGGTATCAATTCCGTCGAGCAGTTCATCGGCGACACCGCCTTCCAGAACAGCTACAAGTTCGACGTGCCGGCTCTCGTCACCAACAAGAAGGTTGCGATCATCGGCGGTGGCCCCGCCGGCATGTCGGCCGCCTATCACCTGCGTCGCCGCGGCATCGGCAGCTGCATCTTCGACGACCACGCCGAGCTGGGCGGCATGATGCGCTACGGCATCCCGGGCTATCGTACCCCGCGCGAGGTGCTGAATCGCGAGATCGAGCGTATCGTCGAGATGGGTGATGTCGAGGTCCGTGCCAACACCCGCATCGGCAAGGATGTCCAGGTCGAGGATCTGGAGAAGGAATTCGGCGCCATCCTGTGGGCTATCGGCTGCAAGACCGGCCGCGGCCTGCCCGTCGAGGGCTGGGACGGCACCCCGAACTGCGTCAGCGGCGTGGCCTTTCTGGAAGCCTTCAACAAGGGCAGCCTGAAAGTGACTGCCGAACGCGTGGTCTGCGTGGGTGGTGGCGACACCTCCATCGACGTCGTGTCGGTTGCTCGCCGCCTCGGCAAGATCGGCAACCTCCATCCGAAGGACCGTCCTGAGGAAGTCATCGGCGGCTTCACCGCTCATGACGCCGCCGTCGTCGCGGCCCGCGAAGGCGCAACCGTCACCCTGACCGCGCTGTTCCCGCGCGATAAGATGACCGCGACCGAGCACGAAGTGCACGACGCCATGCATGAAGGTGTAACCATTCTGAACGAGGTCATGCCCATCGCCCTGGTGAAGGACGCCAACGGCCGCGCCACGGCGCTGCGTCTGGCGAAGTGTGCCGTGGAGAAGGGTCGTCCGATGCCTGTGGAGGGCACCGAGTTCGAAATCGAGTGCGACCTGATCGTGTCCGCCATCGGCCAGGGTGGTGACCTCACCGGTCTGGAGGCATTCAACAATGGCAAGGGCCTGATCGACGCCGACAAGTTCTATCAGGTCCCCGGCAAGTCCGGTCACTTCGTGGCGGGCGATATCATCCGCCCGCACCTGCTGACCACCGCCATCGGCCAGGCTTCCATCGCTGCCGAGAGCATCGAGCACTTCCTGAAGCAGGAAGAGCCGGTCAAGCGCCCGAAGGTCGACAAGCACCACTTCAAGCTGCTGGACAAGCTGCAGGAAACCGGGCTGTCTCCGCTGGCATTCAACGTCGACGAGCGCGGCGACCTGCGCGGCACCTCCAGCGGCAAGTGGGCGGTGCACAACTACGAAGACCGTTCACAGTCGGAGATTATCCCGCACACCGAGCTGTTCCTCGGTCATTTCCCCTACACCCCGCGGCGGCTGCGCGAGGAGTATGGACCGAGCGCAGACGAAGTGTTGGGCCACTTCGAGGAACGCCGCAAGAACCTGCCTGAGTCCGAGGCCATCGCCGAGGCCAAGCGCTGCATGAGCTGCGGCCTGTGCTTCGAGTGCGACAACTGCGTAATCTACTGTCCGCAGGACGCGGTCTTCCGCGTCAACAAGAAAGAAGCGACCACCGGCCGCTATGTGGATACCGACTACGCGAAGTGCATCGGCTGCCACATCTGTGCCGATGTCTGCCCCACCGGCTACATCGACATGGCGATGGGCAACGAGTAATGGGCAACTTCAGGAGTGGACATGACCGTGATGTTGCATGATCTGCGGTCTCTGGTCCTGCTGGCCGGGATGACCCTCTTGGGTCTCCCGCTGGCGGCCCAGAGCGGTGACCAACTGCCCGAGGTGAAGACCAACGCCCGCTACAGCGAAACCCAGGGCTGCGTGGAGCCAAGGGAGGAGATGCGGAAGAACCATATGGAGTATATTCTGCATCAGCGTGACGAAACCATGCACCAGGGTATCCGTACCCGGCAATATGCCCTGGAGGAATGCATCAATTGTCACGCCGTCCCCGACGACAGCGGAGAGGTCGCGCGCATCGATAATCCGGAGCACTTCTGCGCCGGCTGCCATACCTATGCGGCAGTGAAGATCGATTGCTTCCAGTGCCATGCCGATCGGCCGGTGAAACAGACCGCTTTCCATCCGCTGGGGGGCAAGACGTTCCACCACACCGAGAATTCGGCCGACACGCCGGTGTCGTCGGAGACGTTGGGCGTATTGGCTGCAGAGGGCAAGCTGTAATGACGCATAAGAACGAGATCGACACGGTGCGCCGCCAGTTCCTGGGCGGCAGCATCGCCGCCGCGGGCATGGTGGTCGCCCCGGGCGTGCTGCTGCATCAGGTCGCGCAGGCCAAGCCGGCGGATCAGCCCGTTTCCAGCAAGCAACGTTGGGGCATGCTGATCGATACCAACAAGTGCAGCAAAGGCTGCGACGCATGCGTGCGCGGCTGCAAGACGGAGCATGGCTGGGGCGAAACCGAAACGCACTCCGCCCCGGAGCAGCAGGCCCAGTGGATCCGCAAGGTCGATCTGCGCGACAAATCCACGGGCTATGCGACATCGCTTCCGCTCATGTGCCAGCACTGCGAGCATCCGCCCTGCGTGGACGTCTGCCCCACCGGCGCGTCCTTCAAGCGCGCGGACGGCATCGTCCTGGTGGACAAGCACATCTGCATCGGCTGCCGCTACTGCATGATGGCCTGCCCCTACAAGGCACGCTCGTTCATCCATGAAGACCTGCAGGACCAGCTGCCGGTCGCTCCGCGCGGCAAGGGCACCGTGGAGAGCTGTACGCTGTGCGTGCACCGCGTCGACCGCGACGGCGCGGATGCCGTTCCGGCCTGCGCCGAGGCCTGCAACAGCGAGGGCCACGAGGCGATGCTGTTCGGCGATCTCAACGATCCCGACAGCCGCATCTCCCAGGAACTCGCCCGTCACGGTGGCACCCAGATCCGGGCCGATCTCGGCCTGAACGTCGGCCTCCGCTACCGCGGCATCTGATGCGTCGCCTCCGGCACTGAGAGACAGGAACAACGCTCGTCATGAAAGAAAAAATCCACTTCCGCGAAGTTCTGAACAACGGCACCGGCTATTACGGCCTGCTGGCACTGCTGGCCGCCGTGGTGCTGATCGGCCTGGGTGCTGCCTATTACATGGAACATCACGGCCACTACGTCACCGGCATGAACAACCAGATCGTGTGGGGCACACCGCACGTCTTCGCGGTGTTCCTGATCGTGGCCGCGTCCGGGGCGCTCAATGTCGCGTCCATCAGCTCGGTATTCCACAAGGCGGCCTACAAGCCGCTCGCCCGGTTGTCGGGCCTGCTGGCCATCGCCCTGCTGATCGGCGGCCTCGCCGTCCTGGTGCTCGATCTCGGTCGTCCCGACCGCCTGATCGTGGCGATGACCTACTACAACTTCAAATCCATCTTCGCCTGGAATATCTTCCTCTACACCGGCTTCATGGCCATCGTGGCCGTGTACCTGTGGATGATGATGGAGCGCAAGATGAACCGCTTCACCCCGGTCGCAGGCTTCTTCGCCTTCATCTGGCGACTGGCGCTGACCACCGGTACCGGTTCCATCTTCGGCTTCCTGGTCGCACGCGAGGCCTATGATGCGGCGATCATGGCGCCCATGTTCGTGATCATGTCCTTCTCGTTCGGCTTGGCAATCTTCATCCTGGTGCTGATGGCCGCTTTCCGCTGGACCGCACGGCCGCTGGGCGACCGGCTGCTGTACCGGCTCAAGAATCTGCTGGGCGTGTTCGTGGCGGCGGTGCTCTATTTCGTCATCGCGTTCCACATCACCAACCTGTACGCCACTGAACATCACGGCGTGGAGCGCTTCCTGCTCCTCGACGGCGGCATCTACACGCAGTTGTTCTGGATCGGCCAGATCCTGATCGGCAGCCTGCTGCCGCTGGCGATGATCTATCATCCCACGCTCGGCAAATCCCGCACCGTCATCGGTTGGGCCAGTGTCCTGGTGATCCTCGGCGGCCTGGTGCAGATGTACGTGATCCTGATTGGCGGGCAGGCTTATCCGCTGGCACTGTTCCCGGGCATGGAAGTCACCAGCAGTTTCAGCGACGGCGTCGTCAACACCTATACGCCCAGCCTGCCGGAATTCCTGCTCGGCATCGGTGGCTTCGGCATCGCCCTCCTGGCGGTCGCCGTCGCAGTCAAGGTCCTCGGGTTCCTGCCGGAATCTCTGGACGATTCGGCGGTTCCCGGTCACGACTAGATGCACGATGCAAGACACGGGATACAAGTAAAACAGCGCCGTATTGACTTGTATCCTGTGTCTTGAAACCTGCATCTATCCACAATGGCCCACCTGCTCGTCTCCGCCGCCCACAAATCCTCCGGCAAGACCACCGTGACGCTGGGCCTGTGCGCGGCGTTCCGCGCCCAGGGCGTGCGTATCCAGCCCTTCAAGAAGGGGCCCGACTACATCGACCCGATGTGGCTGGGACAGGCCTCCGGCGCGCCGTGCCACAACCTCGACTTCTACACCATGGAGCGGGACGAGATCCTCGCGACAGTGGGTTATTATGCGGCGGAGGCCGACCTCGCGCTCATCGAGGGCAACAAGGGACTGTATGACGGGCTGGACCTCGACGGCAGCAACAGCAACGCCGCCCTGGCCAAGCTGCTGCAGGCGCCGGTCGTCCTGGTGATCGACGCGCGCGGCATGACACGCGGGATCGCCCCGTTGATCCTCGGCTATCAGGCCTTCGATCGGGATGTGCGGATCGCCGGCGTGATTCTCAATCAGCTGGGTGGCAGCCGCCACGAGTCCAAGCTGCGCGCGGTGATCGAGCATTACACCGACGTGCCAGTGGTGGGCGCCGTCGGCCGCGACGCAAGTCTTGAGATCATCGAACGTCATCTGGGTCTGATTCCCAGCAATGAACACGCGGCGGCCGTCGGTCGCATCCGGTACATCGGCGAGACCATCGGCCGGCAGGTCGATCTCGACCGCATCCGGGCCATTGCTGCGAGTGCCCCGGCGCTGCCGGCGGAACCGCCTTTCGCCTCGCCCGCGACGCCCGGCTCCACAGTGCGCATCGGTATCGCCCGCGACGAGGCCTTTGGTTTCTACTACCCGGACGACCTCGCTGCTCTCGAACGGGCCGGTGCCGAACTGATCCCGATCGACACCCTGCACGACCACACGCTGCCGGCCATCGACGGCCTGTTCATCGGCGGCGGCTTCCCCGAGACCTGCATGGAACGTCTCGCGGAGAACAGCGAAATGCGCGCCGCGATCCGCACCGCCATCGAACAGGGTCTGCCGACCTATGCGGAATGCGGTGGCCTGATGTATCTGGCACGCAGCCTCCACTGGAAGGGCCGGCACGCGGACATGGTCGGCGTGATTCCCGGCGACATCGAGATGCACGACCGGCCGCAGGGTCGTGGCTACGTCAAGCTGCAGGAAACGGCCGCCATGCCCTGGCCGGCTGGCCCCACCGCCGGGGAGAGCGTCGCTGCCCACGAGTTCCACTACTCCGGACTGACCAACCTGGCACCGGGTGCCCGCTTCGCCTTCCGGGTGCTGCGCGGCACCGGCATCGACGGTGAGCACGATGGCTTCGTCTACAAGAATCTGCTCGCCTGCTACACCCACCAGCGCAACACGCGGCAGCATCGCTGGGCCGAACGCTTCGTCGCCCATGTCCGCGCTCAACGTACGCCGACGGCGGCTACCGGCAGCGCCTGAGCCTGTGCGACTGCCCCAACCCACAGGAGTCATATTTCCATGATCACTATCACCCCCGCCGCCGCCCAACAGATCAAGGCTGCCGCCAAGCAGGGGCGGTCCGAAGGCATGGCGTTGCGCATCGCCGCCCAGCGCGCGCCCGACGGCACGATCCAGTACGCGATGGGCTTCGACGATTTGGAGCGCACGGACGATATCCACTTCACCTCCGAGGGTATCGAGGTGACGATCGCGCCCACGAGTACCATGCTGCTCGAGGGCATGACGCTGGACTATGTCGAATACGAACCGGACCGGTTTGACTTCATCTTCCTGAATCCGAACGACCCCCATTATCAACCGCCGCAAGAGGACGACGTCTGAGCCGGTCAGGTGGAGAAGCCTGCCCGCTCCCGCTCCGCCGGGGATATTTTCGTGCTGCGGCTGTGGGTTATGAGCAGTACCTGCATTGGTGCTATAGTGTCGCGCGGACCCCTCGATTGGTTAAGTCTCTGCGTGCGGTGCCCATGACATCGATCCCCGGAAACAATCCAGCCAATACGTCCGCCGGCCAGGCGAACCCGGTCCCCCGTGCCGACCGGGTGCTCCCAGCGCTTTCGGCGCATTGGGAACGCAGTGCCGGGTCGCGATGCAATTGACTGCGGGTATCGCTGCTCGGGCTCGGCGCCGTGCTGGTGTGGTTCGCGCTCCTGCCAAACGTGGGTATCGTCGATGACGCCATCCAGGTGATCGTCCACGCCCTGCTCGCAATCCTCGGTATCGTCTTTCTGGCGGGCGCCTACCATGTGATCCGGCGGGATCTGCTGCCCCCCCTGACCCATATGCGCACCTGGGCGCGGGCCATCCGCGATGGGGAACTCGCAGCGCGCATCCCTCTGACAGACCGCGGAGGCCTGAAAGAATTAACCGAAGATATCAATATAATAAGCGATAAACTGCAGGGGCTCTCTCTGGACATGGAAGCTCAGGTACGCAAGCAGACCGACCGTATCAAGCACGAAACCCGCTCGCTGGAGATCCTCTACGACGTCGCCGCCAGCATCAGCAACTCGCGCGACTTGGATGACCTGCTGACCCGCTTCCTGCATACCCTCAAGGAGGTGGTGCATGCCCGTGCCGCGACCGTCCGGTTGCTCACCCACGACAAGCAGATGCGCCTGGTCGCCAGCATTGGACTCAGCGACGGGGCCATCGCCCACGAGCAAATCATGCCTTCCCAGCACTGCCTGTGCGGCCAGGTGGTCGCCGACGGCGTCATCCGTAGCGGTACCGGTATCCACAACTGCGACCATCTGGCTGGCGCGCCGCTTTTCCCCACCGACGATATCGAAGTGATCGCCGTGCCGCTGCAATATCGCGAGCGGACACTCGGCGTGTACAACCTGTTCGTCGATCGCCAACAGACCGGCCCCGACTGCGACGACATACTCCTCATCAGTATCGGCCGCCACCTCGGCATGGCGATCGAGAAGGCCAATGTCGACGAAGAGGCCAACCGCCTGACCATTATCGAGGAACGCACGCGCATCGCCCATGAGCTTCATGACTCGCTGGCGCAGACTCTGGCCAGTCTCCGCTTCCAGGTCCGTGTGCTGGACGAAACCCTGCACCAGGGCGATGAGTCGGCCCTGTGGGCGGAACTGGAGCGTATCGAAAACAGCCTCGACGAGGCCTATACGGAACTGCGCGGACTGATCGACCACTTTCGCGCTCCGATCGATCGGCGCGGTCTGTTGCCTGCCATCGAAAAAGTCGTCGAGCGCTTCCGGAACGAGTCCGACATACAGATCTTCCTTCAGAAGGAATGGGGCGGCCCGGCCCTCCCCGAGGACCTCGAGATCCAGGTATTGCGCATCGTCCAGGAAGCACTCTGCAACGTCCGCAAGCACAGCCGTGCACATACCGTGCGCGTGCTGATGCGCGGCCAGGACAATGGCCAATTCCGTGTACTGATCGAAGACGACGGCACAGGCATGGAGCCGCCCCGCGCCTCCAGCACCCCGGGCGAGCATGTCGGCCTGTCCATTATGGAAGAACGCGCGCGACGCATCGGCGGCCGCATTCACTTCGAGAGCGAGCCGGGCGAAGGCACACGCGTACAACTGACGTTCCGTGCACCAGCCAGGTCGGCGCCGCACAACGTGAGCGAGGTGTCTGTGCCACTTCCGGCCACCGACAAGACCCCTCGATGAGCCTGCGTATTCTGCTGATCGATGATCACACACTGTTCCGGGTCGGCCTGCAGGGCCTGCTTGCCCACCGCGGCATCGAGGTCGTCGGCGCGGTAGGCGACGGCCAGGAAGGCCTGGAACTCGCCGAGACGCTGCGCCCCGACGTGGTACTGCTGGACATGCGGATGCCGGGCATGGACGGCCTGGGCGTGCTGCGCCAACTGCGCCAGAGCGGGCTCAAGATGCCCATCGCGATGCTTACCACCAGCAGCAACGAGCAGGATCTGGTCGAGGCTCTGCGTAGCGGTGCACAGGGTTATCTCATCAAGGACATGGAACCCGATGATCTCGTCGTGGCGCTGCGTGACATCGTCGCCGGCAAGACCGTCGTGGCGCCTGATCTGGCGCCGGTGCTGGCCAAGGTCGTACAAGGCGAGAGCGTGACAGCCCGCGATCCCAGCCCGTTCTCCGACCTCACGCCCCGCGAGAGCGAGATCCTCGGGCTGCTGGCAGAGGGTCAGAGCAATAAGGCGATCGCCCGCAACCTGGGCATCTCGGACGGCACCGTCAAACTCCACGTCAAGGCGATCCTGCGCAAGCTCGGCGTACACTCGCGCGTCGAGGCCGCGGTCATCGCCGTCGAACAGGGCCTGCGCCACGGCCGCACCGAGGGCGTGCGCAACGCCGAATAGCCTTCCGGAGCGAGACCCGAATGAAGCCCAAAACCACACTTGCCACGGCAGCACACGGACGAACACTGCCCAGCCCATTCACTTCGCACGACACCCCGCCGCACCCGTCAAGTGATGAGGTAGGGCTTCATAACGCTGCGTCCTTTCAGTGCCTTCCGCGCGCTGCCGTAGCCGCAAAGAGTTTTTAGGATGAAGCGTTTCACCGATCTGGTTGCGGAGTGCCTGCCGCACATCAAGGAACTGTTCCCCTGGGATCTCGATCAATTGCGCAGGGAGCGTCCGGACGTGCTGCTGCTGGACACGCGGGAACCCTACGAGTTCGAGGCGGCTCGCATCGACGGCTCCCTCAACGTCCCGCGCGGCATCCTCGAAGCCGCCTGCGAATACGGTTACGAGGACACGGTTCCGGAACTCGTAAGGGCGCGGACGCGCCCTGTGGTGGTGGTCTGCCGCTCGGGCAACCGCAGTGCACTGGCTGCCTGGGTCATGCAGCAGATGGGCTATCAGGACGTCTATTCCCTCAAGACCGGGCTGCGCGGCTGGAACGACTACGAACTGCCGCTGGTCAAGGGCGATGGCGAGCCGTTGGATGTCGACAGCGCCGACGAATTCTTCACGACCCGACTCCACCCCGACCAGGTGGCGCCCAAGGAGTGACCGTCGGGCCCGTCAGATATAGTGTTTGTGGTGTTTGCGCCGCGTGCCGGCCTTCTGCACGATGACGCCCTGGATGGCGGTGAGACCAGGGATCTCCAACGTTTCGTAGTTGGACTTCATCGGCTTGAGGTAGAAGCGGTCCTCCTGCACCAGCAGCTGGCGGAAGATGTATTCGCCGTCGACCTGGGCGAACACAAAGCTGCCGTTCTGAATCACCCCCGCCGGATCGATCACGATGATGCAGCCGGCCTCGAATTCCGGCTCCATACTGTCGTCGATCACCTGCAGCGCGAACAGCTCGTCGGAGCTGCAGCCGCTGCCTTCCTCCCTACTGAATCGTTCGACGTCCACGGCTCACCTCCCGCCCCGACGTGGGGCCGAGTACTTCAAATCTGCTTCTGGGCGGTACTGCTGAAGGCAGTCCCGTCCATGTGCTCGGTCGGCTGATACCAGCCGAGCTTGGCATGCAGCTTCACCACTTCGCCGATGATGGTCAAGGTCGGTGCCCGCACGTCCGCCTCCGCCACGATAGACGGCAGGGTCGCCACCGTGCCGACATGCACCCGCTGGTTGCGGGTCGTGCCCTGCTCCACCAGCGCCGCCGGCATATCGGAAGCCATGCCGTGCGCAATCAGCTGGCTGCAGATCACTTCGATGCCGGTCAACCCCATGTAGAACACCACCGTCTGACGCGGCTGCACCAGCTGGATCCAGTTCAGATCCAGGCTGCCATCCTTCAGATGGCCCGTGACGAAGGTGCAGGACTGGGCATAGTCCCGGTGCGTCAGCGGAATACCGGAATAGGAGGCGCAGCCGGCCGCCGCCGTGATGCCGGGCACCACCTGGAAGGGAATACCCTCCTGGGCCAGGGTTTCGATCTCCTCGCCGCCGCGGCCGAAGATGAAAGGATCGCCGCCCTTCAGGCGCAGCACGCGCTTGCCCTGCCGGGCCAGATCCACCAGCAGTTGGTTGATGCCCTCCTGCGGTACGGCGTGATTGTCCTTCTCCTTGCCGACGTAGATGCGGTCGGCGTCGCGACGGGCCAGGTCCAGGATCGGAGCCGACACCAGCCGGTCGTATACCAGCACATC
>CAYWKV010000015.1:0-29847 GCA_964458835.1 uncultured Gammaproteobacteria bacterium | reverse complement strand
AGCTGTCCTGGCTGCAAGCGTGGCACATCCGCGACGAAACCTACTCGGCGGCCCTGGCTGAGTTGGTCAACCACCAGTACCGCCATGCCTTTGCCGCCCACTGGGGCGATGGCACCACCTCGTCCTCCGATGGCCAGCGCTTCCGCGCGGGCGGCCGGGGCGAAAGCACCGGGCACGTCAACCCGAAGTACGGCAGCGAGCCAGGACGGCTGTTCTACACCCACATCTCCGACCAATACGCGCCGTTCAGCACACGCGTGGTGAATGTCGGCGTCCGAGATTCCACCTATGTGCTCGACGGCCTGCTGTATCACGAGTCCGACCTGCGGATCGAGGAGCACTACACCGACACGGCCGGTTTCACCGATCACGTCTTCGCCCTGATGCACCTGCTGGGCTTCCGCTTCGCGCCACGCATCCGCGACCTCGGCGAAACCAAACTGTACGTGCCGCAGGGCGTGCAGGCCTACCCGACGCTGCGCCCGCTGATCGGTGGCACCCTGAACATCAAGCACGTGCGCGCTCATTGGGACGACATCCTGCGCCTGGCCAGCTCGATCAAGCAGGGCACCGTTACCGCCTCGCTGATGCTGCGCAAGCTCGGCAGCTATCCGCGTCAGAACGGCCTGGCTGTCGCCCTGCGCGAACTGGGCCGGATCGAACGCACGCTGTTCATCCTAGACTGGCTGCAAAGTGTTGAGCTGCGCCGCCGCGTGCATGCCGGCCTGAACAAAGGTGAGGCGCGCAACTCGCTGGCCAGGGCGGTGTTCTTCAACCGCCTTGGGGAAATCAGGGATCGGAGCTTCGAGCAGCAGCGCTACCGGGCCAGCGGCCTCAACCTGGTGACGGCGGCTATCGTGCTGTGGAACACGGTGTACCTGGAGCGCGCCACCCAGGGGTTGGTCGAGGCCGGCAAGCCGGTGGACGGCGAGCTGCTGCAATTCCTGTCGCCGCTGGGCTGGGAGCACATCAACCTAACCGGCGATTACGTCTGGCGGCAGAGCCGCAGACTGGAAGACGGGAAGTTTCGGCCCCTACGGATGCCCGGAAAACCTTAGCGTACGATTTTTTCCGAATTCTGCGAGCTCCCCAAATAGCGGTATACAGGGAGTGATTTGAGGATCCGCGTGGTGCTCACTCGTGGCTTGCTTTCCGGGTTCTGCGGCCTTCCCCGACGCCGTTTATCGCCAGATGGAGCTTCAGGCGGCAAGGCACGGTGCAGCGGTATGCGGTCTCCCGGCTCAGCCGGGTATAGGAGCGGCAGCACGGCCCGGACCTGAGTCCGCTCTACATGATCCTCGCATCGCGTGACTATGTTGGCGCGCGGATGGATGTGGGGTGGCCGAACCTCCGCGAGCGGCTCATTGCGGGTGAGGCTCTTGAGGACGCCAAGGTCATGTTGACGATCCTGGCTGAAGCCCTGTTCCTCCATCCACTGCTCCAGACGACCCACGAGTTCATCCCGGGTTGTGCGCTCGACCTTGTTCAGCCGAGCCCAGGTGTAACTGACCTTCTCCGGTGCGCGATCCAACACGACAAGCTTCCGGAGTGCTTGGCGCCGATGAAAACGTGCGCGCTTCAATGAGGCGAGCGAACCCTTGAGAAGGGGCTGTTTCGTTTCCACGCCGGTTATTTCATCAATCACGCTTTCGGTAAGCGCGTCGATGGCACGAAGGGCTGCATCCAGCTTCATTTTGGCCTGGTTGACTGCGCGCGCAGCCGCAAGGGTTTCATGGCTGACGCCGAGCAATGCAGGGCAGATGCGGGTCTCATGAGGATCCTGGCCGTCGATATAATCCGTCGCACGGATCACTGCGCGTGCCTGGTCTCTGGCGGGCATGCGGCCTTCGACTTTCCAGATCCACTGGGGATAACCAGACTCGGCCTGTAGCCGGGCATCAAGAACGGCCAGCCTAGCCTCAAGCTCCTTGAGAGCATTTGCAAAGTCAATCCGGATCTCGCTGTGAGTCGAAGACATGGAACCTCACCCCCATGGTTTTTTGCTGATCTTGGTGCAGACTGTATATTTATACAGTATTTCGGCAGAATCTACCATACGTTCCGGTGGTACAGGTGGTGAATGACCATGTTTACCCAACAAATACAGATACATGTGATCGTGTGATAGGATGGTAAATACCCCAGAAACCCGATCGGCATCAAGATGACTCACCCTCCCTCGCCAGATGCCCTCGATGTTGGGATTGATCCTGGCGTCATCCAGACCACACCCGCAACACTGTCTGGTGATCCCCGCCGCCAAGCCATACCCTCAATCCGCGGTTACGTGTATCAGGCTTTGTGGTCCGTTGATGCTTGGCTGCGTCTGACCACGGCCGATGAGGTCATCTACCTCGAAGGGGCTGAAGATCTGGATAGCGTGGAACGCGATGGTGCGACAGTTTTCCAGGTTCGAAACACACAGGACTCACTTTCCCTGAATACCGCAAAAGCCCGGGACGCGCTCGAACACTTCTGGGCACTGCAGCTCCGTGAGCAGGGATTGGGAAGGCGGGTTAGTTATCACTACATCACGACAAGTCAGGCGGCTGAAGAGAGGGACGCCGCATTCGGGTGCGGGGTTGAGCTATGGCAGGCGGCGCAGACCAACGTAGAGATCGCACGCACACTGGTGGACTACCTTCTGCCCAAGCTCACCCACGCGAGCCGATTGCATTTGTTCTTGGAGTCGGCCTCAGTTGAAACGATTCAGGCGTCTCTCTTCTGCCAATTTCATTGGTTGTTGGATCAACCAGACATTGAAGGGATCAAGTCGAGCATTGATGCGCGTCTGGCAGATATCCTCGACGCGAAGGGACGTTCATTATCGCATATCGACGGTATTCGAGCGCGTCTGGAATCCCATGTCTGGGAGGTGATCGTTCGTCCTGAGACCGAGCAGCGGAAACTAACCAGACTTGATCTATTACAGATAGTCGAATCGTCAACTTCTACACATTTGGCACTCTCGCCTGAGCAACTTGCTAAATACCTTAGCCATCAGCGAAATGATGAGCCACTGTTGGCGCTTGTGCGTGAAAATATTCCTCGTGCACCGGATCCATTGTTGCGGCGTCCCCATCTTACAGAACAGATCCGGAATCTGCTGATACATCGCAAGGCAGTGCTCCTGGCCGGCAGCGTTCACAAGGGAAAAACAACGTTAGCTCAGCTCACCAGCGCGGACGTTTGCCCCGATGCTTGGTGGATAACACTAACAGGGCGCCCTACGAATGATATCGTTACTCTACTTCTTGCGTTGGCCCGGACACTGGAACAAGGGGGAAGTCCGGCACTTATTGTCATCGATGACTTGAACATATCCCCCGGTGCAATAAATGCTTACCGCAATGCCATATCGACCGTTCTCGTCCGCGCGAGATCCGCTGGTCGTGGCCTTTTAATCACATCACAAGGCGACGGCGAGCACGCGGCTGTGGTTGACAACCTGAGAGATGTGGCAATAGTTGAAGTGCCGGAGATGACCGCTGATGAGATAACACCACTCTGTGAAGAGATGGGCTGCCCGAAAGATGATGCACCAGCCTGGGGGCATATCATTGCGATACTGACATTTGGACATCCAAAACTGGTTCAGGTCCGGTTGAGTGAATGTGTGGAACGTGGTTGGGCGCCATTGTCCACGACAGATATTACAACCCCGTCAGAGGGCATCAGGTCGGCTCGCCTGCTGGCGCGCGGCCTGGTGCGCGACACGCTTTCCGCTCCTGTCGCAGAATTTCTCTACACCATCTCCGAATGCTCCTTGCTGATCGATCGCACGGTGGCTGTCCGGATTGCGGAGTCGACTGAGGGTCTGACCAACGCTGGTGACGTCATAGATCAACTCAGTGGTACATGGTTGGAGCATGTAGTTGGCATTGGCTATCGGGCTACACCTCTCTTAAAGGGGGTGGCAACTGAGGTGTGGTCTGAAGCTGTTCGCAAACATGCCCACATGCGGATTTTCGACGCGGTCTATGCAAAACGACCTAATACACCCGCGGAAGCCGCAGCACTGCTCTTTCATGGGTACGCGAGTGGCGACAACAGTCGCTTGGGAACCATAGCGATTAAACTGCAACTCATTGAAGATGCGCAGGCAGCGCATCAAGTACATCAGCATCTTGTATGGCTTGTATACGTGTGCATAGAACCGAACCAGACCATTTGTGCGATTCCCGCGATTGACAGCATCGTACGCGCCCTGCAATTTCGTGTTGCAGCGTCGCTCGATGTGGCTCATCTAGGCAATATTGCTGCACGGTGGATGGAAGCCCTATTGCGCATCGACGATCCTGATCTACAGAACACATCGCGCAGCATATTCTTTGGATCGGTGGGATTCCTTCAGAGTCGCCGCCTTCCCCTGCAGTACAAATTATGGGCCATCCAGTGGTTTGCAGACCATCCACTCGAACACTCGAACTTCGAAGCTAATGATTTTGAGCAGAAGCCTTACGATGGGATTCCAGAAACAGCGACGGCTATTCAGATGCTGTTGTTGAACTTATGTCAGGGTGTGCGCGGACTGGAGAACCTTGATGCGTTCGTGACATGGCTGGAGTCGACGGCATCAGAGGGACTGCGCCAGGATATAGAGAACATCCTTACATGGCCGATCATGCAAGCACTCGGCGCATTTGTGCAAACGGCATGGGCTACGGTTTCTGAGGATGTCAGAGACTGGGCTGAATGGCTACCGATATTGAAGCGTATTGACACCTATGCACGAAGCTACTCATCTCCGAACCTCGGTGTGGAAGCCGCGAAAGCTCGAGCGATCATCCTGACAGAATATCTCGATCGGAGCGTCGAAGCGCTCGGCGTCCTGGATGAAGCGTCATCGACCTATGGACAGTCACCATTGCTGACGGAGACACGCGCGAATCTCTATTTTCAGAGAGAGGACTATGGGCAAGTGCTTGTAATCTGGAATCAGCTGGAGGCGACGGGTGAGCATCAGGCCCTCGATCCATTCGCGTATCGGCGGGCCGCCATCAGCGCCGCGAGGTTGGGACACTGGCGTCGATCCAGCGACATATTCCTGGCCGGCGGTGCGCGGATCGCGCCCGGCGAACTGCCGGCGACGCGCTTCGCATTGGACGTCGATGCCGCCCTGGCTTTGGCATATGGAGGCGAATTGATCCCAGCTGCAAGTATTCTGGCCGCCGCGGTGTGCCGTTTACCCGGGGAGTCGAGTCAAGAGGAGGATTGCCGCTGGGAGGCGGTTTTGCGCGGTGCCGCCGGCGTCTGTCAGGAGGTGTCAAAGTCATTGTGGCATCATCAGCCCGTTACCTGGCGTTTCACACCGGGATTTGCCAGCTCCCCCGACTTTGTTGCCGCCCCTACTACACCCGGTCAGGCCTTGCGCACTGAATGGACACACGCCCAGGTTTTGCACTTGCTCTGTACCGCTGCCGCCGATGCAACGGACTATGTGGAGGACATTGAGCGTACGATCAACTCGCTTTACCCGCCCGTTCGATGGATGGGCGCCGAGGCGCGTCTTGCGCAAATGCTTCAGTCTGGCGCTGGCAGAGGATTTATGGCCACAGTGCTAGTGTATGAACGAGCGATCGCGGCTCTCAGTGCGTATCGGCATAAAGGCGCATGGGACGCGGTCGTTGAAGCACCGGGTTATGCAGAGCAACCGTTCAATCTGGATGCCTGCCTTGGAATGATCCATGCAGGTTTGATTTGCACGGATACAACACTGGATATAACCACGCAAACCTGGCGTGAAGAAGCCTACGCTATATTCGGGTCCGCTACGCCCATCGACTCCGTTTTTGATGAAATTGGCAGGGCGAATTTATGCCCGCCTGATTTGCTGTTGGGCCTCATGCGCAACACTAATGAAGGGACCACGGCGCGTGTGGCCGCGGCGGTTCGCCTGTTGGTCATCGCGGCAACGGCAGATGAGATATTCAATCTGCAAGCGTTCCTGACGTCTGCGCTGATGAGCGGGTCATCGCGTATTCGGCAGCTCATCTACAATCGGGTTATTGCCAAACGGTGGGCGCGTAATTGGCGCGCGCAGATCCCAAACCGTGTCCAGTTCTATAACCCGAGAACGTCGATACCGGCTCTTGAGGCCATGCTGGATACGGTCGAGCATGGCAATGGGACACTGCGGGATCTGCTGAATACCGTGTCAGCGGCGCTTCACTTCCAACTGGGCAGGTTGACTGAACATCTAGATTAACATGCAATTCCTCTCACACAGAATTGCTAGTGACAGGCAATGGCGAATACCTCTTACGGTAGGCCATGGCCGAGCACATCCAGTTTGCTGGCTACGTTCCTCCAGCGTCCGTTGACCCATGAAGTGTATTCAGCGAGGTCGTTCACGGAGGACGCGTGAAGACCATGGGCAGTAGCTGCCAATGTCGGCAACCCACTTGTCGACATCGGCCTCGATGTCGCTTGGTTGCCCATCGCAGAGTTCCATGCTCATTTCGACAAGATTCCATCTGTCTGGCACGAAGTGCCAATACCAGGGGCTGTTATGGCCACCGTCTCCTTTTGCCACCGCACCATGGATATGCAGATGGCGTTCAGCGAGGGGTTTTGCAAGTTCGGCGCGGACAGCGGCGATTAGCGCCGGGGCTGCGGTGACGGCCGCGTAGGTCAGGCTCGTATCCTTGCCATGGACAAATTCAAAGACGATGAAGTTGGTGCTAGCGCCCATGGTGCCTCCTTGGCAGACATGCGCATGGAAATACATAGGGGTAACCCGACGCGGATTACAGCCAAAGTTGAGGTGAAAGACAACCTGAGCAGGGCAATATGTGCCAGTTGGTTATATCTCTTGCCAGTTAGGAGTATGCCGCAGCACCAAATGGTGCCCTCCTTATATCTCTTGCCCCATGCGACATTCCAGCTACTCCTTTGCGGGACATGTCGTGTGCCTTTGCTCGTGCGCGAAGGAAAAAGACGAAAGGAGGCAGAAGACTAAGTGAGGTGAATATCGCGAGGCATGGAAGATCGTTGCTTTAAGGTGCAAGAGATATAAGACCACTTTAGTCATCTGCATGGTATTGCGATTGAATGCTGGACGACTACCTAAAGCACTAACAATTTTTGCAACAAGCGCTAACATTTTGCACAAAGTGCTAACGCTGTCGTCGTACGCGGAGGGGAAACCTATTCTCGGATGAGACCGCCGGCAAGGCAGTAGAGAGAGCCTCGTAAAGCGCTTGTGCGCTGGCAGAGGTATAAGCGTCAGCTCGGATTCACATGTGACCGAGAAAGGTCAAAGGCGCTCGTCCGATTCGAGGAAGGTCATGCGGCTTACCGTCAAGCTGCGGGCACGCCGACTCTTTAGACGCCCAACGGCGGCAGCGAACGAATAATCTCGACGCTCGACATACTCACACGCACCACGCGCTTCAGCAGTTCGATGATGTAACGCGGGTCGTTCGCCCATGTGTTGGGGTCGTTAAGAATCCCGCTGGGTGAATCGATAGACACCGCATAGCGGTCCATGATCCATTCGATTGCAGACTTGCCATTGACAACGTACAGGTAGGCGTCCTCGGGGATGCCGGACAGGCGCACACGGCTGTTGTAAATGATCGAGGTTTTGTCTATGGCCTTGCCGTTGCGCGCAAATACCATCCTATCGACCTTGTAGTGATCTGCGGGGTTCAGCGCCAAGTCGGCACTCTCCTCCATCAACGGCCATGGCTCGCAGCTTTCATATCCAGTGTGCAGCTCGATCAGCGCGCGCCCTGCGTGTGCGAAAGCCCAGAAGCCATTAGCCAACGGAATCCGCGGCAGTGTCTTTTTCAGGCTCGCGTCGTATTTGTCGCGATACTCAGATGAATGCAGGATGCCGTAAACGTAGTGGAAGATGGACTCTTTGGTGATGGCCTTGTCGCGATAGTGTTTGCGAAACGTCTCGAGCGCCCAATCGCTGATGGCATCATGCCGGATATAGCCTTCCGCATCCGGCGGGCTGCCCGCATCCGTGGTGTCATTGCCAAACAGGTCATCCCGATCGCCGGCCTGCTCATACCAGTAGAGCGGGAAGCACTGACCGGTATCGGTGAGGTGCATGTTGGGCACATCACTGGACGCCAACACTGAGAAGCCCTTGCGATCCGCAACGCCAGTGATAGAGATGACAATATTTTGGTGTCGAGGCGTCGGGAACAGGGCCGGAACTCGGTTGACCATCTCATTGAGTCGACGATCGAAATAGAGCGCCTGCCGACAGAACGGTCGATAGAGGCTGGTGACGATCGACTGAGGGTCGAGCGCGAGCACATGTCCGCGACTGAGCGATTGCTTCAACGAGCGCGTCCAGCTGATCTTCTTCGGGTCGCCGTTCACGAACGCATCAAGGTTCGGCCACTCGGCTTTCTGCTTGCCTTTGATGGCGGACTTGTAGCGCTTGCATTCAGCGTTGTAGGTCGTAATCAGAAGGCTGATATTCTTGGTGAGCGCGTCGCGAGAGAAGCTATATGTCCAAGGGTCGCGATTCGTGACCACGCCGAGTGAATAGGTGCTGAACAACACCTCTTTGGATCCCGTGTCCTTGTCGCCGAGCGCAAGAAACGCGTCGAACTCTGGATTGCGCTGATTAACCCAATCGCCCTCGGCATTCGGGGAAAGTGTCTTCCACGGGACACTGTTGATCGATGCGAATTCGCGGATGATCTTGATCTTCTCTTCGCGGGAGAGGTAATCGCCGATATCATGGTAATAGATTCGGCCATGTTCAGCGGCGTCCGGCGCTTTGACCAGCAGGGTGATGGCGACCGGCGTCCGGGTGCCTTCACCGAAAACATTACCCTTCTCCTTGCGGCGCTGATCTCCCATGCTGCGAGCGTCGCCACGCAGATTGAAGCAATAGACAATCGAGAATTCCTGCACCAGCGCCTTGCGTACGCCATCCAGATTGCGCTCGTTGACAAAGGATCCATTAGTCACGAAGCCGATGATACCCTGATCTTTGAGGCGATCGGATGCCCATCGGATAGCTCGCACATACGAGTCGTAATTATTTTTCTTGAGTTTTGAGCTCGACAGTTCTGCGTACGTCGTGCGGATCCGCTCATCGAGCAATGGGTAGGCGAGGTTGCGATTATTGTCACCCTCGCTTTCCTGCTGGGCCGAATAAGGCGGATTCCCCATGATCACCCGGATATCCCGCTTCTTCTGACGGCGAGCGCGCTTGTTGTTCTCCGGGAACATCGCCTCGCCGAATCCCGTCTGACGGGATTCCTCATTCATCTGGAAGGTATCCGTCAGCACGATACCCTCGAACGCCTCGTAGTCAGTGGTGCCCGCTGAGGAGCTCGTCGCGATATCTGCCACAATGCCGTGATAGGTCTCCTCGATATTGATGGCCGCGATGTAATAGGCGAGCAGCACGATTTCGTTGGCGTGCAGCTCTTCGCGGTATTTGCGCTCGAGATCTTTGGCGCGGATCAGGCCGGATTGAAGCAGCCGGACAATAAATGTCCCGGTCCCGGTGAACGGGTCCAGGATATGTACATTGCGATCCGTAAGTCCCACGCCAAAATATTTCCGCAGCGCATACTCGGCGCTGTGGATAATAAAATCGACGATCTCGACCGGTGTGTAGACGATACCCAGCCGGGATGCCATCTTTGGAAAGGCCAGCTTAAAGAATTTGTCATACAACTCGATGATGACGCGCTGCCTACCCTCGGCGTTGTCGATCCCCTTGACCCGCTGTCGAACGCTGGCATAGAAGCCCTGAAGGGCCTCGATCTCTTTGTCGAGAGACTTGGGCTCCAGCGTATCCAGGACCTCCTGCATCGCCAGGGAGACGGAGTTGTGCTGGGAGAACGAATAGTTCTCGAACAGCGCGTCGAACACCGGTCGCGTGATCAGGTGTTGCGAGAGCATCTCGATCGCTTCGGCGGCACTGATCGAAGGGTTGATGTTCTCATGCAGGCCCGACAGAAAGCGCTCGAATGCCTTGCGGGCCGATTTGTTGGACTCGACCAGTGCCGTGACACGCGCTGTGTGGCGCTCGGCGATGCGGGCGACATCCTTGGCCCAGTCCTCCCAGTATCTGCGGTCGCCACACTTGAGGACGATCTTCGCGTAGATGGCGTCGCGCCAGAGATCGATGTCCGGGAATGCGAAAGAGATCTGGGTGGTCTTGGCTTGCCCACCGCCATCGTCATTGCCATCGCCAGCCTGGCCACCCACACCGATGACCTGGATCTGGTCGGGGCGGTGCTTGTTCAGCTCGATCTGGTTGATGGTGGCGTTGAAGCGGTCGTCGTGGGCACGCAGCGCCTGGAGCACTTGCCAGACGACACGGTATTTTTGATTGTCCTTGAGAGCCTCTTCCGGTGGTGTGCCGGCCGGGACGCCGATCGGGAGGATCACATAGCCGTATTTTTTGCCGGACTCATCGGCGCGGCGCATCACGCGGCCGACCGACTGCACCACATCGACGACCGAATCCCGTGGATTGAGAAACAGGACGGCATCGAGCGCCGGTACGTCCACGCCCTCGGACAGGCAGCGGGCGTTCGACAGAATCCGGCAGACGTTCTCGCCGCTCGCTTCAATGGAGGTGTCCCGCAGCCAGTCAAGACGTTCGTTGCGCTTCAGGACATTGAATGTGCCGTCGACATGCTCGACTTCGCAGCGCAGGCTGCCATCCCCTTCATGGCGGCTGACGTATTCGCTGACCACGGACTGGAACATCGCGGCCAGGTGCTTGGAGTCCTTGATAGACCGACTGAAGGCCACCGCGCGGCGCATCGGGGCGGGGTCGTCGATCACGCCGCTGTCCTGCGCCATCGTTTCGGCATCGATCGCAAAACGCTTGGCCAGGCCGTTCCAGCAGCCGATGATCTTGACCGCATCCTCGAGCTTTAGCTCGTTCTCACCGGCAGAAAGACTCTTTTGTATGGCCTTGCTCGCGTGTTTCTCGTCGACCGCCAGCACCAGGACCTTGTAATCGGCGAGCAGGCCGCGCGCGACCGCCTCACCAAAACCCAGCCGATGGAAGGTCGGGCCGTACAATGCCTCATCATCCATGGAGCAGAGTACGGCGTCGTTCTCCTGCGCCTTGGACTTCGCGGTATCGGCGTACAGGCGCGGGGTGGCGGTCATGTACAGCCGCTTGGTGGCGCGGATGAACTTCGCATTGTGCACTCTGACGAAGTGCGACTCATCCTCGCCCTCGAGCGTCACGCCCGTGGTGCGGTGCGCTTCGTCACAGATGACCAGGTCGAATGCCGGCGCGCCCGCTTTTTGAGCTTCCGATACCACCGCGATCGACTGATAAGTCGAGAATACAACCGTCAGCCGGTCTTTCCGAGGCTTGCCCTTGAGGGCTTCTGCCAGGCGCGCCGCATGGGTCGTCGCCGGCAGCGCCAGATCATGGGCCATCATGTCTTCGTGATGCCGCCCGACCTTGGTATCGGAGCATACCGCGAACGCATGGATCGGGATCTCGGCCTCCGCGGTCCATTCGCGCAGCGTTTGGGACAGCAGCGAGATCGAGGGCACCAGAAACAGGACAACCCCACCGGACCCGGCCAGCAGCTCGGCAAGCTTGAGTGACGTGAACGTCTTGCCCGTCCCGCACGCCATAATCAGCTTGCCGCGGTCATGGCTCTTGAAGTGGGTCAGCACATCCTTGAGGGCGGCCTTCTGATGGGGCCTCACCTTCTTGCGGGTCCTCAGCTTCAGTTTTGCGGGCCGGTCCAGAGTGAAGACACCCCAGTCGATGGGGCTGTCCGCGAGATCCTGCACGCGCAAACGAACGCAGGGGATCATCTGGTTTTCGAGCGCAGCCTCGGCGTGCTTGCTCCAACTGTCTGTCGTCGAGACGATCATGCGGGAGTTGAATGCGCGCACACCCTCGGGCGTGGGGAAGCTCTTGCCGGACGCGGTGAAGAAGGAGTCGATATCAGCCTTTTGCAGCGTGTGGGCTGGATCGTAGAACTTGCACTGGATTGCGCAATACTGACCGGTCAGCCGCTCCCGGGCAACGAGATCTATGCCGGTGTCGGCACCCCAGCGCAGCGGCCACTCGCACCAGAGCCAGACGCTGTCGAATTGGTCAGCATAGAGGGGGTCGGTGACCAGATAAGCGGCGATCAGGCGCTCGAATTTGTCACCCAGATCCCGGTTCGACGAAGCCGCCTCGCGGAATGCGGCGAGGACCTCATGTATGGTTGCCATCCGCAGCCTTTGGATGTTATTCGCTTTCTGTGGGCATTATACCGCGTCGGCGCGCCATGGTCAGTATCCAGCACGGTGAATATACTGGCGGGTATGTGCTGCAGCCACTTGGCCAGGCGCCCGGTTTGGGGCGTCACGCCAAGCGAAGTGGCGCTAAACTGGTCTAATTAAACTCTCATCATTATTCCTCGGGCTGTTGACAGCCATTCCAACAGGCCACATCTCTGTCAGCGTGTCGGGCCATGGCCGGAGTAATGCCGCGCGGTCGGTCGACCTCGTCCCAGGATCCAACCATGCATCGTACGCCTTAGGCGGCAGGATCACCGGCATCCTATCGTGGATGACTGCAACGAGTGAATTAGCATCGCAGGTGATGATCGTGCAGGAGTCTATTGGCGTGTGGCCATCAGCTTCCCAATGATCCCACAGGCCAGCAAAGGCAAACGATGGTCCGCCACGAAGGCGAATGAAATAGGGCCGTTTTTGATTACCTTCCTTCTTCCACTCGAAGAATCCGTCTGCGGCGATCAAACACCGTCGTCGCTTAAATGGCTCGCGGTAAGCCGGTTTTGTGGTCAGCGAATCTGAACGTGCATTGATCATTGAATACTTGGAATCCGGTCCCTTCGACCAGAACGGGACGAGTCCCCAATGAAGCATAGTCAGCTCGCGCGCACCCTCTGGGTTTAGACGTGCGGCCAGGAGTGAATGGGTTGGTGCCACATTGTATGAGGGCTCAAGATTCTCGATCCCCGTCGCGCCGAATAGCTTGGCGAAGGTCTCAACTATGGATGTCCTTGCGAAGCGTCCGCACATATCGGCTATGCATAATCCTGGGCCATCGGGTATGGGTGAACTCTTCGGCTTCTGGCATCACGGTGGAGGGATCGATGGTCACGATGTAGACGCGATACTCGGCTTCATTGTACGCCAGTAGTCCTTGGGTCCACTCCGAGGTCTTCAGGTCGTACCAGCGCTTCTGCCGCCCGGTGTCGCGGTCCATGAAGGAAACGATAGGCAGCTTCACTGGCCGCGGCGTCCATTTGTTCCAGTAGCCAGCTTGCATTGTCTAGTCGCGCCCAGCCACCAAAAGGCAATGGTACTGTATTTATATACAGCACTCAAGATAGCAATTAATAGATTGATTTTACAGACATATCTTATCGGTCAGCAAAAGAAGTTGTGCCAATTGTCACCTTGCCCTGGCGGTGTTATTCACTGACAATCATATGGCCCCGGCACAACAATTAACGTGAATGCCACGACTTCAGTCAACGCCGGCAAAGCACACGTCACCTATTCGAGTCATTACTGTGGAAGCAATACTGGAGGAAGCATGCGCTTAGCAGTCGCATCCATAGCATTCTTATTATTATCGAACACATATGCTGCCAGCGATGAAGAGTATTGCTCCGGCATGTCTGGTATGGAACGCACTACTTGCCTTGAGAGAATGCAGGCAGCAGCAGACAATGATTTAGATGTCGCGTACTCAAAACTGTTCAGGAATATTGACGAAGCGGATTTCATACCACAGGACGCGCGCACCGAATGGGCACAAGAGCTACGCAGTTCACGTGAGAAATGGCTGGCATACCGAACCCAGTACTGCTCATTGAAGGTCTACGACTTCTGGGGTGCCGGCAGCGGGTCTGCTGTAGGTAATGCAGTTGCGGCGTGCGAAGTAAATCTGACAAAGCAACAGACTACGAATATTTCAGGGCAATAAGTGTCGGCCACCACTTAGGATAGTTACAGGGAGACACAGCATGCGATTCATTTGGATGATGGCATTCTTGTTGGCCAGCACGGCATACGCCATCGATAATCCAGACGCACCGGATTACATGGGCGAATTCGAGAAGAGAATCGCGCCCTATTATTCAACCATTAATAATGCACATACGACATACGACTATATTTCGGCATACTCGGTACTTCAGAAGGCGCTGGAGAATGAACTCGACGACGCATATAAACTTTTGTTCAATGCCCTACCGAATGAACAACGACTGCTGCTAGTTTCATCCCAGGAGAGCTGGAATAAGTGTCGCGACTCTGAGAACCAATTTATTGGGGGTGTGTGGACGCAGGATTCCTACGGCACTTCCTCGGCTCTGACCACAGGCGAGTTGAGGTGCTCAGTTATAAGAGAGCGCGTTGAAGCACTTATCGCTCGTCTCGCTAGCATACAGCGTCTCAGTAGTGACGCCAAAGGAACGACATATGAGTCAAGCTGAAGATGATTATCAATCCATAGCTAATGCCATAAAAACGATCAGCATCGACTCGCTTGAGGAAACCATCAAGGAAGCCATTACGAAGGCACTTCGGGGCGTCGATTTGGGATGCACGATTACTTCTCTCGAAATCAATTCGTTTGTCCCTGGTAGCGTCAGTCTTAAATTGACGCTCACTGACGATATCGGCTCAATTCTGCCCATGGCAGATTAACGCTGGCATTCATGTGCGCGTGGAACATCCCATCTGTTTTTCGGTTGAAACGCCAGAAATCTCTGAGGTCCTGGATCTCCGGTCCGGGCGGATTCATGACGTAATGCGCCTCATCGGTAGTGATTACGGCCTGGCAATGCGACTAAGAATGGAGGTAGTCCAGGCGCTCCGAGGTGATGCGCCCATGTATGCATGTCCTCTGTGCTATGTCCCTGTATACCTTGTGTCGAGGGCGGATCGCCGTCGATTTTTCTTTAGGCACACGATCGAAGATGGCCGATGTTCTGCAAAGACCCGTGGACATCTCAGCGAGGATGAGATCAATGCCCGGAAGTACAACGGCGTCAAAGAGAGCCATGATCATAGGGAACTGAAGGGAATTGTCGCCGAGAGCCTTCGATGCGATCCCCGTTTCAGTGACGTCGTGGTTGAAACACGATGGAATGGGTCAGATGGATCCGCATGGCGAAAGCCTGACGTTAGCGCGATCTACGAAGGAACCAGGATCGCATTTGAAATACAGCTTTCTACAACTTTCCTTCGTGTCATCGCCGACCGTCGCAACTTCTACCTAAACGAGGGCGGCCTCCTCTGCTGGATCTTCAAATCGTACGACGAAGACCATGCCCGACTCACACAAGAAGACGTCTTCTACAACAATAATCGCAATTTATTTATCGCGAACAAGGGTTCTCTGGACGCATCCCGTGAAGCCGGAGAATTGATCCTGGACTGCCGGTGGGCCGTTCCTTCGATTGCCAGCGGCCAGATGGTGCATCGATGGGACAGCGCATTGACTCGATTTTCCGAATTGACACGCGATATCCCAGCACAGCGGCTCTACAAATACGACTACGACGGCATCGCCGACCACGTTTACTCGCAAACAACTGACGAACGGCTTCGAACAGAATTCGACGCGTTTTGGTTAAGCCACAGGACCTATGACAACTATGACAACATTCAATGGCAAAAGCTGCGGACTGGCTTCAGAGCCAAGGGAATTATGCTGCCCGTGAGACCGCACGACGGCGATGGCCCTCTTTATCTTCTCAACGCCCTGTATTCTGCCCGGGAAGGTGTACCTGTTGGATCAAGACACGCCACGCTGATCCAGGTCGCGCACAATATCGTTGATGGGCACAAGATGTATCTGCGTGCCTTTATGCACGCGATCAATGCTTATGATCGCGCGTCATTGATCAAGAGCCTGGACCGTACCGGAAAGTTGAAGTCCAAAATGGACTCGATCAGGACAAAGTACAAATCAAGCCACAAGGATTTTGCGCATGACAGTCGATTTGACGACTTGGTACGCTTCATATTCCCGGAGTTGTTCTGACGCAGTGGTCTCAGGTTGGTCTGACTGCGATCGGATTATCGGATGGTTGTAGAGAGCGCCGCGGGTGGCGGGGTGGGGCCACCTGCGGACTGCTGGGCTGGTTTGCGGGGCGTGGCAAGCCAGGCGCTCAAATCGCAGTAAGGTGATGCTATTACACAGACCTATTTGGGGCAAGTGCTGCTATTTGGTGGCCAGGCCGGCCAGATTGTGTCCAGGAGATTAGGTCATCATCACCGGCTGCATGCGACGACACCAGTTCGGAATATACTTCCACGCGTGGCATGCGCCGGTGTTTGTATATCACTCGCGGCAAGAAGGCCGACAAACGCTCACACTCACACGCCGGCGGGCGAAATACTCATCATCAGTCCTTCACAATCTCTCGATCTGGATATGACAGTCGGAGAGATATTTTAGAACGGCCCTCTCACTGCGACCATAATGCGATTACACGGTCACCAAATCCGGATCGATGTGTCTGCACCCGATGCCCTAAACGTCATCCGGTCAGAACGACTGTCCCCGCCTCTATAGAACTGGATTCTACTGATCAAGGCCTTGAAGGGAATTATCCCCCGGGGCCTTGAACAGCCATGTCAGACCAACCATCGGTAGATCCCGAGTAGGCTCGTACCGACGAATCCAGTCTGCATCACCACCAGCCCCCAGGCATCGGTACGTATTGCAAAGGCAATCCAGAATAGGTTGGACGCCAAAAACGCAAGGAATCCCCAGCCAGAGTATGCGTCGTTCATCGCCAGAAGCGCCGCACCCAGAAGGCCCTGTTACTGCCCCACACCCTTCCAAAACCCGTCTTCGTTTCATTCCGAATCCTCACAAACCGAATATCCAACTCCCCTGTCCTGGCAAGACGAAAAGTCTTACCGGGCAGGGTTCTTATGTGGAGTGTGGCTCTCAGTCCAACGGGCAGCTCGGGATCGGGTCCGCATCGGCGTCGAGGTTTAGGATATAAGCTCCCGCCCGTTGAGCATGGGCAATCAGCGCCAACAATCCAGGGCTCGCGCCAAGACGCTGCGCCTCAGTCAGTTCAGCTACCTGCCCCTCCTCATCACCCGTTACAAACAGGATCCAGCCGTACTCATGGGATGTTACTCGCGGGAAGCGGTCATGGCGTTCTTGGTTTGAACGCTCGGAAAGCAACGCTTTATCCCACTCTGACAGGTGACCTGTCGATGCATCGACCATTGCACGAACGCCCGGCGTCGGGTTCTGCAACGTGAATGCACCTACCGTTCCTGTACGACCGCATACGCGGCACACACAGTGTGAACGGTCATCAAATTCGATATCGGAGTGGCTCTCTGATCCGTCATCGTGCATGACGAACGTCGAAACACCCGTTATATCGAACGGCCCCTGGGAGCCGCATGCGGGACAGGCCATTCCGGCCAGGCAGTTGGTATTTGCCATCGGCGTACCTCTTGTTTAAGGCACGCGCCCCCGTCCGGGCGGCGTGCATATGCAACACATCCCGGACGGGGGGTTCACCTGCTGGTTATTTACCGTGGCCAGCTACCACTTCGCAGGTTTCAACCATGCGATGAAAACCGTGGGCGAAAAAAAAAGCATACGTCTCCCCAGACGTATGCTTGCCCGCTGCTTTTCCCTTCCACGAAGGGACGGCCAGCTACCGCGATGCCACTCGGCAGTCAGGATCGTATCTCCCAGGAACATTCTATGTCAACCGGCCCGTGCTTGCATTTTCTTGGACCGGTTTAGCTTGGGACGTGTCGTTTGACCATCACGGAGAACTGGTATGGATGAAATTGAAATCCCCCGCGTCACAGCGATGGACGCTGACCTGCAGGTACTGGATGAGCGTCTCACACAGCATGGAATGGCGCTGTTTGTGAGAGACAGTGGTTTGCATCACTTGATACACCCTTCCACGAAAGGTGCTCGTTGGCAAATCACCACGTTTGATGACACGGGAATCCTCGGTGATACCCAACACTCATCCGTCATCGACATGGCCTGCGAGCTATCGGGCGCATCGCCGGTCCCTGTCGCTGAGATCGAGTCCCATCTGCAACTGATCGTGCGGGCGGAAACGGTCTGGCACTTGCCGCCATCGCCACGGCTTGCATTTTCAGGACATCCTTCAAACTGATTCCCGTCGACACCCAACAGGAGACAGTACATGAACACCGCACTCGCAAACCCTGCACGCATGATTGAAGACGGCGATCTGCTTTATCTCTCACCCCTGCAGATCGAGGAGCAGCCGGGCTTCAATCCCCGCAGCTACTACGATCCCCAGACACAGAAGGAACTGGACGAGTCTATCGCGGCCGAAGGCGTCCAGCAGAACCTTGTCGTCAGACCGCAGGCAGGTAGACCCGACGCCTATTGGGTGATCGCGGGACATCGACGGCTCCGCTCTGCGAAGCAGGCCCGTCTTGAGGAAGTCCCGTGCTTGATCCGTTTGGTGGACGACCGGCAGGCGCTTGCCATCGCCACCTTGGAGAACGACAAGCGCGATAACATCAGTCCGGCCGAGGAAGCATTGCAGGCACGGCGCATGCTCGATGCCTGCAACGGTGACCGAGACGAGGCGACCCGATTGTTGGGGTGGTCCCGGAGCAGGCTCGACGCTCGCCTGCTGCTCCTGCACGCCGACGAATCTGTTCTGACGGCTCTGGCCGAGCGTAAGGTCAAACTCGGCATCGCGGAACTCCTCTCCACGTTGCCAAAGCCGGCCCAAGCCAAGAATCTTCCGGCAATCGTCGAGAAGGGCTACTCGGTCGCGGAGGTCAAGGTACGGATCGAGGGCATGGCCCAGATGCTCTCGGCGGCGATCTTCGATACGACCGGATGTAACGGTTGCCCGCACAACAGCAGTACCCAGGCGACGCTGTTCCCCGATGCTCTGGGCGAAGGCCAGTGTACCGGCCGTGCCTGCCATGCAGAAAAGACCAAGGCTGCGCTGGACACGAAAAAAAGCCAGATTGCTGAGCAGTACAACTGCGTATTCCTGGACATCGAGAAGGAGCCGGGTACTTGGGCCTTTCTCATCCGTGAGGGCAAGCAGGGCGTCGGCCCTGAGCAGTTCGATGCCTGCAAGGGGTGCGCGCATTTTGGCGCAATCATCAGTTCCGAGCCCGGCTGCGAGGGTCAAGTCCGCGAGGAGGTCTGCTTCGATCTTGCCTGTAATACCAAGATGGTGGCTGCGCATGCCGCCACGCTCGGCACCCCGCAGACGGATGTACAAGGGACGCCTCAGAAAGGGAATCAAGCGGGCAAGACCCAGACGAAGAAGAAAACAACGGCCAAGAACAAATCGGTCAACGCCGTGCCGAAGAAGGTCACGGACTATGTCGATGGCTTCCTACGCGAGCAGGCGTCGGAAATTGCTTCGCGTGACCCGGCCACTATCCGTGCCGTCACGCTGCATGCGCTGTTGGATGCGGCAGGGATGCTTGATCGCCTTGGTAAGAAGGGGCGCAGCCGAGCCGAGGCGATACGCATTCTGCACGGCATGGACGATACGGCGCTTGATGCGTTGGAACTCGCCGCCGTACAGCACCAGTTGCACGAGCAGAAGGGGCGCTTCGGTGACGGTGAGGAATTTGTTAAGGCCGCAATCCAGGTTGTCGTGTCCACCCAAACGGACCTCACGGGGCGCTTTACGCTCACCAAGGCATTTCTGGAGGCACATACCAAATCCGGCATTGAGGCACTCATGCGCGAGGCGGCTGACCCAGAGGGACGCACCTTCGTGGACTGGTATGAATCCCAGGAAGGGAAGCCCTCATTCAAAAAGCTCGTCAGCCGAACCATGGGCGAACTGATCGAGGCAATCATGGAAAGCGGTTTCGACTTCACACGGTGGGTGCCGAAGTGCGTTACGAAGGCCATTGCCGACGTGGCGCGCGGTAACCATTAACGGCTTGCATATCCGCACGGCTCGGTAAGCTGTCCCTGTCACCGCAAAGAGGAACACCCATGAGTGAGTTATTCGCAACGTTCGACCAGATTCTCGGCGCTGCCGAGAAGATCATCTTCACCATCGAGAAACGCGCAGGCGCAGGCCTGCGCGTAATCATCCAACCGGCACTCAAGACCGCGCCTGACCATCTTCCGGAGGATCAGGCAAACATCCGTGCCGCACTTGCGCTACCCATCGTTGTGACCGCGCCAGCGGCACAACTGGACGCTGAGTTTCCGGCGTGCCTGTCGGGCTATGCCAATCAACGCACGTCCCTCGCTGCGTCTCTCGGTGTGCTGGAGTCGCTCCAGGAAGCCTCGAAACAGGCGTCGAATACCGCTGGCAAGGCAAAAGCAGGCACTGCCACAAGGTCTGGCAAGGACAGCGGTAGGACTACCGAATCGGAAGCTGTCGGCGGTACTGTGCCGCCTCCGGTGACCTCGGTTGCGGTGGGTACTGATGATGTCGAACTGTTCTAACGGAGGCGCCATGTCACTTTCCATCGAGAAACCGAAACGCGTGTTCAAGATCGGCAGTATTCGCCTGGACGATCCCGATCCGACACTCAGCCCGGAGGAGGCCGTGCAGTTGTATGCGGGCAGCTATCCGCAGGTCATCGACTGTTCGCTCAACGGCCCGGAAGCCGGGCAGAGCGGCGAACTGGTCTACGAAATCGAACGCTCCCCGGTCAAGACCAAAGGCTAGGCCCGTGTATGCCCCGACCACACAACGCGACCTACCAGTGGCTTGCGCAGTGGTGCCTGCGGGAGGCTCCCGTCCAGGACGAGGCCGCTGCCTCGACGACGCCCCTGTCGACAACGCAGTCACGGCGCATTCGTCAGGTGCTCGACAAGCGCGCTCGTCATTCCACACCACGAGGCAGGCGGCTGGTTCTGCCGCCTGCCTAGCGGCGTTTACGGGTGTCCGACTGACCACACGTACCCTCACGCCTCCACAGTCGCTGGAGGAGCGCCAGGATGCCGATGTCGTGAGAAACCTGCGGGCAAGCCTCGCCGGACTCCTGCTGCTCGGCATGGACATAGGGAGTGTGCCTGCCGATGCCGTCGAGGCTGCGCGAGCCATGGGCGGTCTGGTCGCTTTGGGGAGGGAGGTCCTGGCTGACCTAGCCGCTCGGCTCACTGCCCGCGCCCAGTCTGTGTGCGACGTGGTGCGTGACTACAGTTTCCCGGCGTTCTTCTCGCTTGCCCCCGATGATCTGCTCGCTGCCGAGGGGATGCCGGGGAGCCTCATGATCGAGGCAAGCAGCGTGTTCCCTATCCGGCTGGACCTGAACGCCGTGCCTCGCCCGCTCGCCGTCGCGGTGGCCCTGGCGGTCGACCTCGTGCAGGGCATGGTCCCGATGTTGGTGGGACGCGACGTGATCGACTTCTCCTGGTACGAGGGTGAGCGGTTGGACTTCTTTGAGTCTCTGCGTGCCACTGGCGTTCTGGAGCGCCAGGACATTCCGGCTCTGGTGGAGCGCCTGCAGGACGGTGAAGGGCCAGAGTACTACGGCGAAGGGGTGGACGAGTCGCAGGCACAGGAAATCATGGCCACGGCCAAGGCCTGGACGGCACCCATGGGAGACTGGCACCCGGAATGGCCGTCTTGGCGGCACGGACCACCCCGCCAGCGGGCTGAACTCCTGTTGCGTTGGCTCTGGGCTTGGCGAAAAACGGCACCCTGGCTGTACCGCCATCCGTTCGCCGTCTTCGTCCGGCGCACGGCCCATTTGGTCCGGCGTCATCCGGCAACGGTACGCCGCCGCAAAGCCACTGCGCCCACGCATTGGCAGCCCTCGGATTCCGTCCCGTTCGAGGTGACAACATTGGTGACCTTCGGCGAGGGTTGGGCTGAAACCGTCATCGATGACACCTATGACTACCTCGCGCAAGGGGGTGAACCGATCCTCATGGCGTACTCACTTGCCCCGCTTGCATTGAGTGAAACCCGTGCGAGCCTGGAACGCATGGCAGAAGGCTACGGCCTGCTCGCCCTGCTCGACCAAATCAACGACCACCGATTCACCGGATAACACCTTATGACATTCGGCTACACCCAACTGGCCACTCATGTGGAACTCCCGAGGCCATCCCATGCATTGGTATTTCACACCCACGCGGACGGCGCAATCGAGATAACTCAGCACACGATCCGAGCGCGGCGCGGGTCACCCTCACTCGGACCTGCCTCGCTGTTCGATGACGCGGCCCTCGCAGAGCTTGTGGCGATCCTCTCGGCACGCGAGCGTCCAGCCATCGAACTGATCCCCGAAGGCGTGATTCTCCAGGGGCGTGACCGACTGGCATGGGTAGTCCCGGGCGCAAAACGCCGGATGTGGTTCATGGTCGGAAAGCGAAAACGTCAGCTCAGGGTGTGTTGGCCGACACTCCTCTTCCACGTCCATCACGGACAACTCCGGGTGGTGGCGCTTGATGGCCCGGGCCGTCCGTCCACGACGACGGCCGTCTACCACGCACCGCTGATGAACATCTACTCTGATGGGCGTGTCTGCGTCGGTAACGCCACTTTGCCGACGGACTGTGCCTATTCTGATATCCCGGCCTGGGAGAACGTCATTTTCGGTACCTTGTTCACGCATGTGAACCATGACCGCACACTTCGTCTCGCTGGCCGCAAAGCCGTCGATACCGCGAAGCATTTCGCGTTCTGGCGTGATCTTGCTGAATCAGGTGTGGAGGCCTTCCCAACGGGCGCTCTGACCACCATGGGTATGACGTTAGGTCGGTTCCTCGATGTGGAGAGCCACCATGCTTGAGCACCTGACCGATCCCAGGGACCGCGTGCTCTTGGGGGCGACGCCAACCCTGATGCAGCCACTCTTCGGGATGCTTCCGATGGTGCCGATGCACCGCCACCGCTTTGTCATAGCCCGTGATGGTATTTATCTCCAAGCAAGAACACCGGCGTTGTCCGTGTGCCTGCGCGTGTCGGGTAGGCATCTGTGCGAGTTTCCCTATGGTCGGCTTGATGAATCGGTGGAAATGCCCGGCGGGCCACTGCCCACCGACCTCGTGGAGGCGCTGTACGCGCATGCGGTTCAGGCCGCGCCCAAGGAGTGGGCCTGCGCGATCCTCTATGATCCTGCATTGCGACAATACGATATGCATGTCCCGGAAACGGAGTCCGTCTCGAATGGGCACATCCGATACCGCACTGTTGGATTTGACGCCGAGCGGCTTGTCTTCGATGTCCATACCCACGGACACGGTTCTGCGTTCTTTTCACGGGACGATGATGCTTCCGACCGTGAGGGGGGCATCTATATCGCCATCGTCCTCGGACAGTGCCACACCACCGCCTCCCTGACCGCTAAAGCACGCATTGTTGTCAATGGCATCTTCTATCCAGTTCCCTGGATACCGCTTCCGGGCTTGCATTCTCCTGGTTCGCGGTAATGTGGAGTCATCACACCAAGGAACGACAGTAATGCGCTCACAATACAGTCTCAATCCGGAATGGCTCGAACGCCCCATCCATATCGCCCTTGTTGGAGCGGGCGGTAACGGTTCCGAAATGCTCGATATCCTGGCACGCATGCACTTGGCTGTGCAGGCTGTCGGCCATCCGCATGGCTTTGACGTGACAGTGTGGGATGGGGATGAAGTCTCCCCATCGAACGTTGTCAGGCAGCGGTTCTGGCCGAGTGACGTCGGCCGGAACAAGGCGATGGTTCTGGTGGAACGATTCAATCTCTGGTTGGGCACGCAGTGGGATGCGCTCTCCGACCATTGCAGTGCGTCGGAGCTTGCGGCATCCGAGGTGGATTTGGTCATTACATGCGTTGACACTGCCGCAACCCGTGTTGCTATCTGCCGTGCATTTGCACGCCGTCGGCGACACCAAGCCGAAACGCTGTTACTCGATCTTGGGAATGGCGAGCACACCGGTCAGTTTGTGCTTGGGCATCTCGATATGGGTGATCGTTCGGGTGTACGGCTACCGCATGTCCTCGATCTCTACCCCGAGTTGGCGGAGTTCAAAGACGACACGACGCCAAGCTGCAGTGCCGAGGAGGCGCTGCGCCTGCAGACCTTCGGTATCAACAAGACAATGGCCGTGGCAGCAGGAAACCTGCTCTGGGCGTTGCTCACGCGTCCTGCTATCGACTACCACGGTGGGTACATCGACTGCCGCGCGAACCGCACTCAGCCGCTTCGGATAGACACCAACCAGTGGGCTGCGCTTGGTTTCCAACCTAGGCTGCGGCATCTACTGTGGTGAGGATGCCTGATGCGTAACGATCAGCATAGGCCTTTGGAAAAACACGTGTACGGCACAAAGTCGGCGCTGTTTTTCCGTGCGGATACGAACCGGCGAGGCATGCCCACTGTGTGTATCGAGGCCGCGCCCGCGACGGGTATCGGAAATGCCAGGACATATGAATGGGACAATAAACTCGCACTCCAACTCACACAGGGTGAGTTGCCGGCGCTGGCGGCCGTCCTGTCCGGCTATATCAGCCAATGCACGTTCACTGCTCGAGGAATGAGTCAGAAGGGATTTGAAGTTACCAACCAAGGTGGGCACTTTTTTGTCCGCCTGTGGATCGGTTCCGGCTACCAACACCAGGTACGTCTCGGACATGAGGACGCGTTCTATGTCAGCGGCATCTTGCTCCACCAACTCCAAGCGATCCTTGGATGTTCCGCCGAAACCATAGATATCAGTCTGCGCGCCTATGCCCGCGCGAAGAAGGAGATCAGTAATGCAGGCGCGCGCTGACTTTCGTGATACCGCTGATATTAGGGAGAGGACCCGGCATTCCAACCGACGCGACAGGCGCTCGGTGCTGCTGAGTGTTGGTGAGATCGCTGCCATCGACAACCGAATGCGCGACTCGCAACGGTCTGTCCTACAGGTACTCGCGCATGCACCCAACTGCGTTGAATATCTTCTTGAGCGCCTGGTACCCGACGGGGAGACACCGCGTATTCGTGAGATCAATGCAGAAGCGTTCGATCCGGCTACACATCTGTCAGATGTGCTGGCTTGGGCCGCCGGCGTCCGTACCGATCTGCCGAGGCTCAGATATGCGGATGTAAGCAGGCCACGGCAACGGGCATTACACCGCATGACTCAGGCCATGGGTAGGGCAAGGCTCTTTGTGGCGGACTTTGATGCTGTAGTGTCCTATGCACTAAACAACTGGCCCCTTCGTTCTGAAAACCGTGACGAGTACCTTGCCACGATCCGTGAAGGTCATCGGGAGCACCTCACCTACACCAGGCAGTGGCTCCAAGGCAATATCGGTCTGGCACGCGCGGTGGCCATGAAATATCGCCATCGCGGACTGGAGTTGGATGATCTCGTCCAGGAAGGCTGCGTCGGCCTTCTGCGCGCCATTGACCGGTTTGAGGTCGCACGTGGTTGGCGCTTCTCGACTTATGCCATGTGGTGGGTACGTCATTTTATCGAGCGTGCGATTCAGGGCCAGGCTTCGCTGATTCGCCTTCCTCGGCACACTGCAACAGGAATGCAAGCCTCGAGGGCGTCCCTGTGTGCCCAGGATGGATTCGCGAAAATACCGGCCTTGACCGGACAGACGCACGTCAGTGTGGATGCATATGAATCGGTCGCACTGCTGGCCGTTGAGCCGGCTGCGAACAAGTGTGACGGTGGTTCGTGTGAGACGGCATTTGACTTTGTAGAGAGTAAATCTCCAACACCCGAGGAGACCGTTATCGAGTCAGATCTTAGGCGGCATCTACGTCGCCTATTGAATCGACTGCCACTGCGAGAGGCAGAGGTACTAACCCTGCTCTATGGGCTGACCGGTGAAGAGATGAACCTCCGAGAAGTCGGAGATCGGCTGGGAATCTCCGGGGAGCGTGTAAGGCAGCTCCGTGAAGCCGCGGTAAAGCGCCTGGCCGAGTATTTCCGGCAGGAGCACTGATTCTGCCCAGATGCCATTTACAGTGGCGTATTCATCTTGGTATCGTTACGCAATGCACCGGACACCTCCCTGTACGGTCATCAGGCCCAAAGCCTGTTCTCTGCCCACCCACACCCCCTTGGGTGGGTTTTTTTTGCCCGCGTTATAGGCGAGCACAATGGCAGGTCTTAGAGCAATTCCTTGAGATCGAGTGGCAAGTCTCTTTGGAGCTCGAGCAGTCGTTCGAGTAGTCGCACGTCGTGTAGCGCCTCACCTGGGTCATGCGTCGCCGTATTAGCAAGTAGGAATTTGAAAAATGGCGAGGCAGATCGCATCTCGACATTCCTGATGCGTTCGAGAATCGTCCGCGCGGCAGCCAATTTTTCTACACTTGTAAGCTGTTTTGCTTTGTAAGTCTGATCCTCTTCTGCAATCAGATCCGACCACTTACCCAACACGGGTTCGCTTTCGTCTGTGGTCACCACCTCGTAGGGGAAGAGGTCATCCAAACTACCGTCCGTGGCGAGCTCAAATAGCTCCCCTTCGTCCTTTTCTGCGAGCGCCTGGATAGCCGCGGCGACGTCATCCACAGACACGAGTGCGCTGTTTGTCTTGGACTTGAAATAGTGCGGTACTGGTTTACGGTGCATGGCGATCACCTGATTCCTAGACCTAAGGATAGCGTAGGCCATTCATCTGAAGCAGCAGAATACCGCTAAGTGCTTCGTCTGAATAGAAAAATCTCCCATCGTTCCTGCGGCTTATCGACAACTGCTCATGCGGGAGTATCGGCATAAGTCCGCATTTCTTAAGGTAAAAGTTATATAGGCGACTTCCTCCAGCAGATGCACAATGCAGGCCAATCCTACCCTGCGTACCCAACACATCGCTGCTGGTTAATGCCGTATCCACCAGTATCTGCCCTAGTGAAGGGACAGCAGTCACACCCAGATGCATCAAGACGTCATCAGGGGCTGCAGCAATGAACCATGTGAAGACCGCTTCCTTTGGATTACCTGCCGGGAGATGCGGGTAGTCCTCAATTAGGAGCGCCATGCCAGCTGTGACGATGTCGCCGGCGTCGTTTGGCATCAGTACTGTCCACCCGATGCAGTTGAAACCTTTTAGTCGAAGGGCGAGTGGAAACGTCGCCCACAGTGTTTTCCAGTTCCACAGTCTGTCTGCACGTGCAGGCTTCGCGTTCCGAATAGCCGGCTGGACTCGTCGGTCCCAGTAATGTGCATGCTCCAGGTTCATCGGTCGGATACGGATGGAAACATAACCGCTACCGTCTTTGCGAGGAGCCTTTTTGGCAAACCGTGCTGTGGCTGCGTTTACATTGATGCGTGATCTAAGCATGGCGACTCATCCGTGTGCTTTTCTGATACATGCGCTTTGTTGAGCTTATGTGCAACTACACGAATTTATATGGTACCTACCATGGCTTTGGCTGGACGCTATAGGCGACATACAGAGGGTGTTTCGGAGTACCATCAGAGTTCATCACCAATCGATACGGCGTCACGCCTGCGTTGATTAATAGATGGCGAACAGTGTCTCCTCGACCTAGATGGTTTCCATGACCTCCCCATGCACAGATGACCATGTCACTAGTTTTTGCTGCATCGAGTATTGCCGTGTCGTTCTCAGGACCCACAGGATCATCAGAGAGGTACAACTGTGTCGGATCTGTCGATCTGAGCGCGAACAGATTAGCCACCCGCAACCCACCATATCCCATCGCAACCGCTCGTCTGACACAGCGCTCGACAGTCGGATCATTCTCAATATCATCTGCCGTGGATGGATTGAGCATTATGAAGGTCAGCGATGGCGCACAAGCGTCCCATATACGCCATAGCCCATATCGATATGTTCCGCACGGTGAGAATTCTGCGCCTGTGGTTTCAGGGAACAATGCTTTCGACACTGTTACAGTTCCTGGATCATGTGCGACGTACAGGAGTCGGTCGAGTCGTTAGGGACATAGCAGCTTCTACAGCCGTTCTGAACGGTCCAAAACGGCGGGATTCCGGTACGTGCTTCGGGTACCCATACCACGCCCTGTCACGTTCTCGACATACGCCGCCAAGCGTATCATTAATCCACCAGCCAGGTTCTTCCATTCTCCAGCCACTTGGCATTCGGTTCATGTGTTAGCAGTCTCCTTTGGAAATGGCTATCGCCGAAATCACCACGGCCTTCAGAAAAAACCAACTGCCCCGTCATCATGGCATTTGTTGCGCCGCGTGTTTTAATCGCAAAATTTCGACGGTGCGCGCCTCGTCGTGCACGCGGTAAAAAATGATGTAGTTCCGATGCACAACCAACTCGCGCACGAAGTCCGGCAAGCCTGGGCGGCCGGTGCGACCCATCAGCGGATGCTTCGCAAGGGGCAATGTCTTATCGCGCAGATCCTGGCCGAACTCTTCCGCCCTGGTCGAGTTGTCTTGCGCGATGGTGTCAATGATGCTGTCCAAGTCGGCTTCGGCCATCGGACGCCAAACGATCCGATAGCCTGCCGTCATTCGTCCGCTGCCTCCGCAGCCCCTGCCTGCTTTTCCACGAGGGCTTGCACGGCGGCGAATAGCTCATCGGCCTTGCCGCCGTGACTCTCGAAATCATCCAGCAGTGCAGCGAAGTCGTCACGCTGCCATTGCTTTTCCTGGTCTTGTTCCTCCTGGTATTCCACCGCATCCAGGTTGATGGCGTTCATGCCATGTGCGCGTTGAAGCCACGCATCGGCGTAGTCGCGCTCGTCGCTGCCGTTGCTGCCGAAACCATCGGCGCGGGGGCACGCGACGTAGTTCTGAATGCCGGCGAGGTCGCCGATGAAACTGCGCAAGACGGCCTCGGGGGTCATCTGGACCCGCAGGCACTCGCGCACGAACTCAGGCGGCACGCGAACGGTGACAGCGACTGTCTTGTCCGATACGAACCGCCCGCCCTCGCCGGGAATGATCCCGACAGGCGCGCGCAAACCGCTTGGCTTGCTGTCGCAACACCAGCCGACAACCTCGGCCGCGCGACCATCGCGCGCGGTCGAACGATCGGCGCTGTCTAGCTCGGGCACGCGGCGCAAGCTCTGGTCCATGTAGGCGCGGAAGTAGCACGCGCCTTCGGGCAGATCGAGGGCAAACGAATGAGCTGGTTCGACGTAGCCGATGTGTCCCACGTCGCGGTGGCTGTATTCATCGTTCCATCGCCCGGCGCCGACCAGCTCGTGCGTGATTCCAGCATGCTCGATGGTCAGCCGTTCATACCCACCCTCGGCGGGCTGCACGTCGATCAGTCGGACGTTGTGAATGGTAACGCCGGAACCGGGCTGTACGAGCGCGGCGAAGATATCGAAGCTCATGCGTGTCTCCCTCCGGCGGGCTTGCCGGTCTTCACGTCAGCGATCTTGGCATCCATCCGCGCCATGACTTCCTCATGGGGGATGCTCGGCCGCGGGTCGTCGATGGAGGCTTGAATCTCGGCAGCCAGCGACTCGTTGTAGGCGGCAGCTTCGTGGGCCTTGCGCAGCGCCTTGGCGCGCCTGTCACTCGACCGCGCTACCGGCTCGCGCTCGGCTGGATCCCATTCGCTGGCGTCGAACTGGCCGATGGTGATGCCAATGTCGCGCAGCACGTTCAAAGCGGCCGTAGGGTTTCCGAAGCGGCGTGGCTCGCTGCTGCGCGCCAACGCCAACACGGCATCAACCCCGCTGCGGGTGGTAATCTGGACGAGAAACGCGCCGCCCTGCCCTTTCAGGGTCACGCCTGCCACACCGCCGGATTCGTTCGCCGTCCGAAGTTGCTCAAGGGTCATGCTTTGCATGGTCTTCACCTTGCGTTGTAACTAGATCAATCTGGAATGTGCATGATTTATTGAAAACCTGCAAGCGGTCGATGCGTCTAGCACAGTCTTTTTGTGGATTGTGCGTCACTGGGTTCGCGCCTGCCCTACAGGGATTGCTTGATCGTACTCACTTCGCAGCCTACTATTCTTTCATAGGCTACGAAGTGAGTACATTAT
>CAYWKV010000014.1:0-31463 GCA_964458835.1 uncultured Gammaproteobacteria bacterium | reverse complement strand
AACGACGTCCGCGCCACCGAGACCTTCACGGACGGTGCCGAGATCGGCCGCCGCCTGGGTGCCATCGGAGTGCGTTTCGAACGTTGGGAAGCGGCGTGCGCCCTGCCTGACGACGCCACCCAGGACGACGTCCTGGAGGCTTACCGCACCCAGGTCGATGCGCTGATGGCCGAGTACGGCTTCAAATCGGTGGACGTGGTCAGCCTCGATCCGAACCATCCCGACAAGGCCGCGCTGCGCGCCAAGTTCCTCGACGAGCACACGCACAGCGATTTCGAAGTGCGCTTCTTCGTCGATGGCAAGGGTCTGTTCTACATCCACACCGGCGGTAAGGTGTACGGTGTGCTGTGCGAGAAGGGCGATCTGATCAGTGTTCCTGCCGACACGCCGCACTGGTTCGACATGGGCGAGAATCCACGCTTCAAGTGCATCCGGCTGTTCACCACGCCCGAGGGCTGGGTGGCGCAGTTCACCGGCGACAAGATCGCGGCCGGCTATCCGCAGTTTTGTTAAGAAGGTTCCGACCCGAATGGCACATGGCGCAGGCTGAGGTCTTGTGAAAATGGCCACGGAAGCACATGGAATGACACAGAAAAGGCTGGTTATATGCGGTTCGCAGGCCGGGCTCGGGCGAGGATCCCGGGTTTGCACGGTGAATTCGTTCCGTGCCGTTCCGTGTGTTTCCGTGGCCAAGAGGGGTTTAAGTAAGTGTCATTACCCTTAGGGGCTTCTTGATGGTTCAGGCTATCGTCACCGACATCGAGGGCACGACCAGCGCGTTGTCCTTCGTGCAGGATGTACTGTTTCCCTACGCGCGGAAGCATCTCGCGGCGTTCGTCGCCGCGCACGGTCATGAGCCCGCCGTGCGTGCGCTGCTCGACGACGCAAACGGTGAGGCGGGCGGTGGTCTGGACGAGGCCGGCGTCATCGCGCAGCTGGAACGCTGGATCGACGAAGACCGCAAGGCCACGCCGCTGAAGTCCCTGCAGGGCCTGATCTGGGAGTCCGGCTACCGCAACGGCGATTTCAAGGGCCACATCTATCCTGACGCGGCCGCGCAGTTGTGTGCTTGGCACGACCGCGGCACACGGCTGTACGTGTATTCCTCCGGTTCGGTGTATGCCCAGAGGCTGTTGTTCGGTCACAGCGAAGCCGGTGACCTGACGCCATTGTTCTCAGGCTATTACGATACGCGCATCGGCGGCAAGCGCGAGGCCGCGTCGTACCGCGCCATCGTCGCCGATATCGGCGTGCCGGCCGGTGAAATCCTGTTCCTGTCCGACATCGTGGAGGAACTGGATGCGGCGCGCACGGCCGGCATGCGGACGGTCCAACTGGTGCGCAATGGCGCGCTGGATCCGCACGCGCCCCATCGTCAGGTGCGCGATTTCAATGCCATAGAAATCTGAATGTCCGTGTAGGGCGCGTCGAGGCGCAGCCTGGCGCACTATGCTGATATCGCCACGCTGCATCGCTGTGTCGATGCACTCTGCCAGCAGGGTCGGAACACATGAATCACAACAAGCTCTATCCCGGTATCGACAACGATGTTCACAGCGGCATGACCGACATCGGCAAGATCATCCGTGACGCCTGGGCGTTCGACATCATCCCGGAGACCGAACGCTGCAAGAACTGGGATTACGGTCGGCTGGAACAGCTCTACGACAAGGTGCATCAGGCCTGGGCGCCCTATGGGCATCTGGTCAGCCGGCTGCCTGGTGAGCTGCGCGAACGTCATGAGCGCATCCATGCCGAGGCCATCGCCCGGGCGCGCGCGGCCGGCTGGAACGTCGAGCTGGGCGACGAAGACTGACGTCTCCACGGACGGCCCGGATGTGGACTCTCCCGGACTGGCTGGCGCCCCATCTCGATATCGTCTCGGTCGGCCTCAATCCCTCGCCCAATTCGGTGCGCGCCGGCTTTCCCTTCGCCACGCCCCAGAACCGTTTCTGGCGTGCGTTGAACGCCAGTGGGCTCGTCGATGAGCCGCTGGAGCCGGGGCCGGCTGCGATGCAGCGGCTGCTCGAATACCATCGCATCGGCTTCACGGACGTGGTGAAGCGGCCCACACCCGGCGCGGCGCAGCTGCGGACCGCCGACTTCCGTGTCTGGGCGCCGCGCCTTACCGAGAAGCTGCTGGACATCGCGCCACGGCTGGTCTGGTTCCATGGGAAGGTGGCGTATCGCGAATTCCTGCGGCACGGCGGCAGCGGCACGGCCGACGGGCGCGCGGATCTGGACTGGGGGCTGCAGCCACGGCGCATCGGGGTCAGCCGCGTTTTCGTGACACCGAATCCGAGCCCCGCCAACGCGGCCTATTCGCTCGACGACCTGATCGTCTGCTATCGTAGCCTGGCCCTGCTCAGACGCTCGTGACGAGGAGAATGAAGCCGTGATCTGGATCGTCTTTCTGGTGGTGCTCGCGGTCGTGGTTCTCTACGGCATCCTGCTCTACAACAACCTGGTCGCGCTCAAGCACAACGTCGCCAAGAGCTGGTCGAACATCGACGTGCTGCTCAAGCAGCGCCACGACGAGCTGCCCAAGCTGGTCGAGGTGTGCCGTCAGTACATGGGCTACGAGCAGGAGACGCTGGAAAAGGTGATGCAGGCGCGGGCCGCCGTCGCCGCAGCGCGCGAGGGTCAGAACGTGCCGGCCCTCGGGCAGGCGGAGACGCAATTGCGCCTCGGGCTGGGCGGCCTGTTCGCAGTGGCCGAAGCCTATCCGGACCTCAAGGCCGACAGCCAGTTTCAGCACCTGCAGCAGCGCATCACCGAGCTGGAGAACGGCATTGCCGACCGGCGCGAGTACTACAACGAGAGCGTCAACCTCAACAATGTCCGCATCGAACAGTTTCCGGACGTGCTGATCGCGCGCCGGTTCGGCTTCGGCCCCTTCGATCTGCTGGAGTTCAGCGAGGAGGAAAAGGCGGACGTCGACATCCGGGGGTTGTTCGAGCGTTCCTGAGATCGGCGTCATGTGGCTCCCCGAGCTGGTCGCGCGCATCCGCGGGCTGTCGCCCGAAGGCTTCTGGTTCGTGCTGATCCTGCTCGTCGTCGGGACGGCGGCGGCGTTCTACTTCATCTGGCGCAGCCTGCACCGCGCCCGCATCGTCGAGGACATGCCGACTGCCCGGGTGCGTTCCGCGCATCAGGGCTATGTCGAGTTGGAGGGGCACGGCGTGCCGCTGGACGGCGCGCCCATCGTCGGGCCGCTGACCGGCTGGCAATGCCTGTGGTACCGCTACAAGATCGAGCACCAGGAAACCCGTGGCGACGGGCGCGGCAGCCACTGGGGCACGGTGAAATCGGGTGTCAGCGACGGCCTGTTCGCGCTCGACGACGGCACCGGACGCTGTCTGATCGACCCTGAAGGCGCCGAGGTGATAGCGGGAGAGAAGGATGTCTGGTACGGCCACGCGGAATTCCCGCATCGCGGTCCGCCGGTATCCAAATCGTGGTTCCGCCTCGGCCGCGGCGATTACCGCTACACCGAGGAGCGGCTGATGCCGGGCGCTCTGTATGCCCTGGGTTGGTTCGGTACCGTCGACGATGCCGCCGGCGATCTGCGCGCCGACGTTGCCGTGCTGCTGCGCGACTGGAAAGGCGATCAGCCGGCCCTGCTGCGCCGCTTCGACCGCGACGGTGACGGCCGCATCAATGCGGGCGAATGGGACGCGGCGCGCGAGGCGGCACTCGCGCAGACCCGTGCCTGGCGCAGTGCCCGGCCGCGCGCGCCGATCCCGCATCTATTGACGCGCGCGCCCAGCGATCGCCACCCCTTTCTGCTGTCGGCCCTGCCGCAGCGGGTGCTGGCCGCACGTTACCGGCGCCGCTCGCTGGCCGCGCTGGCGGCGTTCCTGGCCGGCGCGGCGGCCACGCTCTGGTACGTCGCGGCGCGGTTCGGCGGTTGACAGCCGCCGGCGCGGCGCGGCAGACTCGACGCATGTCCAACGTTCGTTCCTTCAAGTGCATTCACGTCGCCGTGCGCACCGGCTGGCTGCCGCGCCGCGTCATGCCGTGCCTGGGGGATCGGGATTGAACGACTGATGTAGACCGCCACGTTTCCGGATTCCGCAGGCCACAGCTTCGCAAGAACTGTGGCCTGTTTCGTTTCGGCTCCGTGGAGCCGTGCTGGGAGGAATGAATATGTCCGTGCCGGCCGCCTTTCTGGGCGTGATCCTGATCTGGTCGACGACACCGCTGGCGATCCAGTGGAGCAGCGAGGGCGCCGGCTTCCTGTTCGGCGTAGCCGCGCGCATGTGGCTGGGGGCCCTGGTCTGCGTGCTGTTCATGGTGCTGTTGCGCCTGCCGCTGCCGCGCCACCGCGCCGCGTTGCACACCTATCTGGTCGCCGGACTCGGGATCTTCGGGGCGATGTCCTGCGTGTACTGGAGCGCGCAGTTCATTCCGTCGGGCCTGATCTCGGTGCTCTACGGATTGACACCCATGGTGACGGGGGTGCTGGCCTCGTGGTGGCTGGAGGAACGGGCTTTCTCGCCGGCCCGTTTGCTCGGCATGTTGGCGGGGCTCGGCGGGCTGGCGGTGATTTTCGGTCGCGACGCCGGCCAGCAGCAGCTGGCGGTGGCGGGCATGCTCGGGGTGCTGGCCTCGGTGGTGCTGCATTCGCTGAGCAGCGTCTGGGTCAAGCGCATCGGCGCGGACGTGCCGGCCTTCGCCGTGACCGGTGGCGGTCTGCTGGTGGCGGCACCGCTGTTCCTGGTCAGCTGGCTGCTGTTCGATGGCCGGGCGCCGGCCGCGCTTGCGCCGCGTGCCGCCTACGCCATCCTCTACCTCGGACTGGTGGGTTCGGTCGTGGGCTTCGTGCTGTTCTACTACGTGCTCAGGCGCATGGCCGCCAGCCGCATCGCCCTCATCACGCTGGTGACGCCGGTGCTGGCGCTGGCGCTGGGCCACGTGCTGAACGGCGAGGCGCTGGAGGCGCAGGTGTGGCTGGGCGCGGCGCTGATCCTGGCGGGGCTGGGGGTGCACCAGTGGGGCGACCGGCTGCTGCCGCGGGAACGCCGGCGGCGGCCGGTCCCGGACGAGATCTGACCGCGCTCAGGATCGCCCCGGGCACAGCCAGCGCAGAGAGGTGCAGGAGACCGGCCCGTGCCCCGGCCACGTCGGTGAGGGTGGCGGTGCGCAGGGCACAGCGAGCGGCAGGCAGATACTGCTCCGGAAGGTTATCCTCCGGCCTGCGGCAGCGGCAGCGCCCGGCCGAGGCGCGCCAGCCTGCCGACGAGCGTCAGCCAGTGCATCCGCCGCTCAGGCCGCGCCCGGGCCGTCCTCCGGGCGCTTCGGTGTGCGCAACTGGACCGGCTCCGCCGGGCGCGGACGCATGCGGATATTGAGCATTTCCACAAACACCGAAAAGGCCATGGCGAAGTAGATGTAACCCTTCGGGATGTGGAAATCCAGGCCGTCGGCCACCAGCGCCAGGCCGACCATGAGCAGGAAGCTCAGCGCCAGCACCTTGAGTGTCGGATGGCTGTCGACGACGCGGCTGACGGCGCCCGCGAAGGCCATCATGAACAGGACGGCGATGACGATGGCCAGCGCCATGACCTCCAGGTGCCGGGCCATGCCGACGGCGGTGATGACCGAGTCGAGCGAGAAGACGATGTCGATCACGGCGATCTGCACGATGACCAGGGCAAAGCCCTGCGCCATGGCCGAGCGCCGATGCTCCTCGGGTCCCTCCAGGCTGCTGTGCAGTTCCATGGTGCTCTTGGCGATCAGGAACAGGCCGCCGACGATCAGGACCAGGTCGCGCACCGAGATCTCCCAGGCCAGGATGCTGAACAGCGGCGCCGTGAGCTTCGTCAGCCACAGCAGCGAGAGCAGCAGCAGCAGGCGGGTGACCATGGCGAAGCCCAGCCCCAGCATGCGTGCCCGGGGCTGCTGGTGGGGCGGCAGCTTGCCGGTCAGGATGGAGATGAAGATGATGTTGTCGATGCCCAGGACGATCTCCAGCAGCGTCAGGGTCAGCAGGGCCACCCAGGCCTCCGGTTCCGCCAGCCACGCAAAATCCATGTTCGGTCTCCAGTCGGGGTTCAGGGATACACGCCGCGCCGGCGGGGGGGCCGGGTCGGAAGCGTGGCGAATCCTAGGGCAGTTTTCGCTAAGATGAAAGCGATCCATCGGTGCGGCCGGGGGTACGGCCATGAACTATTGCAGCCAATGCGGAGGGGAGGTGGTGCTGCGGATCCCCCACGGCGACGATCGCCCGCGCTACGTGTGCCTGTCCTGCAACGCCGTCCACTACTCCAATCCGAAAATCGTCGCCGGCTGCATCCCCGTGTGGGACGACCGCATCCTGCTGTGCCGACGGGCCATCGAGCCGCGTGCAGGGTTGTGGACCCTGCCGGCGGGCTTCATGGAGAACGGTGAGACGACGCCCGCCGCCGCTGCCCGTGAGACCCTGGAGGAGGCGCGGGCGCAGGTCGAGATCGAGGCGCTGTATTCGGTCTTCAATCTGCCGCACATCAACCAGGTCTACCTGCTGTTCCGGGCGCGCCTGCGCGACCTGGACTTCGCGCCAGGCGCCGAGAGCCTGGAGGTGGCGCTGTTCCGCGAAGCTGAGATCCCGTGGGATCTGCTGGCCTTCCCGGTCGTGCGGGAGACCTTGCGCATGTACTTCGCGGATCGCGCCCAGGGCGTATTTCCGGTGCGTGTCGGCGACATCGAGCGCCTGCCGGGCGTGGGGTGGAATTACCGCATCGGTTTTCTCTGAACGAGCTTGCCGGGCGGCGCGCATTCGCCGGGTTGCCGCAGCGGCAGGGGCTATACTTGGACTGGATTCGGGATTTCGGGTTCAGGCGAGGAGGGCAGTGTCATGGCCATGGCCGAAACGCTTACGCGATACCTGCAGAGTCAGGACATCCCTTACGATCTGCTCCATCATTCGCACACGGCGACCAGTCTGGAGGCGGCGCAGGCCGCGCACATTCCGGGCGATCAGGTCGCCAAGACCGTGGTCCTCGGCGATGACGACGGCTTCGTGGTGGCGGTGCTGCCAGCGACGCGGCGCATCGATCTGGGCGAATTGCACCGGCAGATGAACCGTCGTCTGGGGCTGGCCACGGAGGCCGAGGTGGCCCAGCTGTTCGCCGATTGCGAGATCGGGGCGATCCCGCCCATTGGCACGGTCTATGGTCTCGAGACCATTATCGACGACAGCCTGGCGGAGCAGAGCGAGGTCTATTTCGACGCGGGCGACCACGAGCAGTTGGTGCACGTGTCGGGCGAGATGTTCGGCGCCATGCTCGGCGAAGCCGAGCACGCGCACTTCAGTTACCACATTTGAACGTTTACTCCGCGGCCCCGCGGCCGCGGGACGGTCCTTCAGACGTGCAGCAGATCGCTGCTCCAGCCGACCCCCCCGACGGCGGCGGCCGGATGACGGCGGTGGACGCGGTCTTCGATCTCGCGGACCCGCGCCGGCGCGACATCCACCGACAACAGCAGCTCGCCGTGCCGCAGGGCGGCGGTGAACTCGTGCAGGTGGGCGTTGGGGACGTGAGTGAAGCGCAGCCCCGCACCGAAGGTCGCCGCCATCACCGCGAGCGGCAGCAGCAGCCAGGCCGTCAGGCCCTGCCAGGCCAGCAGGATCAGCGCGGCGAGGGTTGCGACGCCGAACAGACCCAGATTCGCGTTCCAGAGCAGGCGTTCGATGCGCGCGGCGCGATCATGGTCGTCGCGTTCGACGCGCACCCCCAGGTCGGGTGCGTCCTCCAGCCGATGGGCGGTGAGGGCCATGTGGCGGCGGTCGACGCCACCGTCCTCCAGGTCGGCGATGACAGGGGCGGCGCTGGGGGCGTCGGGCAGGACGAAGTAGAGTCGGCGTAACATGGAACCTCCTTCCGGGACGCGGACATGTCCCGCTCTTTCCATGTATAGGCCATCACCCCCACGTCTCAAGGCGGCGAAACGTGGGGTTTTGCGTCTTCAATGGGCGACGGGCGCGGGCCGGCCGATGGCGAAATAACGGATACCGAGGTTCGCGAGCAGCGCCGGGTCGTACAGGTTGCGGCCGTCGAAGATCACCGGCTGTCTGAGCGTATCGCGGATCGCTTCGAAATCCGGGCTGCGGAAGTTGCTCCACTCGGTGACGACCACCAGGGCGTCGGCGCCCTGCAGGGTCTCGCCGACGTTGGCGCAGAGCCGGAGATCGGGGCGCTCCCCGTAGATGTGCCGGGTCTCGTCCATGGCGACGGGATCGTAGGCCTGGACCCGGGCGCCGGCCGCCCACAGCGCCTCCATGAGCACCCGGCTGGAGGCCTCGCGCATGTCGTCGGTGTTGGGCTTGAAGGCGAGGCCCCACAGGGCGAACGTGCGGCCTCCGAGATCCTTGCCGAACTCGGCCTGGATCTTTTCGAACAGAACGCGCTTCTGCCGTGCGTTGACGGCCTCGACGGCGCCCAGCAGTTCGGCCTGGTAGCCGACCTCGCGGGCGGTGCGCTCCAGCGCCCGGACATCCTTCGGGAAACAGGAGCCACCGTAGCCGGCGCCCGGATAGATGAAGTGGTAGCCGATGCGCGGGTCGGAGCCGATGCCGACGCGTACCTTCTCGATGTCGGCGCCCAGGTGCTCGGCGATGCGCGACAACTCGTTCATGAAGCTGATCTTGGTGGCCAGCATGGCGTTGGCGGCGTACTTGGTCAGCTCCGCCGAGCGTACGTCCATGGCGAGGACGCGCTCGTGATTGCGGTTGAAGGGGGCGTAGAGGGCGCGCAGCAGCTCGGTGGTGCGCGGGTTGTCCGTGCCCACCACAATACGGTCCGGGCGCATGAAATCGTCGATGGCCGCGCCCTCTTTGAGAAATTCCGGGTTGGAGACGACGTCGAATTCCACCGCCGCCCCCCGGGCCGTCAGGCACTCCGCAACCGCGGTACGCACCCGGTCGGCTGTGCCCACGGGGACCGTCGATTTGTTGACGATGATCCGGTAGTCGCGCAGGTGTTCACCGATGGTCCTGGCCACGGCCAGCACATGGCGGAGGTCGGCCGAACCGTCCTCGTCGGGTGGCGTGCCGACGGCGATGAACTGGAACAGGCCGTGCGCCACGCCCTCGGCCGGATCCAGCGTGAAGCGCAGGCGGCCCGCCTCGCGGTTCTCCGCGATCAGCTTGTCCAGCCCGGGCTCGTGGATCGGCACCTCGCCGCGGTTCAGCATATCGATCTTGCGCGCGTCGATGTCCACGCACAGCACATCGTTGCCCACCTGGGCCAGGCAGGCGCCCGTCACCAGTCCTACGTAGCCGGAACCATAGATCGTGACTCTCATGATGCGGGATCAGTCCTTGAGCTTGAAATAATATGATTATTATCAGGTTGATATCGCCGCGTGGCCGCCATCCGGACGCCGCCGGCGCGCGCGCGGTCCAACCTAGGGCGTGCATCCTAGCAAAGCCGGGAACGGCGGTCACTGCCGCCCACTTCGGCCTGGATTTTTCTTGTCTGGTCCTGTTGACACCTCGGGACGCCTAACCCAGAATACCTCGCTTCGTTCGCGGAGGGGTTCCCGAGCGGCCAAAGGGATCAGACTGTAAATCTGACGGCTCAGCCTTCGGTGGTTCGAATCCACCCCCCTCCACCAAACAGGTGTGAACAAATGGGGTCAGGCTCCAGTTTTTCTGCGCCCTCCCGGCTCGAGGTGCTGCGAAAACTTGGGGCCTGACCCCATTGGTTAGGTTCAGGCGGGTGTAGTTCAATGGTAGAACCTCAGCCTTCCAAGCTGATTACGTGGGTTCGATTCCCATCACCCGCTCCATGTGGAAGGGACGAGGTTCTAGGTACTGGGTTCTAGGATATTTTACAGGGTCGGGCGTTGATTGCCCCTTGGCCCCAGACACTAGCACCTAGGCCCTGATTTTAAAGCCCATATAGCTCAGTTGGTAGAGCACTTCCTTGGTAAGGAAGAGGTCACCAGTTCAAATCTGGTTATGGGCTCCATGTTTGCCGCCCGACGGGCATGTCCGGGCGGTTTTGGATTGTCAATCGACTGACTGTTTCGACAAACGCCGGGCACTCGAACCTGTACTTGGGAGATCCTTCATGTCCAAGGGAAAATTTGAACGTACGAAGCCGCATGTGAACGTGGGAACGATTGGTCACGTTGACCATGGTAAGACGACGCTGACGGCGGCGCTGACGGTGGTGCAGGCGAAGAAGTTTGGTGGTGAGTCGAAGGGCTACGACCAGATCGACAACGCGCCGGAGGAGAAGGCGCGCGGCATCACGATTTCGACGTCGCACGTGGAGTACGAGTCGGACACGCGGCACTACGCGCACGTGGACTGCCCGGGGCACGCGGACTACGTGAAGAACATGATCACGGGTGCGGCGCAGATGGACGGTGCGATTCTGGTGTGCTCGGCCGCGGACGGCCCGATGCCGCAGACGCGCGAGCACATTCTGCTGGCCCGCCAGGTGGGCGTGCCGTACATCGTGGTGTACCTGAACAAGGCGGACATGGTGGACGACGCCGAGCTGCTGGAGCTGGTCGAGATGGAAGTGCGCGACCTGCTGAGCTCGTACGATTTCCCGGGTGACGACACCCCGATCATCACGGGTTCGGCGCTGAAGGCGCTGGAAGGCGACACCTCGGACATCGGCGTGCCGTCGATCGAGAAGCTGGTGGCGGCGCTGGATTCTTACATTCCGGAGCCGGAGCGCGCGATCGACGGCGCGTTCCTGATGCCGATCGAGGACGTGTTCTCGATTTCGGGCCGCGGCACGGTGGTGACCGGGCGTATCGAGCGCGGCATTGTGAAGGTGGGTGACACGGTGGAGATCGTGGGCATCCGCGCGACGACCTCGACGACGGTGACCGGCGTGGAGATGTTCCGCAAGCTGCTGGACCAGGGTCAGGCGGGCGACAACGTGGGTGTGCTGCTGCGCGGCACGAAGCGTGACGAGGTGGAGCGCGGCCAGGTGCTGTGCAAGCCGGGTTCGATCAAGCCGCACACGAAGTTCGAGGCGGAGGTGTACGTGCTGTCGAAGGAGGAGGGTGGTCGTCATACGCCGTTCTTCAACGGCTACCGTCCGCAGTTCTACTTCCGGACGACGGACGTGACGGGCGCGTGCGACCTGCCGGAAGGCGTGGAGATGGTGATGCCGGGCGACAACGTGAAGATGACGGTGTCGCTGATTGCGCCGATCGCGATGGAAGAGGGTCTGCGTTTTGCGATCCGCGAGGGTGGCCGCACCGTCGGCGCCGGCGTGGTGGCGAAGATTATCGAGTAATAGGGATCAGGGATGAGGGGCTAGGGGCTAGGAATGCTAACCCCCAGTCCCTAGTCCCTAGCCCCTAGCCCCTGAGGTTTTGAAATGGCAAACCAGAGAATTCGTATCCGCCTGAAGGCTTTCGATCACCGTCTGATCGACCAGTCGGCGCGTGAAATCGTCGAGACGGCCAAGCGCACCGGCGCACAGGTCCGTGGCCCGATCCCGCTGCCGACCAAGATGGAGCGCTTCACCATCCTGATCTCGCCGCACGTCAACAAGGACGCGCGCGACCAGTATGAGATCCGCACCCACAAGCGCCTGATGGACATCGTCGATCCGACGGACAAGACCGTGGATGCGCTGATGAAGCTGGATCTGGCTGCCGGCGTGGACGTGCAGATCAAATTGAATTGACGAAAACCTGTAGGAGCGGCCTTTGGCCGCGAACGGTCGACGAGACCATTCGCGCGCGAGGCCGCCCCTACAAGAGGTAGCAGACATGACAATCGGTGTCGTAGGACGTAAAGCGGGCATGACGCGGGTCTTCACGGAAGACGGCGCATCCGTGCCCGTGACGGTGATCGAGGTGGAGCCGAACCGCGTGGCCCAGCTCAAGAGCGTGGAGAACGACGGCTATCGCGCCGTGCAGGTCACCGTGGGCACGCGCCGTGCCACGCGCGTGACCAAGCCGGCGGCCGGCCACTTCGCCAAGGCCAGCGTGCAGCCCGGTCGCGGCCTGTGGGAGTTCCGCCTCGCCGAGGGTGAGGGTGCGGACCTGACCGTGGGTGCCGAGATCAAGGCCGACATGTTCCAGGCCGGCCAGAAGGTCGACGTGACCGGCACCACCATCGGCAAGGGCTTCGCCGGCACCATCAAGCGCCACAACTTCACCATGGGCGACGCCACCCATGGCAACTCGCTGTCCCATCGTTCCGCGGGGTCGATCGGTCAGAATCAGTCGCCGGGCCGTGTGTTCAAGGGCAAGAAGATGGCCGGCCATATGGGCAACGTGCGGCGCGTCGCGCAGAGCCTGGAAGTGGTGCGCGTGGACGCCGAGCGCAATCTCATTCTGGTCAAGGGCGCGGTGCCCGGGGCCAAGGGCGGCGATCTGATCGTCCGTCCGGCGGTCAAGGGTTAAGAGGGCGCAGAGATGGAACTGCAGGTCAAAGGTGGTAAGTCCGTTGCCGTTTCCGACGTGACCTTCGGGCGCGAATTCAACGAGGCCCTGGTTCACCAGGTCGTGACGGCCGTGCTGGCCGGCGCGCGCCAGGGCACCAAGGCGCAGAAGACCCGTTCCGAGGTCAGCGGCGGTGGCGCCAAGCCGTGGCGCCAGAAGGGGACAGGGCGCGCGCGTTCTGGTACCATTCGCAGCCCGCTGTGGCGGGGCGGTGGCACGACGTTCGCGGCGCGTCCGCGCGACTATTCGCAGAAGGTCAACAAGAAGATGTATCGCGGCGCGATGGCTGCGATCCTGTCGGAGCTCGTGCGCCAGGACCGTCTGGTCGTGGTGGAATCCTTCGCGGTATCCGCCCCCAAGACCAAGGAGCTGGTCGCCAAGCTCAAGGACATGGAGCTGGACGACGTGCTGATCGTCAACGACGACGCCGACATGAATCTCTATCTCGCCGCGCGCAATCTCTATCACGTGGGCGTGTGCGATTCCGTGAGCGCTGACCCGGTCAGCCTGATCGGTTTCGGTAAGGTGCTGATGACGGTGGACACGCTGAAGCGCTTCGAGGAGAGGCTGGCATGAGTGACGCGCGTTTGATGAAGGTGCTGCTGGCGCCGCTGATGTCCGAGAAGACCGCACGGCTGGCCGACAGCAACCGCCAGTATGCGTTCAAGGTGGTGTCGGATGCGACCAAGCCGGAGATCCGCCAGGCTGTCGAGATGCTGTTCGACGTGAAGGTCACGGGCGTGCAGGTGTCCAACGTGCGCGGCAAGGTCAAGCGCTTCGGTCAGACCTTCGGCAAGCGCTCCGGCTGGAAAAAGGCGTTCGTGACGCTGGCCGAGGGCAGCGACATCAATTTCATGGGAGCCGAGTGATCGCCCGCGGGCGCGTCGCTCAACTGAGCAAGGTTTTGAGTAATGGCTATCGTTAAAGCAAAACCGACATCCGCGGGGCGTCGCTTCGTCGTCCGTTCGGTCACCGAGGGCCTGCACAAGGGCGAGCCCTTCGCCGCGCTGGTCGAAAAGAAAACCAAGACGGGCGGCCGCAACAATGACGGGCGGATCACCACGCGCCACAAGGGCGGCGGGCACAAGCAGAAGTACCGTGTGATCGACTTCAAGCGCAACAAGGACGGCGTCGCCGGCCGTGTCGAGCGCCTGGAATACGACCCGAACCGCAGCGCGCACATCGCGCTGGTGCTGTACGCCGACGGCGAGCGCCGCTACATCCTCGCCCCGCAGGGGCTGGAAGTCGGCATGCCGGTGCTGTCCGGTGCGGATGCGCCGATCAAGCCGGGCAGCGCCATGCCGTTGCGCAACATCCCGGTGGGCACCCAGGTGCACAACATCGAGCTGAAGGCCGGCAAGGGCGGCCAGATCGCCCGCAGCGCCGGCACCTCGGCGCAGCTGGTTGCGCGCGAAGGCGACTACGCCACGCTGCGCGTGCGCTCGGGCGAGATGCGCAAGGTACATTGCGAATGCCGCGCCACCATCGGCGAGGTTGGCAATTCCGAGCACAACCTGCGTTCGCTGGGCAAGGCGGGCGCGAAGCGCTGGCGGGGCGTCCGTCCCACCGTGCGCGGCGTGGTCATGAACCCGGTCGACCATCCGCACGGCGGCGGCGAAGGCCGCACCTCGGGCGGCCGTCATCCGGTGTCGCCGTGGGGCATGCCGACGAAGGGCTACAAGACGCGCAAGAACAAGCGCACCGACAGCATGATCGTCCGCCGGCGTAACAAGAAGTAAGCATTGAGAGGTCGTAACCGTGCCACGTTCAGTGAAAAAAGGGCCTTTCGTTGATCTTCACCTCGCCAAGAAGGTGGAAGAGGCCGTTGCTACGAACAGCAAGAAGCCGATCAAGACCTGGTCGCGCCGTTCCATGGTGATGCCGGATATGGTCGGTCTGACCATCGCAGTGCACAACGGGCGGCAGCACGTGCCGGTACTGGTCAACGAAAACATGATCGGTCACAAGCTCGGCGAATTCGCGGCGACCCGCACCTTCAAGGGTCACGCGGCCGACAAGAAGTCGAAGTAAGGGAGACATCCGATGCAAGTCAGTGCCAAATTGCGTTTTGCGCGGATTTCGCCCCAGAAGTGCCGTCTGGTGGCCGACCAGGTCCGCGGCCTGCCCGTCGAGCGCGCGCTGCAGACGCTGATGTTCAGCAACAAGAAGGCGGCCGGCATGGTCCGCAAGGTGCTGGAGTCGGCGATCGCCAACGCCGAGCACAACGAGGGTGCCGACATCGACGAGCTGAAGGTCGCTGCGATCTGCGTCGACGAGGGTCCGACCATGAAGCGGATGCACGCGCGCGCCAAGGGTCGCGGCAACCGCATCATCAAACGCATGAGTCACATCACCGTGACGGTGGGCGACAAGAAGTAACGCCGGAGATAGCGGTAGCATTCAGGGTTCCGCCCCACGGGGCGGAACCCGTAAAACTGGATACGAGAGAGAACTCGGAATGGGTCAGAAAGTACATCCAACAGGCATCCGCCTGGGCATCGTCAAGGGCTGGACGTCCACGTGGTTCGCGGACTCCCGCAACTATGCCGACTATCTGAACAAGGACCTCGAGGTCCGCGACTTCCTCAAGAAGAAGCTCGCGCATGCCTCGGTGAGCCGGATTCAGATCGAGCGCCCGGCGCGCAATGCCATGATCACCGTACACACGGCCCGTCCCGGCATCGTGATCGGCAAGAAGGGCGAGGACATCGAGGCGCTGCGCAAGGAAGTGTCCGCGAAGATGGGCATTCCGGTGCACATCAACATCGAGGAAGTGCGCAAGCCCGAACTCGACGCACAGCTGGTCGCCGAGAGCGTCGCCCAGCAGCTGGAGCGCCGCATCATGTTCCGCCGTGCCATGAAGCGCGCCGTAACCAACTCCATGCGTCTGGGCGCCCAGGGCATCCGAATCAACGTCGCCGGCCGCTTGAACGGTGCCGAGATCGCGCGCAGCGAGTGGTATCGCGAAGGCCGCGTGCCGCTGCACACCCTGCGCGCCGACATCGACTACGGTTTCGCGGAAGCGCGCACGACCTACGGCGTCATCGGTGTGAAGGTCTGGATCTTCAAGGGCGAAGTGTTTGACTCCGCGGAGCAGTCCGCCGAGGCGGAGCCCGCGAAGAAGGCTGCGGGCAATTAAGGGGAGCAGTTAAACCATGTTGCAGCCGAAAAGAACCAAATTCCGCAAGCAGCACAAGGGTCGCAATACCGGCCTGGCGACTTCCGGCAACCGCGTGAGCTTCGGTGAGTTCGCGCTCAAGGCGACCACCCGCGGCCGTGTTACCGCGCGCCAGATCGAGGCGGCGCGCCGGGCGATCACCCGCCACGTCAAGCGCGGCGGCAAGATCTGGATCCGCGTGTTCCCCGACGTGCCGATCACCAAGAAGCCCCTGGAAGTGCGTATGGGCAGCGGCAAGGGCAACGTCGAGTACTGGGTGGCCCGGGTACAGCCCGGCCGCGTGTTGTATGAGATTGAAGGTGTGACGGAAGAGATCGCCCGCGAGGCTTTCAAGCTGGCGGCTGCGAAACTGCCGGTGCAGACCACCTTCGTGACCCGGACGGTGATGTGATGAACGCGACTGAACTGAGAGCCAAGACCGCCGCGGAATTGCGCGAAGAACTGAAGGGCCTGTTGCGCGAGGAATTCAACCTGCGTATGCAGCGTGCGACCGGCCAGCTGGCCCGCCCGCACCATTTCCAGCGTGTGCGCAAGGACATTGCCCGTATCAAGACGGTGCTGAACGAACAGGCCAAAGCAGGTAACGCAGCATGAGCGCGAGCGAGAAGATCGAGCGTACGCTCACCGGTCGTGTGGTGAGCAACAAGATGGACAAGTCCGTCACGGTGAAAATCGACCGCGTGGTCAAGCACCCGGTGTATGGCAAGTACATCCGTCGCTCCACCAAGCTTCACGTGCACGACGAGAACAACCAGTGTCAGGAAGGCGACCTGGTGACGATCCGCCAGTGCCGGCCGATCTCCAAGACCAAGTCCTGGACGCTGGTCGAGGTTGTCGAGAAAGCGATCTGAGTGGGCGGGCCCGTCGGGCTTGGTTGAGACGGTTTTCAGTAATTTGCTGGTCAGGATTAAATCATGATTCAGATGCAGACCATGTTGTTCGCTGCGGATAACAGCGGGGCCCGCCAGGTGCAGTGCATCAAGGTGCTGGGCGGCTCACACCGCCGCTATGCCGGTATCGGCGACGTGATCAAGGTCAGCGTGAAGGAAGCGATTCCGCGCGGCAAGGTCAAGAAGGGCGAAGTGTACAATGCGGTGGTGGTGCGCACCCGCAAGGGCGTGCGTCGTCCGGACGGTTCGGTCGTGCGCTTCGATACCAACGCAGCGGTGCTTCTGAACAACAAGTTGGAGCCTATCGGCACCCGTATCTTCGGGCCGGTAACCCGTGAATTGCGCAGCGAGAAGTTCATGAAGATCGTCTCGCTTGCCCCAGAAGTGCTTTAAGGCAGATAGGGTTTCGTCATGCGCAGGATCAAGAAAGGCGACGAGGTGATCGTCATTGCCGGTCGCGACAAGGGCAAGCGCGGTTCCGTGCTCCGTGTCATCGACGAGGATCGATTGATCGTCGAGAACGTGAACATCGTGAAGCGTCACACGCGTCCAAATCCTCAGGCCGGCGTGTCGGGCGGTATCATCGAGAAGGAGGCTGCCATCCATGCCTCCAACGTGATGCTGTACAATCCGCAGTCCAAGAAGGGCGACCGCGTGGGTATCCGGACGTTGGAAGACGGCCGGAAGGTTCGGTATTTCAAGTCCACGAATGAAGTCGTGGACGTCTGAGCGGGCAGGTTAGAGCCATGGCGAGATTGCAGCAGCACTACCGGGACAGCGTGATCAAACAGCTCATGCAGCAGTTTGGTTACAAGAATGTCATGGAAGTGCCCAAGATTACCAAGATCACCCTGAACATGGGTGTGGGCGAGGCGGTCGGTGACAAGAAGATCATCGAGAACGCCGTGGGCGACATGGAAAAGATCGCCGGCCAGAAGGTCGTGGTTACGCACGCCCGCAAGGCGGTGGCCGGATTCAAAATCCGCGAAGGCTGGCCCATCGGCTGCAAGGTCACCCTGCGCCGCGCGCACATGTACGAGTTCCTGGATCGGCTGATCACCATCGCCATCCCGCGCATTCGCGACTTCCGCGGGCTGAACGGCAAGTCCTTCGATGGCCGCGGCAACTACAGCATGGGTGTGCGTGAGCAGATCATCTTCCCGGAAATCGACTACGACAAGGTCGACGCCCTGCGGGGGATGGATATCACCATCACCACCACGGCCAAGACCGACGCGGAAGCCAAGGCGCTGCTGGCGGCGTTCAACTTCCCGTTCCGCAACTGAGGATTCAAGTCAGATGGCAAAGAAATCCATGAAGGCCCGCGAGCTCAAGCGGATGCAGACGGTCGCCAAGTACGCTGCCAAGCGCGCGGAATTGAAAGAGGCCATCCGCAACCCGAAGGCGTCCTATGAAGAGCGCGCCGCGGCCGTCGCCCAGCTGCAGAAGCTGCCGCGCGACGCCAGCCCGGCGCGGATCCAGCGCCGCTGCCGCATCACCGGCCGGCCGCACGCCGTGTACCGCAAGTTCGGTCTGTGCCGCAACAAGCTGCGCGAAGCCGCCATGCGCGGCGATGTCCCCGGCCTGGTGAAGGCCAGCTGGTAAGCGCAGCGAGATATAGAGAATCGAGGATTCAGTAGATGAGCATGTCGGACCCAATCGCGGATCTTCTGACCCGCATCCGCAACGGCCAGGCGGCCAACAAGGCGCAGGTCACCATGCCGGCGTCCAAGGCCAAGCAGGCCGTGGCCAACGTTCTCAAGAACGAGGGCTACATCAGCGACTTCGCCGTGCAGGATGCGGGTGGCAAGCCGCAGCTGACCGTCGTCCTCAAGTACTATGAGGGGCGGCCGGTGATCGAGTCCCTGCAGCGTGTCAGCCGTCCGGCTCTGCGCATCTACAAGGGTAAGGACGAGCTGCCCAAGATTCTGGGCGGTCTGGGTGTCGCCATCGTATCCACCTCCAAGGGTGTGATGAGCGACCGTGAAGCGCGCGCCCTCGGCGAGGGTGGCGAGGTGCTGTGCACCGTTTGCTGATAGGGCAGAGTCATGTCGAGAGTTGCCAAAAAGCCAGTTGAACTGCCGAAGGGCGTCGAAGTCACCATCAATGGCACCGAGGTGAGCGTGAAGGGCCCGAAGGGCAGCCTTCAGCAGAAGATCCATAGCCTGGTCGAGGTGAAGCAGGACGGTTCCCAGCTGATCTTCGCCGCGCACAACGACGAGCCAGGCGCCTGGGCGCAGGCCGGCACCGCGCGCGCGCTGATCGACAACCTGGTCACCGGCGTGAGCAAGGGTTTCGAGCGCAAGCTGGAGCTGGTCGGCGTCGGTTACCGCGCCCAGGCCCAGGGCAAGGTGCTCAACCTGACGTTGGGTTTCTCGCATCCGGTCAACTACGCCGTGCCGGAGGGCGTCACCATCGAGACGCCGAGCCAGACGGAAATCGTCGTGCGCGGCAGCGACCGCCAGAAGGTCGGCCAGGTGGCCGCGGACATCCGCGCCTACCGTCCGCCGGAACCCTACAAGGGCAAGGGCGTGAAATATTCCGACGAAGTGATCATGCGGAAGGAAGCGAAGAAGAAGTAATTCGCTGACGGATGAATCGACAGTGTCCGGACGGCCCGCCTACGGGTTCCGCGCCGGCGGGAAACAGGTTCCAGGGTGGCATTTATGGACAAGAAGACAGTACGTTTGCGCCGCGCACGCAAGGCCCGGGCACGCATCCACCAGACCGGCGATTTTCGGCTGTGCATCTTCCGCACGCCGCGCCATATGTATGCCCAGGTCATCGCGCCCAACGGCGAGCAGGTCGTGGCCGCGGCATCGACGTTGGACAAGCAGCTGCGCAGCGAACTGGCGTCCACCGGCAATGCCGGCGCGGCGGTCGCGGTCGGTAAGCTGATTGCCGAGAAGGCCAAGGCGGCGGGTGTCACCAAGGTGGCGTTCGACCGTTCCGGGTTTAAGTATCACGGCCGGGTGAAGGCGCTGGCGGATGCCGCCCGCGAAGCCGGCCTCCAATTCTAAGGGTAGATTGAATCATGTCGAGTGTTGACGCACAGGCTCAGGGCGACGGCCTTCTCGAGAAACTGGTTGCGGTGAATCGCGTGGCCAAGGTGGTGAAGGGCGGGCGCCAGTTCGGCTTCGCAGCGCTGACGGTAGTCGGCGACGGCAACGGCCGGGTCGGCTTCGGCACGGGCAAGGCGCGTGAAGTGCCGGTCGCGATCCAGAAGGCGATGGACAGCGCGCGCCGCAACATGCGCACCATCAACCTGCGCGAAGGCACTCTGCAGTACGCCGTGAACGGCATCCACGGCGCTGCCAAGGTCTACATGCAGCCGGCCTCCGAAGGTACCGGCATCATCGCCGGCGGCGCCATGCGCGCGGTGCTCGAGGTGCTGGGCGTCAAGGACGTGCTGGCCAAGTGCATCGGCTCCAACAACCCGATCAATGTCGTGCGTGCCACCATCGATGGCCTGGAGCGGATGCATTCGCCCCAGCAGATCGCGGCCAAGCGCGGCAAGTCAGTGAAGGAAATCCTGGGGTAAGTCATGGCCGGTCAGAAGAAGCTCAAAGTCACTCTGGTGCGCAGCCTCAATGGCCGCGTCGAGAAGCACAAGGCGTGTGTCGCCGGTCTCGGCCTGCGCCGCATACACCATACCGTGGAAGTGATCGATACGCCGGAAGTGCGCGGCATGATCAACAAAGTCTCTTATATGTTGCAGGTTGAGGAAGCGTGACATGCGGCTGAACACCATCAAACCTGGCGCCGGCAGCAAGCAGTCGCCCAAGCGCGTCGGTCGCGGCATCGGTTCCGGCCTGGGCAAGACCTGCGGTCGCGGCCACAAGGGCCAGACCTCGCGCGCCGGCGGCTTTCACAAGGTCGGCTTCGAAGGCGGCCAGATGCCGCTGCAGCGCCGGCTGCCGAAGGTGGGTTTCAAGTCCCGCATCGGCCGCACGCGCGCGGAGGTCCGTCTCAACGAACTGGCCAAGGTCGACGCCGAGGTCATCGATCTGCTGGCGCTGAAGGCGGCCGGCGTGATCGGCGACGAGATCCAGCAGGCCAAGGTCATCCTGTCGGGCGAGCTGGCCAAGGCCGTGACGCTGCGGGGCGTCGGCGTGACCAAGGGCGCGCGGGCCGCGATCGAAGCAGCCGGCGGCAAGGTCGAAGACTAAGTGGCAGGCCCGGCCTCGACACTGGCAGGAACCGTCGGCGACCTGGGCAGGCTCAAGGAGTTGCGTCAGCGCCTGTGGTTCGTGCTGGGTGCGCTGATCGTGTATCGCCTCGGTACCTTCATCCCGGTGCCGGGCGTGGATCCGCACGTGCTCGCGTCGCTGGCCGACCAGCAGCGCGGCACCATCCTGGACATGTTCAATATGTTCTCGGGTGGCGCGCTGGAACGTCTGTCGATGTTCGCGCTGGGGATCATGCCGTACATCTCGGCGTCGATCATCATCCAGATGCTGACCGTGACGGTTCCCAGCCTCGAGCAGTTGAAGAAGGAAGGCGAGGCAGGACGCCGCAAGATCACGCAGTATACGCGCTACGGCACGGTCGGCCTGGCGACGCTGCAGGCGATCGGCATCGCGGTCGGCCTGCAGGGGCAGTCATTCGGCAACGCGCCGCTGGTCATCGCGTCCGGTCCGTCGTTCGTGCTGACGACGGTGGTGACGCTGGTTACCGGGACCATGTTCCTGATGTGGCTGGGCGAGCAGATCACGGAGCGCGGTGTCGGCAACGGCATCTCGATCATCATCTTTGCGGGTATCGTGGCCGGTCTGCCGGCGGCGATCGGCGGTACTCTGGAACTGGCGCGCACAGGCGAGATGAACGTGCTGACGATCCTGTTCCTGTTCGCCCTGGCCTTGGGGGTGACGGCCTTCGTGGTCTTCGTCGAGCGCGGACAGCGGCGGATTACCGTGAACTATGCGCGACGGCAGCAGGGACGCCAGGTGTATGCGGCGCAGAGCACCCATCTGCCGCTGAAGCTGAATATGTCGGGTGTGATCCCGCCGATCTTCGCCTCGAGCATCATCCTGTTCCCGGCGACGCTGGGCAGCTGGTTCGGTGCCGGCGAAGGCATGGGGTGGTTGAAGGATATTGCGAACACGCTGTCGCCGGGGCAGCCGTTGTACGTGCTGCTGTACGCGCTGGCGATCGTGTTCTTCTGTTTTTTCTACACGGCGCTGGTGTTCAATGCGCGTGAAACGGCGGACAACCTGAAGAAATCCGGCGCGTTCATCCCCGGGATCCGGCCGGGCGAACAGACGGCACGGTACATCGACGGCGTGATGACCCGGTTGACCCTCGCCGGCGCCATCTACATCACCGCGGTGTGTCTGATGCCGGAGTTCCTGATTCTGTACTGGAACGTGCCGTTCTATTTCGGCGGCACGTCCCTGCTGATCATCGTGGTGGTGGTCATGGACTTCATGGCCCAGGTGCAGGCCCATCTGATGTCCCACCAGTACGAGGGGCTGATGAAGAAGGCCAACCTGAAGAGCCAGGGCAAGGCCGGGCTGCTGCGCTGAAGAATGCGGACGCGGCGGGAGCGACCGTCGGCGACCGGTTGAAATATTGCTAACCAGTTGGGTGTAGTCATGAAAGTTAGAGCCTCTGTGAAAAAGATCTGCCGCAACTGCAAGATCGTCCGCCGCAAGGGCGTGGTCCGTGTGATCTGCAAGGATGCCCGCCACAAGCAGCGGCAGGGCTGAGCGCAGTCGTGGGATATCCGAACCGCACCGTGGCCGCCGCCCTGGTGGATGTGCTGGGGATCCAGCCCAGGTGGCGGTCCGGTAATTGATTTTTTTCGACCCGCGGGGTACCCTTGCGCGTTTCCCGGTCGTGGGTCGTCTTGAGATTGTGTTAGGAGAGCCTGAATGGCCCGTATTGCTGGTATCAACATCCCGGTGAACAAGCATGCCGTTATCGCCTTGACGGCCATTTACGGCATCGGCCGCACCCGTGCGCAAGCCATCTGCACCGCGGCCGGTATCCCGCCGGACCGGAAAATCAAAGACTTGGCCGAAGGTGAGGTCGAGGCGCTGCGCACCGAAGTGGGCAAGTACACCGTCGAGGGCGACCTGCGCCGCACCGTGTCCATGAGCATCAAGCGCCTGATGGATCTGGGCTGCTACCGTGGCCTGCGCCATCGCCGTGGTCTGCCGTTGCGCGGCCAGCGTACCCGTACCAATGCCCGTACCCGCAAGGGTCCGCGGCGCCCGATCCGCAAGTAGGCGGTCCGGGCTGCACGCACCATCGTGAACAAGCCGGAAGGCTCCGGCGCTGAGAATCGAGACTAGGAATTTATGGCTAAACCGGCTCCTCGCACCAAGAAGAAGGTCAAGAAGAACGTCGTCGACGGCATCGTCCACGTTCACGCCTCCTTCAACAACACCATCATCACCATCACCGACCGCCAGGGCAATGCGCTGTCCTGGGCGACGTCGGGCGGTTCCGGTTTCCGCGGCTCGCGCAAGAGCACCCCGTTCGCGGCCCAGGTCGCGGCGGAGCGTGCCGGCAAGGCGGCGCAGGAGTTCGGCCTGAAGAACGTCGAGGTGATGGTGAAGGGGCCAGGCCCGGGCCGTGATTCCGCCGTTCGTGCATTGCACACGGTGGGTTTCAAGGTCACCAATATCCAGGATGTGACGCCCATTCCGCATAACGGCTGCCGTCCGCCGAAAAAGCGCCGCGTCTGAACGATAGAATTTAGCTGGAGTCGAAATGGCCAAGTATACCGGTTCCAAATGCCGTCAGTGCCGCCGTGAAGGCGGCAAGCTGTTCCTGAAGGGCGAGAAGTGCTACACGAGCAAGTGCCCGGTGGAGAACCGCCCGTTCCCGCCCGGTCAGCACGGCCAGCGTCGCACCCGCCTGTCGGACTACGCGGGTCAGCTGCGCGAGAAGCAGAAGCTGCGCCGCATCTATGGCGTGCTCGAAAGCCAGTTCCACAAATATTACACCGAGGCCGCGCGCCGCAAGGGTTCGACCGGTGAGAACCTGCTGCAGCTCCTCGAGTGCCGCCTCGACAACGTGGTGTACCGCATGGGTTTCGCGGCCTCGCGTGCGGAGGCGCGCCAGCTGGTCCGTCACAATGCCGTGACCGTGAACGGCCACAAGCTGAACATTCCCTCGGCGCAGGTGAGCCCGAACGATGTGATCGCGGTCTCGGAGAAGGCCCGCAACCAGTTGCGCATCCAGAGCGCCGTCGAAGTCTCGCAGCAGCGCGGGATCTCGGACTGGGTGAGCGTCGACGCGAAGAAGATGGAAGGCGTCTTCAAATCACGGCCGGAACGCAGCGAACTGCCGCCGGAAATCAACGAGCAGCTGGTGGTGGAGCTGTACTCCAAGTAAGCGATTTAGGAGAGAGGACTTTCCATGCAGGGCAAGGTCAACGAATTCCTCAAGCCGCGCATTGTCGACATTCAGACGATCAATGACCGGCATGCCAAGGTTACGATCGAGCCGCTGGAGCGCGGCTTCGGCCATACCCTCGGCAACGCGCTGCGCCGCATTCTGCTGTCGTCCATGCCGGGCGCGGCCGTGGTCAACGTCGAGATCGAGGGCGTCCTGCACGAATATTCGACCATCGAAGGCGTGCAGGAGGATGTCATCGATATCCTGCTGAACCTGAAGGGTCTGGCGCTCAAGATGCACAGCCGTGACGAGGCCATGCTGACCCTGAAGAAAAAGGGGCCGGGCGTGGTGACCGCGGGCGATATCGTCCTGGACCACGACGTCGAGATCATGAACTCGGGCCACATCATCGCCAACCTGACCAAGGCCGGCGAGCTGAACATGACCCTGAAGGTCGCCAAGGGCCGCGGCTATCAGCCGGCCAGTCAGCGCGATGGCGTCGAGGGTGGTGACCGCCCCATCGGCAGCCTGCAGCTGGATGCGTCTTTCAGCCCGGTCAGCAAGGTGACCTACGCGGTGGACCGTGCGCGCGTCGAGCAGCGCACCGACCTGGACAAGCTGGTCATCGACATCGAGACCAACGGCACGATCGACCCGGAAGAGGCCGTGCGCCGCGCCGCGACGATCCTGCAGGAGCAGCTGTCCGTGTTCGTGGACCTGCAGGGCAAGGAAGTGGAGCAGGTGGAGGCCCGTTCCGCGGATATCGATCCGATTCTGCTGCGCCCGGTCGATGATCTGGAACTCACCGTGCGGTCGGCGAACTGCCTGAAGGCGGAGAGCATCTACTTCATCGGCGATCTGATCCAGCGCACCGAGGTGGAGCTGCTCAAGGCCCCCAACCTGGGCAAGAAGTCGCTCACCGAGATCAAGGACGTGCTGGCCTCGCACGGCCTGTCACTGGGCATGCGTCTGGAGAACTGGCCGCCCGCTGGTCTGAGCAGAGAGAAGGCAAGCGCTTAATTACCGGGATTAGGGGCTAGGGATCAGGGGCTAGTAGGGGGCGATGACCGCTCTCTTCAACCCCTAGCTCCTAACCCCTAGCCCCTCAGAATTTCAGAGGGTTTTACCATGCGTCACCGTAATACCGGACGGCAGCTGAGCCGCAACAGCAGTCACCGCAAGGCCATGCTGCGCAACCTGACCGCATCGCTGCTGAATCATGAAGTGATCAAGACGACGGTGCCGAAGGCCAAGGAGCTGCGCAAGGTGGCGGAGCCGCTCATCACCCTGGCCAAGACGGACACCGTCCACAAGCGCCGCATCGCGTTCGCGCGCCTGCGCGACCGTGATATCGTGACCAAGCTGTTCAACGAGCTGGGTCCGCGCTACAAGGAGCGTCCGGGTGGCTATATGCGCATCCTGAAGATGGGCTTCCGCCCCGGTGACAGCGCCCCGATGGCCCTGGTCGAGCTGGTCGACCGACCGGAGCCTGCGGCGGAAGCCGCGGCGGAATAAGCTGCGCTCTGCAAGACGCACGAAGGCCGGGCACTGCCCGGCCTTTTTCGTTTCCGATGGCCACGAAACCCGCGAAACCCGCGAACGCAAATCATGTGGGCTGCCATAATACATTTCGTGGGTTTCGTGGATTTCGTGGCTATGGGATAGTGGTGGTCGGAGGGCGTCGCATGATCGTGATCGCCACGGATTTCGGCAGTGCCGGGCCCTACATGGGGCAGATGAAGGCTGTGCTCGCGCGTGAGGCGCCGGGGGTGCCGGTGATCGATCTGTTCGCCGATCTGCCGGCCTTCGGAATCCAGGGCGCGGCCTATCTGCTGGCGGCGTACGTCGAGGAGTTCGCGCCGGGCACTGTGTTCCTCGGGGTCGTCGATCCCGGTGTGGGCGGCGGGCGCCGCGCGGCCGTGGTGCGCGCCGATGGCCGCTGGTACGTCGGCCCCGACAACGGCCTGTTCAACGTCATCGCGCGGCGCGCAGCGAACCTGCAGTGGTGGGACATCGACTGGCGCCCGCAGCGCCTGTCGCGGACCTTTCACGGGCGGGATCTGTTCGCGCCGGTCGCGGCCCGTCTCGCGCGCGGCGACTCGGTGCCCGGCCAGCCGGTGGAACCCGCCGCGCGGCTGCGGCAGGACTGGCCGGACGATCTCGCCCGCATCGTGTACGTGGATCGCTACGGCAATCTCATGACCGGCATGCGCGTCGCCGGCCTGGGGGAGGATGACGTCCTCGAAGCCGGACGCCTGCGTCTGCGCCACGCATGGACGTTCTCGGAGGTGGGGCGGGGTCGGGCGTTCTGGTACGGCAATGCCAACGGCCTCGTCGAGATCGCCGTCAATCAGGGCCGGGCGAGCGATGTCGTCGGACTGGCGGTGGGGGACGAGGTGCGTTTCCAGGAGCGGCAGTGAGCGCGCGGGTTCTCGTCGGTCTGGTGTTCGCGTCGCTGGTTGCACTGCTTGCCGGCCTGTCCGGGCAGTCGGCGCCGGCGGCGGTGTGGCGCCACGTGCTGTTCGCCATGGGTGTCATGCCGCTGATCCTCGGCGCCATGCTGTATTTCATCCCCGTGCTGACCCGCAGCGCCCCGGCACGGGGCGCGGTCCTGTTCCTGCCGGTGGCGGCCTTCGTGCTGGGCGTCTGCGCCGTCCTCGCCCTGCACCACCGGCCGATGCTGTTACCCGGCATCGCGGCCGCGGCGCTGCTCGTCGTCGCGCTGGAGATCGCCTGGGCCTGGCGCCGGCGGGCGCGCAGCTTCGGCACGCCGCATCCAGGCCTGGATTGGTATCTGTTTGCGCTTATCGCCCTGGTTGCGGCCCTGGCCCTGATCACCGCGCGCGCCCTCTGGTCGGAACACTGGGCCGTGACGCGCGTACTGCACCTGCATCTCAACCTGTTCGGATTCCTGGGGCTTACCGCCATCGGTACGCTGCGGGTGCTGCTGCCGACGGCAATGGGCGTGCAGGATCCGCAGGCCCATCCGTTCCTGCGCAGTCAGTTGCCTGTAGCCTTGACGGGCACCGTGCTGATCGCCCTGGGCGCGGCGTTCTGGCCGCCCGCAGCCGTGGCCGGCGTGCTGGCATGGACCTGGCCGATGCTCGTGATGCTGCGGGTCCTGGCGCACTATCGGCGGCCCTGGCGGGTGTCGGACGGGGCGGGGTTCGTGCTGGTGGCCGCCGGCGCCGGCTGGCTGCTGGTCCTGGCGGCGGGACTGGCCCACGGTTACGGGCTGGTGGGCGCGGATGGGGCACTCGCGCTGCTGCTGTATCTGTTCCTGCTGCCGCTGGTCACCGGCGCCTCGAGCCACCTGCTGCCGATCTGGCGCTGGCCCGGGCGCGTGACGCCCGCGCCCGCGGCGATGCGTGCGCGCCTGCCCGCCGTCGGCGGCCTGCGGATGGCGGCCTTCTGGGCAAGCGCCGCGCTGACCCTCGCAGGCGCCGCGTTCGCGCCGCTCCCCGCCGCACTCGGCCTGGCCGGCTATCTGCTGCAGGTGTCGACGGCGTTCGTGCGCGTGCGCACCGCCGCCTGATGCATCAACCGCGCGCCTTGGTCCCGGCCTTGGCCTTGGTGTCGCGGCGCGTCTTCGGCGCGGGCCGGATTCCGGGGGCCAGCAGCGGCGCCAGGAACTGCCCCGTGTAGGAGCCGGATACGGCGGCGATCTCCTCGGGCGTGCCCGCCGCGATGATCTGCCCGCCCTTGTCACCGCCTTCCGGACCCAGGTCAACGACCCAGTCCGATGTCTTGATGACATCCAGATTGTGCTCGATGACCACGATGGTGTTGCCGTGGTCGCGCAGCCGATGCAGCACGGTGAGCAGCTGCTCGATGTCGTGGAAGTGCAGGCCGGTGGTCGGTTCGTCGAGGATGTAGAGCGTATTGCCGGTGTCGCGCTTGGACAGTTCGCGCGCGAGCTTCACGCGCTGCGCCTCGCCGCCGGACAGTGTCGTGGCGTTCTGGCCCAGGCGGATGTACGACAGCCCCACGTCCATGAGCGTCTGCAGCTTGCGCGCGATGACGGGCACGGCGCTGAAGAATTCCAGGGCATCCTCCACCGTCATCTCCAGCACCTCGTGGATGTTCCGGCCCTTGTAGCGGATCTCCAGCGTCTCGCGGTTGTAGCGCTGGCCGTGGCAGACGTCGCAGGGCACGTAGATATCGGGCAGGAAATGCATCTCCACCTTGATGACGCCGTCGCCCTGACAGGCCTCGCAGCGGCCGCCCTTCACGTTGAAGCTGAAGCGTCCGACCTTGTAACCGCGCGAGCGCGCTTCCTGGGTGCCGGAGAACAGGTCGCGGATGGGCGTGAACAGGCCGGTGTAGGTGGCGGGGTTGGAGCGCGGCGTGCGGCCGATGGGGCTCTGGTCGATGTCCACCACCTTGTCGAACAGTTCCAGGCCTTCGACGGCATCGCAAGGGGCCGGTTCGGTGGTGGCATTGTTGAGTTCGCGTGCCGCATACAGATGCAGCGTGTCGTTGATGAGCGTGGACTTGCCTGAGCCCGAGACGCCGGTGACGCAGGTCATCAGGCCCGCGGGGATTTCGAGATCCACGCCTTTGAGGTTGTTGCCGCGTGCGCCGCGCACGCGCAGCAGCCGCGCGGGGTCGCGGGGCACGCGCCGGGTCGGCACCTCGATGCGGCGTCGGCCGGAGAGATACTGGCCGGTCAGCGACTGCGGATCGGCCATGATCTCGGCGGGTGTCCCCTGGGCCACGACGCGACCACCGTGGACACCGGCGCCCGGCCCCATGTCGACGACGTGATCGGCGCTGCGGATGGCGTCCTCGTCGTGCTCGACGACGATCACGGTGTTGCCGAGGTCGCGCAGATAGGTGAGCGTGTTCAGCAGGCGCTGGTTGTCGCGCTGGTGCAGGCCGATGGAGGGTTCATCGAGAATGTACATCACGCCGACCAGCCCGGCCCCGATCTGGCTGGCCAGGCGGATGCGCTGCGCCTCGCCGCCGGACAGGGTGTCCGCGCTGCGTTCCAGCGACAGATAATCGAGGCCGACGTTGACCAGGAAGTCCAGGCGCTCGCCGATCTCCTTGAGAATCTTCGCGGCGATCTCGCCGCGGCGGCCCTCGAGCTTCAGCCCGGCGAAGAACGTCCGGGCACGGCCCACCGGCAGCGCGGCCACATCGGGCAGCGCCTGGCCGGCGACGAACACGTGCCGGGCCGAACGGTTCAGGCGCGTGCCGGCGCAGTCCGGACAGGGCTGGGTGCTGAGGTATTTCGCCAGCTCGTCGCGCACCACGTTGGACTCCGTCTCGTGGTAGCGGCGCTCCATGTTGGGGATGATGCCCTCGAAGGTGTGGCGGCGGATGGTGAAGCCGCTGCGCTCGGTGACGTACTGGAATTCGATGGTCTCGCGGCCCGAGCCGTACAGGACGACCTGGCGGATCTTCTCCGGCAGCTCTTCGAACGGCGTCTCGATGTCGAAGCCGTAATGGTCGGCCAGCGAGCTGATGAGCTGGAAATAATAGGCGTTGCGCTGGTCCCAGCCGCGCACCGCCCCGCCTGCCAGGCTGAGCTGCGGATGGGCGACGACGCGCGCCGGGTCGAAATACTGCTTGACGCCCAGGCCGTCACAGACCGGACAGGCGCCGACGGGATTGTTGAACGAGAACAGCCGCGGCTCGAGTTCGCTCAACGAATAGCCGCAGGTCGGGCAGGCGAACTTGGCAGAGAACACCAGCTCCCCGCGTTCCGGCTCGTCCATGAAGGCGACGCGCGCCAGCCCGTCCGACAGGCGCAGCGTGGTCTCGAAGGATTCCGCCAGGCGGATCGCGAGGTCGGTGCGCACCTTGATGCGGTCGACCACGACGTCGATGCTGTGCTTGCGCCGCAGGTCCAGGGTCGGCAGCTGATCGAGCTCCACCAGCCTGCCGTCGATGCGCGCGCGCACGAAGCCCTGGGCGCGCAGCTCCTCCAGCACGCCGACGTGCTCGCCCTTGCGTTCCTGCACCACCGGCGCGAGCAGCATCAGCCGGGTGCCTTCCGGCAGGGCCAGCACCTGGTCGACCATCTGGCTGACGGTCTGGGCCTCCAGCACCGTGCCGTGGTCGGGGCACTGCGGCGTGCCGACGCGCGCGTACAGCAGGCGCAGATAGTCGTAGATCTCGGTGATCGTGCCGACGGTCGAGCGCGGGTTGTGCGAGGTGGACTTCTGTTCGATGGAGATGGCCGGCGACAGACCTTCGATGTGGTCGATGTCGGGCTTCTCCATCATGGACAGGAACTGCCGCGCGTAGGCCGACAGTGATTCCACGTAACGGCGCTGGCCCTCCGCATAGATGGTGTCGAAGGCGAGCGAGGACTTGCCGGAACCGGACAGGCCGGTGATGACGATCAGCTTGTCGCGCGGGAGCTCCAGGTCGATGTTGGCGAGGTTGTGCGTGCGCGCACCGCGTATCCGTATGGTGTCCATGTCGATTTTCGGCTCCCGGGGGAACCTGCTACTATACGGCCCCTCATCTCGTTTGATCAAAGGTAGACCGGCAGTGAGTCTGTCCCCGACCGAGCGCCATGGCATGACGTCCGGAGAGCGGCGTGCGGCGGTGACGCTGGCAGGGATTTTCTCCTTGCGCATGCTGGGGTTGTTCATGATCCTGCCGGTCTTCGCGCTGTACGCCGAGGAGCTCGAGGGGGCCACCCCGGCCCTGATGGGGCTGGCCATCGGCGCCTACGGCATGACCCAGGCGCTGCTGCAGATCCCCTTCGGGCTCCTGTCCGACCGTCTCGGCCGCAAGCCGGTGATCGCGGCGGGGCTGCTGCTGTTCGCCCTGGGCAGCGTGGTGGCGGCCCTGTCGACCAGCATCCACGGCGTGATCCTCGGCCGGGCGCTGCAGGGTTCCGGGGCCATCGCCGCCGCCGTGATGGCGCTGGCCGCCGATCTCACCCGCGAGGAGCAGCGCACCAAGGCCATGGCCGTCATCGGCATGAGCATCGGACTGTCGTTTTCGGTCGCCCTGCTGGCGGGTCCCGTGCTGGATCACTGGATCGGCATCAGCGGCATCTTCTGGTTGACGGCGGTGCTCGCCTGCCTGGGGATCGCCATGCTCTATCTGCTGGTGCCGAATCCCGCCATCAGCCGCCCGCACCGCGATGCGGAACCCGTTCCCGGACAGTTCCTGGCGGTGCTGCGCGATGCCGAGCTGCTACGGCTGGATTTCGGCATCCTCACCCTGCACATGGTGCTGACGGCGACGTTCACCGTCCTGCCGCTCATCCTGCGCGACGGGCTGGGGCTCGCCTCGGCCGCGCATTGGAAGTTCTATCTGCCGGTACTGCTGCTGTCGGTGGCGGCGATGATCCCCTTCATCATCTATGCCGAGCGGCGCCGCCGGCTCAAGCCGGTGTTCCTGGGCGCCATTTCGACGGTGACGCTGGCGTTGTTCGGCATGGCCTTCTGGCATGCGCAGCTGGTCCATGTCGCGCTGCTGATCTTCCTCTTCTACGTCGGTTTCAATCTGCTCGAGGCCACGCTGCCGTCGCTGATCTCCAAACTGGCGCCGCCCGACAGCAAGGGCACGGCCATGGGCTTCTATTCCAGCTCGCAGTTCTTCGGGGCGTTCCTCGGCGGGGCGATCGGCGGCTGGCTGCAGGGGCGGGCCGGGGTCGCCGGGGTGTTCCTGTT
>CAYWKV010000013.1:1334-32851 GCA_964458835.1 uncultured Gammaproteobacteria bacterium | reverse complement strand
GATTGCCGCGTCGCTACGCTCCTCGCAATGACGAATTAATCAGAGGTTCCTTAAGGAACCGCTGATTGTTGAGCATTACCCAACCGGTTGACACCTGTAGGAGCCAGGTCGAACGGGTTGGTAATGCTCGATAATCAGAGCTTCCTTAAGTCAGGGCCATTCCCAGTTAGAGCGTATTCTCATGCATGCCACACTGCCATTGCTGAAAACCACCGACTTCCCGCCCTTGCGCCGCGGCCGGCTGGAGACACTGCAGGTCAATCTCGGCTACCGCTGCAACCAGGCCTGCCTGCACTGCCACGTGAACGCCGGCCCCACGCGGCGCGAGTCCATGGAGGCGGAGACCGTCGCGCTGGTGCTGGAGTTCGTGCGGGCGGCCGGTATCCGCGTGCTCGATCTGACCGGCGGCGCGCCCGAGCTGAACCCGCATTTCCGCGAACTGGTCGCCGCGGCGCGCGGGTTCGGCGCGCAGGTCATCGACCGCTGCAATCTCACCATCTTCGAGGAGCCCGGACAGGAGGATCTGCCGGAATTCCTCGCCGCGCACGGGGTCGAGATCGTCGCCTCGCTGCCCTGCTATCTGGAGGAGAACGTCGACGCCCAGCGCGGCAAGGGCGTATACGCGGCGAGCGTGCGCGGATTGCGACGCCTCAACGCGCTCGGCTATGGCCGTGCGGGCAGCGGCCTGGTGCTGAATCTGATGTACAACCCCACGGGGCCGACGCTGCCGCCGGCGCAGTGCGCGCTGGAGGGTGACTATCGCCGTGAGCTGCGCGCCCGCGCCGGCGTGGAATTCAACCGGCTGTACGTGCTCGCCAACATGCCTATCCAGCGCTTCGGCAGCACGCTGGTGTCGCACGGCGGGTTCCGTGACTACATGGCGCTGCTGCGCGGCGCGCACCGCGCCGGGAATCTCGCCAGCGTGATGTGCCGGTCGCTGCTCAGCGTCGACTGGCAGGGGCAGGTCTACGACTGTGACTTCAACCAGATGCTCGGCGTCGGACTGGGCGGCCGCCGCCGGCATCTGCGCGAGCTGATCGGCGTCCCGCTGGAAGGTGCTGCGATCGCGGTTGCCGATCACTGCTACGGCTGCACCGCCGGTCAGGGCGCGAGCTGCGGCGGCGCGCTCGATCCGCCCGCGTGATGCCCGCGGGCCGCTTTCAAGAGACGTATCAGCCACGGAAGCACACGGACAAAGGCACGGACAAAGGCGTTTATGGCCACGGAAGCACACGGAAACACACGGAAGGTGGGAATGTCGTGGGTTTTCCATTCCGTGTATTTCCGTGTGCTTCCGTGGCAAATACGGGTTTCGGGGACATGAGACTGACATGAGGTTCTCGGGTTCATGCGCATCTCCGTCATCATTCCCGCATTGAACGAGGCGGACGGCATCGCGGCCGCGCTGCTGGCGCTGCAGCCGCTGCGTGCCCGCGGCCACGAGGTGCTGGTGGTGGACGGCGGCAGCACGGATGCGACCACGGCGCGCGCCGTCGGGTTGTGCGACCGTCTGCTGCAGGCGCCGCGGGGCCGCGCGCGGCAGATGAACGCCGGTGCGCGGGCCGCGGGCGGCGACGTCCTCTGGTTCCTGCATGCCGACACCCTGGTGCCCGCGGACGCGGACGCGGTTCTGCTGGAGGCGCTGGCGCGGCGTGCGTGGGGCCGTTTCGACGTGCGTCTGTCGGGGCCGCAGCCGCTGCTGCGCGTGGTGGAGGCGCTGATGAACCTGCGCTCGCGCATCACCGGCATCGCGACCGGCGATCAGGGCCTGTTCGTGCGCCGCCAGGTGTTCGAGCGCGTCGGCGGCTTCCCCGACATTCCGCTGATGGAGGACATCACCCTGAGCCGCGCGTTGAGGTGCCATGGCGCGCCGGCCTGCCTGCGCGCACGCCTGGTGACGTCCAGCCGCCGCTGGGAGCGCCACGGTGTGCTGCGCACCATCCTGCTGATGTGGCGGCTGCGCTTCGACTACTGGCGCGGCGTGCCACCCGCGCGCCTGGCGGCGCGCTACCGGCAGGGCTGAACGGTGCGTCATCCCGCCGCCCGCATCCTGGTGTTCGCCAAGGCGCCCGTCGCCGGCACTGTGAAGACGCGCCTGGTCCCGGCCCTGGGTGCCGAGGGCGCGGCGCGGCTTCACGCACACCTGGTGCGACGCACCGTCGCGCAGGTCGATGCCTGCGGGCTGGCACCGCTCGAACTGCACGTCGCACCCGACGGCGATCATCCGCTGTTCCGCTCGTTCGCGGCCGCCGGCGGCACCGTGGTCGTGCAGCACGGACGCGATCTCGGCGAGCGCATGCACGCGGCCCTGGCGGCGGCGCTGACCGCCGCCGAGTTCGCGATCCTGATCGGGACCGACTGCCCCGCGCTGGACTGCGCCTACCTGGCCCTGGCCTGCGATGCGCTCGCGCAGGGGCGTCCGGCGGTGCTGGGTCCGGCCGAGGACGGCGGCTATGTGCTGATCGGTCTGCGGCGGGCGGCGCCGACGCTGTTTGCCGGTGTCGACTGGGGCGGCCCGCAGGTGCTGGCGCAGACCCGCCGGCGGCTGGCGGAACTGGCCTGGGAGGCGGCGGAGCTGCCGACCCTGTGGGATCTGGACCGGCCCGCCGATCTGCAGCGGCTGGGGGCCGCGGAGCGCGCTGCGCTGTGCGGGGACGAAACCGGCGCCGAGTCCTGACCGGCGTCCCGACCGGAATCCGTGCGCCGCTCAAATCGGCCCTCCCGCGGTCGATACAGGGCTGTCGCAAGGCGCGCGCAGCAGGGGACCCGTCAAACGTGGCACGTCGTTACACCCAGGAAGAAAAGCAGGCGGTGCTGGCCGCGGTGGCGGCGGGCCGGGAGCCGGCGGAGGTGGCGGCCTCACTGGGCATCGCCGCCGCGACCCTGCGGCGCTGGCTCAAGGATGCCGGCGCCGTTCCGGCGGTCGGCAGCGGCCGCCCGCACCGGACCGCCCGCCGCGCCGCGTCACCGCTCCCCGCGCGCCTCCAACTGGTCATCATCGACGTCACCGGCGATCTCCCCAAGATCCGGCGCATCCTGCACAACGAGGGCCTGGATTTCGACAGCGTTCCGCTCGACGAACATGCCTTTGCCGAAAGCGTGGCCGGCGGGCCGGCGTGGCGCGGCCAGGCCCGCGTGATCGATGTGGATCACGCCGCGGCACGGCGCATCTTCGATCTCGTCGAACGCAGCGGCAAGACACTGCCGCTGGTGGTGATCGCCACGGTGGCGCAGCGGCGGGCACTGACGCGACGCTATTATCCGACGCTCGACGCACAGGCCATCGGTGATCTCGGCGCGGTGCTCGAACGCGAGTGGGAGGGCGGCGCCCGGCGGGCCGAGCTGGATGCACGGCTGTGCGACTGCCGGGCGCACTTCGAACAGCTGCTGCAGTGCAGCTACCGCGCCTTCGACGCCGATCCCGCGCCCATCGCGCTCGTCGCCGATGGTGGCCATCGCTACGCCAACGGCGCCTATCTGACACTGATGGGTGCGGCGGGTTTCGACGATCTCCGCGATGTGCCGTTCGAACAGCTGCTCGACGCGACCACCCGGACCGTGTTCGGCGACGCGCTCCGCCGGATCGATGCCGCCGGCGCCGTGCACCGCGTGGAGCTGCGCCTGCAGCGCGGTGTCGGGATCGGCGTGGACATCAGCCGTTTTCCCGGAAATTCGCGCAGCTTCCAGCTCGTGCTGCAGCCGACGGCGGCGGCCGCGGCGGCGCTCGAGGACCGCGAGCAGGCGCTGTGGGCTGAACGCATCGGCGACGCCCTGAACCGCGACGGCCTGTTCTCCGTGGTCTACCAGCCGATCGTCGCGCTGTGCGGCACGTCCACCGATACCTACGAGGTGCTGCTGCGCCTGCACGGCGGCGACGGCGAATACCTTCCGGCGCACTTCATTCCCGCGGCGGAGCGCTCCGGCCTGATGGCGCCGGTCGACCGTTGGGTGATCGGCCACGCGATCGATGTGATCCGCGACGAGCGGCGGCACGGCAAGGCGCTGACGCTGTTCGTCAACCTGTCGCGCGGATCGGTGGCGGACCCGACTTTTCCGGCCTGGCTGCGCGCGACGCTGTCCGCGGCCGGCATCCCCGCGGGCGCGCTGGTGCTGGAGATCTCCTGCCGGGACATCGTACCGCTGCTCGCGGACACGGACGCCGCGCTGAGTGCAATCCGTGCCGTCGGTTGCCGCATCGCGCTGGATCATGCCGGTACGGCCTGTCTGGAGGCCGGCATCTTCCACCGGGTCGCCATGGATTTCATCAAGCTGGACCGGTCGCTCACGGCCGGCATTGCAGGTTCGGAAGCGCCGCTGGAGGCCATCGGTACGGTGGTCGGCGCCGCGGAGACGGCGGGCGCCAGGACCATCGCCGGTTTCGTGCAGGATGCCGAGAGCGTGTCGCGCCTGTGGCGCTGCGGCATCACCCATGTACAGGGTTATTTCCTGCAACAACCCTCGCGCGCACTGGATTACGAATTCGCCGCCGACGAGTACGAGATCCCCGCCACGAGCCGCTTCGGGCTCTGATCGCAGCGCACGTTCCATCCTTCTTCACCGGCGCAGTGGCGCCGGTGCGCATTCGTCCTTTCCGTTCTTCGCCGCCGCCGCGCGGGTAACACCCTGTTACAACTTGGCCGCATTCGGCAATACCCGGGAAACACCTGCGGGATAGCGTACTGAACTGTAGCAAGGGGGGAATTCCAGGGCAGGTCGAGGGTGAGGACTGTCCGATCCGGCATCCCGCTTGGGGATGCGGATCGGACCTTTTTCGACCGGCCGCCCGGAATCACGCAACGACCGCACGTCAGTCCGGAGGCCAATGATGAGAAATACAAGGCTCATAGCGATCGGATTCGGGATGCTGTACGGAGGGATCGCCGCGGCCAACAACGGCGATCAGATGGTGGGCTACAGCGCGCTGAGCAACGCCATGGGCGGCGCGGTGGTGGCAACGCCGCAGGACGTGACCACGGCGCTCAGCAATCCGGCCGGACTCGCTTTCCTGAATCTCGGCGCGGCCGGCACGCGCTTCGACATGAACCTGGCGGTGCTCAATCCCATCCGCGAACTCAACGGCGTCGAGAGTGACAACGACGCGTACATCATGGCCACCGGCGGCTTCGCCTTCCAGAGTGAGCTGTTCGGCGACGGCGTGACCATCGGCGTCGGCGCCTATCCCATCTCTGGTGGCGGCGTCGACTTTCCCAATCGCGCCTTCGCCATGCCGGTGCTGGGCAACATGTCGATCGTGGCCACGCGCCAGTCGCTGCGTATCGGTCCGGCCGTGGCCGTGCGCCTCAACGACAGGCTCGCCGTCGGCGTCAACCTGAGCCTGGCTTCGAATCAGATGTCGTTGAAGGGACCGTCGGGCAGCTTCCCGACCGACGTGGCCTACGGCGTCGCGGGCGTGGCCGGGGTCACCTACGAGCCGATGCCGGGTGTGCGGCTGGGCGCGTCCTATACCACACGTTCCCATTCGCAGGACCTGGAATGGAATCTGAACGACGGCCAGTACCGGCTGTCGTTCGAGGACCCGCAGACCGTTGCCGTTGGCATCTCCTATCAGCCGTCGCAGCGCTGGCTGATGGAGCTGGACGTCAAGTGGCTGGATTACGAGGGCGTGCGCAGCTCAAACATTCTGTATGGACCGACGCCGGCACAGAACCGCACGCTCGCCTACGGCTGGGAGAGCCAGTGGGTGGTCGGTCTGGGAACGAAGTACCAGGTCAATGACCGCATGGCGCTGCTGGCCGGCTACAACTACGGCGCCGCACCGCTCGGCCCCGAGGACGTCAACCAGAACATCGGCGCCACCGCCATCGTCGAGCACCACGCCTCCTTCGGTGCGGAGTTCGCCGTCACCCGGCTGTCGACACTCACGCTGTCCATTATCCACGGCTTCGAGAACGACATGACATCGTCCGTCGGACTGCCGACCGACGTCAGCTTCGAAACCAATCTGGCCACACTGCAGTTCACCTATCGGCATTGAGGGCGTGCCCGCATCCAATCGGCCACCCGTTCATATAACCAGTCAATAGAGAGAGGAGTATGCATCCATGTCCGTAAATTCCACCTTCCGGTTTTCCAAGAAGCTGCTCCCCGCAGCGCTGGGTCTGGCCATCGCGCTGACCAGTGCCGGCTGCATGGGGCCGCAGTTCGCGCCGGCCACCGCCGATGCCGGCTGGGATACGAGTTACAACGATGCCTTGAGTCCGCACACACAGCTGGCGCTGGGCGTCATGAACACGCTGAAGGACGATCCGGCCCAGGTCAAAAATCAGGCCGAAGCCGCGGCGCTGTGGGACAAGCTCGCCGTTCAGGTCGAGGCCAAGGCGGGCGACGCCGACATCAACGCCACGCGTGCCAAGATCGAGGCGCTGATGGGCACGGCCATGGTCGACAAGATCAAGGCCGAGCAGTACAGCAAGACCGATCTGATGGGCTTCATGATCAGTTCCGGCATGAAGATCCCGAAGGGCGGCAGCGGTTCGCTGAATCCCGATTTCATGGCGGCACAGCAGGCCGCCAAGATGCTGAAGGACGGCGGTGCGTCGCTGCAGGCCAAGAAGGCGAGCGAGTACAAGGCCGTGAGTCCCGAGGAGGCGCTCAGCCCGGTGGAGAGCCTCACCCTGGGCACGGCGGTGCTGCTGGCCGAGGACCGTGATTCCTTCGAGATGAGCCAGGTGTTCCGTCTGGCGCTGTACTTCCGGCCGTTGCGCCGCATGTACGACCCCAATCCGGACCTCGTCAAGGATCTCGTCAAGACCTCCGGAGCAAACTTCGAGACGGTCTACATGGACCGCATCTGGCGCGTGCTGCGGCCCGAGCAGATCGCCGCCATCCGCGAGATGAATCTGACCCGCACGGACATGGACAAATACCTCAAGGAGCACGTGCAGCTGTACAAGGTCGATCCGCAGAAGGCCCCGACCTTCGCACTGCTCGAGTACGCGGTCAACGACTTCCACGAGCAGATCGCGCCGCCCGACACCATTCCGCCGGAGAAGAAGGGCGACTTCTTCATTCCCGCCAGCGTCAAGCGCATCAGCGGCACCGCACCCGGCGATGGCAAGAAGCTGTTCGAGGGCATCTGCGCCTCCTGTCACGGCGTGGACGGCCAGGGACGCTTCCCGCCGATCACCATGAAATCCTACCTGTCGCTGCACAGCGATCACGAGCACTTCGAAATCGTGCGCTTCGGGCCGCCGCAGAAGCCGGGCTCACCCATCGTGATGCCGACCTTCGGCGACAAGCTCACCGAGCAGCAGATGTGGGCCATCGTCAAGTACCTGCGCACCTACGAAAACCACGATGGCATGCGCCGGGGCGAGAACGAGGCGCGCGAGAAGGGCGTGAAGTTCTACGACACGCCGGAGGTGTACGCCGCCTGGCAGGCGAAGGATGGCAACCGGGTCTTCTTGGACCTGCAGAGCGACATCGCCTACCGCATCATGGGCCACATCCCGGACAGCGTGCACATCCGCCCCGAGGAGCTGACCCAGAAGATGGGCCAGCTTCCCAAGGACAAGGAGATCGTCGTCATCGACATGTTCGGTTCGCAGGGCCTGGCATCGGCCAAGATGCTCGTCGAGGCGGGTTACCGCACCTCCTACATGGGTCCGGGCATGATGGACTGGCACATCACGCGCAACTATCCAGTGTCCTATGACTGATCCGATGCCCGCCGCCGCGAGGCGGCGGGCACCACCCAACGACAGGAGACGAGACATGCGAATACAGGCAATCGTGGTCGGCCTCTTGGCCGCCGCCGGCACCATGACCCTGATGGCCGGCAAGACACCGCAGGAGGCCGGCGCCCCGCCGATCGAGGACGTGAAGGCGGTAGCCAAAGGCTACGCCGGCCAGCTCAAGGCGATGCTGCAGCAGCAGATGCAGGCCGGCGGCCCGGTGGCCGCTCTCGGCGCGTGCAGCGACGAGGCGGCGCGCATCGGTGGCGACACGGCCCGCGCCAGCGGCTGGTCCGTCCGCCGCGTGACGGACAAGGCGCGCAACCCGCTCGACATGCCGGACGCCTACGAACGCCAGGTGCTCGCGGAGTTCGAGAAGCGGTTGGGCGGCGGTGAGAAGGAGGTCGCACGCTACGAGGTGGTCGAGGAGGGTGGCGTGCGCTACGCGCGCTTCATGAAGGCGATCGCGGTGGAGGCCGTGTGCCTGACCTGTCATGGCTCCAGTGAAGTGGCACCTGACGTCGCCGAACGCATCAAGACGCTGTATCCGCACGACCGCGCCATGGGCTACCAGCTCGGCGATCTGCGCGGTGCGCTGTCCATCAAGGCCAGGCTCGACAATTGATGTTTGCCAGATCACGGAGCGTTACTCGTAGGAGCGGTCTTCAGCCACGAATGGACAGCGGCGACGCCGGTTCGCAGGCAGAACCCGCTCCTACGCAACCGGATTGGTAAGGATCAATAGTGCGCGAAGACGTGCCGATTTCCCATTAATGCACTGACATCAAGAAGCGAGGAAAGCTGATGAAACACATCTCGATCATATTCCGGTTCCAGAAACGCGTTCGCGCGGGCGCCGTAGCGGTGCTGCTGGCGGGGTCCCTGCTGCCGGTGGCGGTTCCCGCGCAGGAGCCGATCGGGACCAAGCTCACGCCGCGTCTCCACGAGCTGCTGCGCGACGAGATGCTCTCCATCCGTCAGGCCATGGAGCACATCATGAACGGTCTGGTGGCGGGCGACAGCTCCATCGTGGCGAACATGGCCATGCAGGTGCACGACAGCTTCATTCTATCGCAGCAGCTGACGGAGCAGGACAAGAAGGATCTGATGGCGGCGGCGCCGAAGGAATTCCTGGCGCTCGACGGCGAGTTCCACGTCACGGCCAAGAAGCTCGCCCACGCCGCCGAACAGAAGGACTTCGAGCTGCAGCGTTTCTACTACGGCAAGATGGTCGACAGCTGCCAGGCCTGCCACAGCCAGTTCGTGACCGACCGCTTCCCGCAGTTTGCCGGCAAGGCGCCCGAGGGTCATGCGCATTGATGGCGGTGGTGCGTATCGCCCGCTGCGCAACCCTGTCCACCCGGCCCTCTCCCGCCCCACGCGGCCGGGGAGGTGCCGGGCGGGGGTGATCCCATGTTGCTGGGCGCGGATCACAGGACGGCACATGGCATGAACACCTTCGAATGCCGCGAATACCGCGTGTGGGACCGCGTGGTGCGGGTCTTTCACTGGCTCAATCTGCTGACAGTGCTGTGCCTGGCGGCCATTGGCCTGGCGCTGCTCAATGGTAAGGCGTTGGGCCTGTCCGCGGACGGCAAGCTGTTGCTGAAGACGCTGCATGTCTGGATCGGCTATGCCTTCGCGGCGAACCTGCTGATGCGGCTGGTATGGGCCTGCGGCGAGAGCCCGCATGCGGGGTGGCGCGACCTGCTCCCCGCCGGTCCGGCGTTTTGGGCGCGCCTCGTGCGTTATCTGCAGGCCTTGCGCCGACGTGCCTCGCGGCCTTATCTCGGCCACAACCCGGCCGGTCGGCTGATGGTGACGCTGCTGCTGGCGCTGTTGCTCGGGCAGGGTTTCACCGGCCTGGTGCTGGCCGGCACCGATATCTACTACCCGCCGCTCGGCGGTTGGATCGCTCATTGGGTGGCGGCACCGGGCGTGGATCCCGCGCAACTGGTGCCCGGCGACCGCACCCTGGTCGATGCGGTCGCCTACGCGGACATGCGCCGCTTCCGCGAGCCGTTCATCACCGCCCACGAAATCGGTTTCTATCTATTGATGCTGGCGGCGGCGCTGCACGTCGCGGGTGTGGCGATGGCGGAGCTGCGCGAAGGCGGCGGCCTGGTGTCGGCCATGATCACGGGCCGCAAGCGCATCAGCGGCCCTCCCGAGGATGCGGCGGACGTGGTGCGGTGAGCGCCCCCGCGTAGGCACGGCCGGACGGGCCGGCCGCAGGCCGCACCCGGCGCGGAGGGCGTAAGTCCCCCCGCGCCGGGTGCGGCAGGTTTATTTCAGACCCGCAACATAGGCCGCCACGGCCTCCAGCTCGGCCTCGTCGAGCTTGCCGGCGATGTCGCGCATGACCGATCCGGCATCATTGGTGCGGTCGCCGTATTTGTAGGCAAGCAGCTGGTTGACGACATAACGCGACTGCTGACCGGCGAGAACGGAGAAACCGCCGGCGGCCTCGCTGCGGCCGTTCGCACCGTGGCAGCTCGCGCAGCTCGCGACGCCCGCGGCTCCCTGCGTGTAGAGTTTCTTGCCGCGCGCGGCCAGTGCGGGATCGGCTTCACCCGGCGGCAGCGGCAGGCTGGCGTAATAGGCAGCGATATCCGCGATGTCGGTCGCGCTGAGCGGTGCCAGCATCTGCTGCATGACGCCCTGGAGGCGCTGTGCCGTCTGGAAATCCTGCATCTGCTTGACCAGATAGTCCACGTGCTGCCCGTCCAGGCGCGGCCAGGCGGGATTCATGGCCAGATTGGCGGCACTGTGGCAGGCCTCGCAGTCGAACGATTTCGTCTTGCCGGCCACGGGATCTCCCGCGCCGAAGGCCGGACCGCAGGCCATGGAGCACAGCGCGATGGCGCCCGCCAACATCGATCTTTTCATGTTCGTACACCCCCCTTTGCGGTTCTGTCTGAGTCGGAGACGCGGATGTCCGCACCGGCGTCGTGCGGCGGTTCGTGCCGCCACGAGCGGCACGGTCGGCCATCCGCGTGTCAGGCTAGCGAAGGGGGCGGGGCAGTGTCTGTTACCAGTTGTATGCGGAGTGCTACGGTGCGGAAACGGCGGTGGGCAGCGCGGCGCTCACGCGCAGGCGCGCCTCCGTGCCCTGTCCCACCGTAGAGTGCAGATCCAGCGCCCAGCGATGCCGGTCGGCGAGCTGGCGTGCGATCGCGAGGCCCAGGCCGCTGCCGCCGGTGCGGCTGCTGCGGGACTTCTCCAGGCGGTAGAACGGCTGGAACACCAGCTCGAGCTCCTCCGCCGGTATGCCCGGTCCCTGATCGATGACGCGGATCAGCGCGCCCTCGGGCATCGGGCTGCAGGATACCCGCACCGGCTTGCCGTCGCCGTAGCGCAGGGCATTGCACAGCAGGTTCTGGACGATGCGGCGCAGCGCCAGCGGCGAGGCGTGGCAGCGGCAGGGCGTGTCCGTCGGTTCGAAGCGGATCCGTGCGCCCGTGGGGTCCATGTCGGCGACCAGCTTCGTCAGCAGGTCGTCGACCGCGATCTCGCCGGCGTCATCGATCTGCAGGCCACGGCTGAAGGCGAGCGACTCGCCGATCAGGCGGTTCATGTCCTCGAGGTCGGCGGTGATCTGGTCGATGAGCGCCGCGTCGTTCCGCTCGGTCCCGTCGTCCAGCATCTCGACGGCCAGGCGGATGCGCGCGATGGGCGTACGCAGATCGTGGGCGATGCCCGCGAGCAGCACCGTGCGGTTGGACAGCAGCTGCTGGATCTGCGCGGCCATGTCATTGAAGGTGCGGGCCAGGGTCGCCAGTTCGCCCGGGCCGGTCTCCGGCAGCGGTCCGGGCATGTCGCCGGCGCCCAACTGCTCGGCTGCGCGCGCGAGACGGGCGAGCGGGCGGGTCAGCCGGCGCACCATCAGCACGGTGGTGATGCCGGTGAGCAGGGCGCTGCTGATGAGGATCGACACCAGCGCCGAGGGGATGTGGATGTCGATGCGCGCCGCCGGAAAGCCGATCCGCAGCACCTCCTGCGGGCGCGGTATATCGAACCAGTACCAGGTTCCGCCGTCCTCGTCCCGGCTGCGGCTGAGGCGGATGTCCGCCTGCAGGCGGCGGATCAGCGAATTGCGCAGGAAATAGACGTAGGGCAGGTAGACGCTGGCGCGTGCCAGCGGTGGCATATCGGCGTGCATCACCAGGCCCTGGCGCGTCTCGAGATCGTATTCCAGCGTGGGCCGCGCGGTGGCCGGCAGCGCCTCCCAGGTCTCCACGGCTGTGACGATGAATGCGGCCAGATCGTCGGCCGAGCGTTTCGCCACGGGGATCATCACGTAGTAGGCCGTCAGCAGGAACGCGAACACTTCGAAGACGATCATGACGGCGGCGATCGTGATCGCCGTGCGCGCGAACAGCGTGGTGGGGCGGCGTGGCACGCGCGGTCTCAGCGGGAGCGTCCCTCGGGCGAGAACAGATAGCCTTCACCCCAGATGGTGCAGATGTAGGCCGGATCGGCCGGGTCCGCCTCGATCTTGCGGCGCAGGCGCGTCACCCGCACGTCGATACTGCGGTCGAACGGCGAGCGCTCGTAGCCTTTGAGGATGTCCATCAGCGTATCGCGGCTGAGCACCTTGTTGGGGTGTGTGACGAACGCGTGCAGCAGCTTGAAGTCGGCATTGGTCAGGCGGATCTCCTCGCCATCGCAGGTCAGCCGGTGCGCGGCGGCATCCAGTTCGAAGGGGCCGAAGCGGTGGGCGTGCGGGGCGGCGGGTGTCGGCGGTGGTGACGCGGGCCGTTGGGTGCGCCGGCGCAGTACGGCGCGGATGCGGGCCAGGAGCTCGCGCGGGTTGAAGGGTTTGGCCAGATAATCGTCTGCGCCCACCTCGATGCCGATGATGCGGTCCATGTCCTCGCCGCGCGCCGACAGCATGATGACAGGTATCTCGTCGCTGTTGCACAGCCGCCGCGCCAGCGTCAGGCCGTCCTCGCCGGGCAGCATCACGTCCAGGATGATCAGGTCGACCCCGTGTCGCGCCAGGTGCGCCTGCATGGCTTCGCCGTCGGCCACCGCGGTGACCAGGAATTCCTGCGCGCGCAGATAGCGCTGCAGCAGGTCCCGAAGGCCGGGGTCGTCGTCGACGACCAGGATGCTGGGTTCGCTCATCGTCGCCTCTCTTCGTCTGTACCGCGCCCGCTTCGGACGTGGCACGGTTACACACTGTTACATTTCGCAGCCGTCCCGCAATGCCGCGGCAACAGGTTCCGCAGATGATCCGTTCTGCGGGGCGATCTGCGAAGACCGCCGATTCGCACGGGCATCAGGCCGTTTTCCCGCTGTATTTCCCGTATGACGATGAAGAGAGGCTTCCGTGCAGAGAGATTGGGCGCAACGCTGTTCGAACCCTTCCTGGAGAGTTCCACGGAAACGGCCACGCGGTCAAGCGGGTCGACGCGGCAGGCGCATGGCCTGTGCGCTGTGGGGCGCGATGCTGTGGCTGGAGCCGGCCGGCGCCTGGGAGCGCCCGGCATGGTTCGGCGATCTGGAGGTGGATGCCGGCCTGACCTTCGTCGGGCTGGTGCCGCGGGACGCCGCGGTGCGCAGCGATGCCACGGCGTCGTTCGACGTGCTGCTGTCGCGCACCTTCCGCGGTGTACACGTGCATCTGCACCTCGAAGGCAGCACCACACCCGGTGCCGGCCGCGTGAGCCTGGCCGTGCCGGAGGTGAATGGCGACGGCGGCACCGCGCTCGATGCCGACGGACGCGGCCGCGTGCAGCGCTCGGAGCTGTTCGTGACCCTGCCCGCCGCCGGCGGACTGCAGTTCAGCGCCGGGCTGGTCGACGCCGCCGGGTTCCTGGACACCAGCGAGGTCGCCAACAGCGAGACCGACCAGTTCCTCGGCAGCGCCTTCGTCAACAATCCCACCATCGCCTTGCCGGACTACACCCTGGGCAGCGCGCTGGTATGGGAGCCGCCGGAGCGCGGCTGGGGCGTGACGGCCTTCGTCTCCGGTTCGCACGGCCTGGGCGACGACGGCGGTTCCTATTCGGGCCTGTTCCGTCCGGCATACGATGCCGACGGCGACGGGCAGCGCGATCTGGACAAGGGCCTGTTCATCGCCACCGAAGGCCTGTGGCGCGGGCTCGCGGGCGTGGTGCGCATCGGTGCCTGGACCAGCACCGCCGATCATCTCCGTCTGGACCGGCCCGAACGGCAATCGGCCAATCACGGCTACTACGCTGTCGCCGACTGGCCGCTGGGGCGCGGCCGCCTGAACCTGCGCGCGGGCACGGCCGACGAGCGCGTGTCCAAGGCCGGTGACTTCGTCGCGCTGGCGGCCGACTGGCCGCTGACCGCGGCGCTGCGCATCGGCGTGGGCGTCGCGCGGACTTCGGTGTCCGATGTCGGTCGCGCACCGGACGAAGAGGATTCACGCCAGGCGGAACTCTACCTCGGCCTGCAGGCCAACGAACGGACCAATGTCGCGCTGTCGCTGCAACGGCTCCTGCACAGCGATTTCCGCGCCGGCGATGATGGCATCGACCCCCACCAGACGGTGCTGGGGCTGCGCGTCAACTACCGCCTGTGAGCGCGGCTGCGGTGCACCCCCGCGTCAGGCAGCGCCGCCCGGCCCGCCGCCGTGCAACGGCGCGTAGTGGCTGAAGCGTACGTCGAGCAGGACATCGCCGCCGCAGAGAAAGGCGAGTTCGGTGTCGTAACCCAGTAGTTCCGCCAGCGGCACATGGGCGCATAGAAGGGCGCGGTCGGGTGCTGCGGTTCCATCGTGCGCCTCGCAGTCGCGCAACACCGCGCGGCGCCGCAGCAGGTTGGCGCGCAGCAGCGCCATATGCGAGCGCGGCGTATCGATGACCGCCCACATGATGGGTTCGGCCGGCTCCGGGTCGTCGCGGTAGCGGACCCGGAGTTCGCCGACGTCGAGGGTGCCCGGATAGTGGCGCCGCAGGGTCGCCACGGTATCGGCGAGCTGCCGTTCGTTCTCGGCCAGGAGCCGCAGGCCGCGCGGCGAGGTCTCGGGCACGGCGGCCGGCCGCGGGCCGAGCAGTTTTGCCGCTTCGGCGGCGAAACCGGCCTGGATGTCGAGTCCGCGCTTGCGGACGAGCTGTTCGAGCACATGGACGGACATGTGGGATCCTCCTCGGTCAGGACGCATGGGAAGCAGGCGATGCCGGCGCGCGTGGATGCCGTTTCGTCGTCGGTCGTCGGTGCATCCGGCCTGGCGTGCCGCGTTACAGTTCGAAATCACCAGCCGCTTCGGGCTGGTACAGCAGCGATTCCACCCGCCAGCGGCGCGTGCCGGACGGCAGATCCACCTCGATGAGGCCTCCGACACGGGCGCCGAACAGGGCCGTCCCCAGCGGCGCGAGCACGGAGATGCGGCCGGCCGAGGCGTCGGCGCCGTTCGGAAAGACCAGTGTGCATTCCATGGTCCGGTTGCTGTCCAGATCGAGCAGGAGCGCCACGCTGTGCATGGTGACCAGGTCCTTGGGCACTTCGCCCGGTTGCAGTTCTTCGCCGGCCTGCAGTTTGTCGATCAGGCGATCCAGGTGTTCGGCGTCGCGGCCGCTCGGCGCGAGGTTGTCGATCAGGCGCGTCAGCCGCTGGACGTCGTGACGCGACAGATGGGCGATATGCGGATTCATCGGTGATTCTCCTGTAGGCATGTGCGTTGACCGCCACCGGCCCGCCGTGTGCGCAGCCGCCTCGCCGGAGCCGCGCGCGGCGCGGGACGGACGAATGCAGGCGGAACGCGCCGCCTGTCGGGCGGAACGGTGGGGCCGGAGATGGTCGGGAAAGCTGCCGGAGCGCGGGCGGAGTGCGCCCCGGATCAGAGCGGCGTGGCGAAACGCGCCCCCGTGACGGTCGCTGTCGGAATCAACAGCGTCGGAATGGTCTGGGCCGGTACGCCACCAATATGCGGATTGTAGTGCGACATAGACGGATCCCTCGAAGATGCGCCGACACGCGGGCGGTCCGGCGCGTATTCGCACCCAGCATAGCAGTTCCGCCGGGAAAGGCCAGCCGGGGCGCCGCGGCCGAATACCGGTATATGTGCTGGGGCATATGATGGCGTCCCGCGCGCAACTGCGGTCTAATACGGGATCGTATCGAGACGGGCGCCGGGCACCGCACCCGGCAGAGGAAAACGGCTATGAGCAGTGATGCAGACAATCGCGTCAGTCGCGAGGATTTCGCCAACGCGCTGCGGGAAATGGGCACCTTCGTCGACGTGACCCTGGACGATCTGCTGGAGTTGAACACGCGCGCGGAGAAGTACGCGCGCCTGCGCGTCGCCGAAAGCGGCGAGGTCGAGCGGATCATGAGCAGGAACGTCGTCACCGTGAAGAAGGACTGTTCACTGGCCGACGCGGCGCACCTGCTGGTGACGCATCGCATCAGCGGTCTGCCCGTGGTCGACGACGACAACCGTCTGGTGGGCGTCGTCACCGAGGCCGATCTGCTGCGGGCGATGGGCCTGCCCGCGCACCATCCGACCCACTCGCTGTGGCAGACCCTGGAGTCCATGTTCGCACATCCCGTGCAGATTCCCGAGCCGACCGGCAGGGTCGCCGATCTCATGGTCGAGCACGTCATCGCCGTCGGCCCGCACGAGACCCTGCAGAGTGTCCTGGAAATCATGAAAAAGAACCGCATCAAGCGCGTGATCGTCTGCGACGAGCAGCGCCATGTCGTCGGCATGGTGACGCGCTCTGATCTGGTGCGGGTGTTCTTCGACAAACTGCGCCGGCCGGGTGGCAGATAGCTCCGGCAGTCGGCGCCAAGGAGGCGGGCATGCGCATCGCCATCAAACGCGTCTACGAGAAGGCGTCCAGGACGGACGGACGGCGGATCCTGGTCGACCGCATCTGGCCCCGCGGGCTGACCAAGGCCGATGCGGCCATCGACGACTGGCTGAAGGCGCTGGCGCCCAGCAGTGCCCTGCGCACCTGGTTCAACCACGACCCGGCGCGCTGGACGGAGTTCCAGCGCCGCTACGCGCGGGAGCTCGACGCCGATCCTGAAGGCCTCGCGGAACTCCGGCACCACGTCAAGGCGGGTCCCGTGACCCTCGTCTATGCCGCCCGCGATGAATTGCACAACAATGCCGTCGCGTTGAAACACTACCTCGAGCACCACCCGCGCCGCTGAGGGGCGGTGATTCGAGGCGTTCGTGGCTTGATCTCCGTCAAATCCGGTGGCGCTTGTGCGTTCCGGGAGGGCATGTGAAGGGACGTGCCGGCTATCCCCATTTTGGCGGAGTTCTATCTCTGCGGTAATAGGTCCACCGCCTCCCGTGTGGTAGGGATCGGATGTGTTGTATTCGCGTAATAAATCTCCACATCCACATGATTAACCTATAGAAAATTGCCGAACCTCGCCGAGGTGCCGGCTTTGGCGCAGAGGCCGGGCCGGTACCGGGCCGGGCGCCATGACTATCCCATCCTCTCCGCCTTCTTATGCCCAAAGGGATATACAAAGCCAGAGCCAGAGGGCTAAGGTAGTCCAAAGCGGTATCTGACATACCGCATAACATCATGGCCACGTCTTTCGTCGTCTTCACGTCCGACCGGAGGGTTTACCAATGGCAAAGAAGTATGACACGCCCAACCTCGATCAGCTCGAATCCGGCCCCTGGCCGAGCTTCGTTACCGGCCTGAAACGGCTGTCCGAAAGAAGCGAGATGATCGGCGACCTGCTGGGGCAGCTCGAGTACTCCTATCAGAACAAGAAAGGTTACTGGAAGGGCGGCACGATCTCCGTCCGCGGCTACGGCGGCGGCATCATCCCGCGCTTCTCGGAAGTCGCCGACAAGTTCCCCGCCTCCGCCGAGTTCCACACCCTGCGTATCATGCCTCCCCCGGGCATGCACTACGACACCGACATCCTTCGCAAGCTGTGCGACGTGTGGGACGAGCACGGCTCGGGCCTGCTCGCGCTGCACGGCCAGAGCGGCGACATGATGTTCCAGGGCGCCCGCTCCGAGAAGGTTCAGGATGCCTTCGACGCCATCAACGAGCTGGGTTTCGACCTGGGTGGCGCCGGTCCCTCGGTGCGCACGTCCATGTCCTGCGTCGGTGCGGCGCGCTGCGAGCATTCCTGCTTCAGTGAGGCCGTTGCGCACCGTCAGGTGATGAACAACTTTACCGATGACCTGCACCGGCCGGCGCTGCCGTACAAGTTCAAGTTCAAGTTCTCCGGCTGCCCGAATGACTGCATGAACTCCATCCAGCGCTCCGACATGGCGATGATCGGAACCTGGCGCGACGACATCCAGGTCAAGCAGGACGAGGTGAAGGCCTTCGTCGCCAGGAAGGGCCGTCAGTACGTCATCGACAACGTCGTCACGCGCTGTCCGACCAAGTGCCTCACCTTGAAGGACGACGACACCCTGGACATCGACAACCGCAACTGCGTGCGCTGCATGCACTGCATCAACGTCATGACCAAGGCGTTGTCGCCGGGCAAGGACCGCGGCGTCACCATCCTCGTGGGCGGCAAGCGCACCCTGAAGATCGGCGACCTGTTCGGCACCGTCCTTATCCCCTTCAAGAAGCTGGAGACGCAGGAGGACTACGACAGCCTGAACGAACTCGCCAGCAACATCATCGATTTCTGGGCCGAGAACGGTCTGGAGCACGAGCGCTGCGGCGAGATGATCGACCGCATCGGCCTGTCGAACTTCCTGGATGGCATCGGTGTGGAGATCGACCCCTCCATGGTCGCCCATCCGCGCACCAGCTCCTACATCCGTTTGGACCGGTGGGAGGAAGAGGCCGAGAAGTGGAAGGCACGCCAAGCCGAGCGCCACAGTGCCTGAGGCGATGGGTTTTTCCTGCTGAAGTCCGATAAATGCGCCGGCCGCTCTGCGGCCGGCAAAGGAGCAGAATGATGTCACAGCCAGAACATCGTGTAGCCATCGAAAGCGGCGTGCCGGATGCTTTCCGCTACATGCACCCGCTGATGGTCAAGAACTACGGCAACTGGGACTGGCACGACCGGCCGCGGCCGGGGGTCCTGCATCACGTCGCCAAGAGTGGCGACGAGATCTGGACGGTGCGTGCCGGTACCGAGCGGCAGATGAGCACGGATACCATCCGCAAACTCTGCAGCATCGCCGACGAGTACGCCGAAGGCCACGTACGCTTTACCATCCGCTCGAACATCGAGTTCATGGTCGGCAGCGAGTCCAAGGTGGCTCCGCTGATCGAGAAGCTCGGCAAGGAAGGCTTCCCGGTCGGCGGCACGGGTAATTCCATGTCCATGATCGCCCACACCCAGGGCTTCCTGCACTGCGATATCCCTGCAACCGATGCCTCGGGCGTGGCCAAGTCGATGATGGACGCGCTCTATGAGGAGTTCATCAACGAGCAGATGCCCAACCGCGTCCGCATGTCCACCTCCTGCTGCCAGATCAACTGCGGTGGCCAGGCGGACATCTCCATCAACATCCAGCACACCAAGCCGCCGCGCATCAACCATGACCTGGTGTCCAACATCTGCGAGCGTCCGTCGGTGGTGGCGCGCTGCCCGGTGGCGGCAATCCGTCCTGCACTGGTCAATGGCAAGCCCTCGCTGGAGGTTGACGAGAAGAAATGCATCTGCTGCGGGGCTTGCTATCCGCCCTGCCCGCCCATGCAGATCAACGATCCGGAACACTCCAAGATCGCCATCTGGATCGGCGGCAAGAACTCCAACGCACGCTCCAAGCCGACTTTCCAGAAGCTGGTCGCGGCCGGTCTGCCGAACAACCCGCCGCGCTGGCCGGAGGTGTCGACCCTGGTGAAGAAGATCCTCACGATCTACAAGGAGGATGCCAAGGAGTGGGAGCGCGTCAGTGAATGGGTGGAGCGTATCGGCTGGGAGCGCTTCTTCGAGCTCACCGAGCTGCCGTTCACGCGTTTCCACGTCGACAACTGGAGCGGTGCGCGCTACACGCTGAACCACTCGACGCACATCCGCTTCTGAGGTGCGGAGCCGCCGGGGGACGTGGTGCCCCCGGTGCGCCGACAGTGAAGTCAGCCGGGGCCTGACCGGCGACGACAAAAGAGTAATGGCAGGGCATGTCCGGCTGCAGGGAGAGCGGCCGGCCATGTTAATCCGATATCCGGCGAGGCCCGCGATCAGGACTTTTCCGGACCGGCAACGAACGGGAGGTACCAATGACGACGGTTGCGGACGAGCTCGCCGACGTGGAACTGGGCGACGAGGGCTATCTGGCCCATCCGGCGGACTGGAACGAGGACATCGCGCGGGTACTGGCCGCCGGCGAGGACATCCAACTCACCGATGAGCACTGGAAGGTCATCCGGTTCATGCGGCAGTATTTCGCCGATCACGGCATCGCGGCGGATGCGCGCTTCGTCATCAAGTTTCTGGCCGACGAGGTCGGCTATGGTTCCCAGGCGCGGGCGCGCCTCTTCCAATTGTTTCCCTACGGCTACGTGAAGCAGGCGTGCAAGATCGCCGGCATGAAGCGCCCGCGGGCGTGGAGTACGGGATGACCGGCAGGACCCGCTGAAGCGCAGCAGCGCTCCGCGGGTAACGCCAATGGACGCGAACGGTGCTGCGCGTCCATTGGCGTTTTTTTTTGCACCTGATGAGTGTCAGGGGCTCTGGGGTCCGATCGGGAGGCGTCCGATGGCTCCATGGACAACGGTACACGGATTGAGCGGCCGGCTCCGCGCCCGATCCACGGACCACCGGTCGAATCTATTGGCCCGCCATCCGCTTGGAGAAGGAGATAGCGTAGGCGGGTGAGCGGAAGTGCAGTATCGGGTCGTCCGTGGGCTCGATGCCATCGCTCATCACCAGCGGATCGAAGTTGATGGTCTCGCACGCCGCGCCCTTCTGTGCCATTGCGGACGTCAATGTGAGCGTTCCGGCCTTGACCGTCTTGCGATCCTCCGGCCATGCAATCGTCGGGTCATCCATGGAATCACCCGGTTCGCCGATGGCGACCAGCATATCCCAGCTCACCGGACCCTGCCGGGTGCGGTCGATGAGCGCCTGCTCCAAAAATTCTTTCGGGGCGTTCTTCAGCTCCGCGTCGGACAGACGCGTCTCACCGTCGTGCGGAACGAACCGCCAGCGGACCGGCGTGACCACGTTGTCGCTGTTGACGAATTTGAAGGTATGGATTCCGAAGAAGGCGCTGTTCGCATAGCTCGGGGGCGGGTTATGGCTCGCCAGGAAGCGGGCCTGGGCGTGGCTGTCCGGGTGGGTCGCTTTGAAGGCCTCGACCGCGCTCGGATCAGGTTTGCCGGTGGCCGGATCGGGCTTGATCGCGACGATGTTGTCCAGAAAAGTCTGCGGGTGGCCGGCGCCGAATACCGGCGTGTTGATCATGGTCATGTGCTGCAGTGCGCCACCGGGCAGCTCGAATTCGAGTGCCATGCCGCGCGGGCTGCGGGCCGTGTCCGGTGCCTTCGGGTTGCCGCCGGCCAGCGAGAAGCGCGCGATGACCGGTACGGCGCGCCCGGAAAACAGCGGGGAGCGGGAGTACCTGGCGGCCTCCGGGGTTGCTGCGAACTCGCCCGTCGCGCACGTGCCCTTGATATGGTTGCGCCGCTCACCCGGTGTGACACCGAAGGTGTCCTCGATAGCCGACACGACCTGGGCGGGCGTCACCGGGGCCTCTTCCGCCAGGCCGGTCTGCGCACCCGTCAGCAGAATGCCGGCAAACATGCAGATCGAAACACGGCATCCGGCCTGCTTCCCGGATGTGCAGCTCTGATAGTCGATGTGCTCATGCATAGTATTGTCCTCCGGGTGTGTGCAGACGGCGGCGCCGGACCTCGATGCCGGTCCACGATGCCGGTCCACGATCCAGGCATCGTTCCATCCGGCCGGCAACCGCGCTTCAGTGCGGGATATCATGGGCTGACGGGCAATCCGGCACGCGGCCGGATACGCCGTCCCCCGTGACGGATGCTCTGGATATGAACACGCGCAGAACGAAAATATTCCGTCAGCGCCCAGTGGAACTTTTTTGCGGGTACGGAATAATCCCGGACATGCCGTGTTCGTCTTTCAGGGGCGCCGTGCCTGAGCGATGACAATGGATACCGAGCATATCATCAGGCAGATACCCTCAAAGTCAATCCCGTGTCGGCTCGGGTTCGGCCTCGCCGACGGCATCGCGCGCCCGACGTAGCCGGAAATCCGTGATCAGCTTGAAGAACAGCGGCACGAAGAAGATCGCCAGGAAGGTCGCGGCGAGCATGCCGCCCATCACGCCGGTGCCGACCGAATGGCGCGCGTTGGCGCCGGCGCCGGTGGAGAAGGCCAGCGGACTGACGCCGAGAATGAAGGCCAGCGAGGTCATCAGGATCGGCCGGAAGCGCAGCCGCGCCGCCTCCAATGCCGCCTCGACGGTGGGCATGCCCTCCTGCTTCTTGTAGACCGCGAATTCCACGATCAGGATGGCGTTCTTCGCCGCCAGCCCCAGCAGGGTCACCAGGCCGATCTGAAAATACACGTCGTTGGTCATGCCGCGCAGGGTCACCGCCAGCAGCGCACCGAAGGTGCCGAAGGGCAGGGCGAACAGCACCGACAGCGGCAGCGACCACTTCTCGTACTGCGCCGCCAGGATCAGGAACACCATCACCGCCGCCAGGCCAATGGCCAGGCCGCTGGAGCCTTTGGAATTCTTTTCCTGGAAGGAGGCACCGCTCCAGTCGTAGCTGAAATCGCCCGGCAGGGTTTCGTGGAGCAACTGTTCGACGCGCTCGATGGCCTGGCCGGTGGATACGCCGGGCTTGCCGCTGCCGAAGATCTTCACCGCCGGCAGGTTGTTGAAGCGGTCCTGGGTGTCGGGGCCGGCGACGTAGTCCACCCGCGCGAAGGCCGACAGCGGGATCATGCGGCCCTGCTCCGAACGCACGTAGATGCCCAGGATGTCGTCCGGACGCGTCTTGTAGTCCGGGTGCGCCGACATCAGCACCTGCCAGGTACGGCCGTATTTGTTGAAGTCGTTGACGTAGTAGCTGCCCAGCGTCGCCGACAGCGTGGCGAAGGCCTCGTCGATGGAGACGCCCAGGGCCTTGGCTTTCTCGCGATCGACGTCGACGAACAGCTGCGGCGTGCCGGCGCGCCAGAACGTCGCGACGTTCATCAGCAGCGGATCGGCATTGGCCTTGGCGATGAACTGCTGGCTGACCTCGTCGAGCCGCCGGGCGCCGCCCTCGCCGCGGTTCTGGATGTACAGCTCGAAGCCGCCGGCGGAGCCCAGGCCGAAGATCGGCGGCGGGTTGAAGGCCAGCACCAGCGCTTCCTTTATATGCGCGGTCTTCATGAACAGCTCGCCGACCAGCGACGGGGTGTCGACCTCGCGGTCGTCCCAGTGCGTCTGGGTCACGAAGATGGTCGCCGCGCTGTTCTTGTAGCCGCCGCCGAGGAAGTCGAAGCCGGTGAAGGCGACCGCATAGGCGTTGGCCGGGTTGGAACGGATCGCGTCGACCACCTGCGCGACCACCGCGTCGGTGCGCTCCAGGGTCGCGCCGTCCGGCAGCAGCGCCGAGACGATGTAATAGCCCTGATCCTCGTCCGGCACCAGGGAGCCCGGCGTGGCCTTCCACAGGCCCGCGGTGATGACCACCATGCCGCCGAACAGCAGCGCGCCGACCAGGCTGCGCTTGAGCATCCAGGCCACGCCCGCGGTGTAGCGCCGCGTCACGCGCGCGAACCAGGCGTTGAACCACTGGAAGAAGCGCGCCTCGTTCTTGTGCTCGTGCTTGAGGATGAGCACGCACAGGGCCGGCGTGAGCGTCAGTGCCACCAGGCCGGAGATCACGACCGATATCGAAATGGTGATGGAGAACTGCCGGTACAGCTCGCCGGCCAAGCCGCCGAGGAAGGCGATCGGCACGAACACCGCGGTCAGCACCAGCACGATGGCGATGACCGGCCCGGTCACCTCGCGCATGGCCTGGATGGCCGCGTCGTAGGCCGGTTTCTTCTGTTCGTGCATGATGCGCTCGACGTTCTCCAGCACCACGATGGCATCGTCGACGACGATGCCGATCGACAGCACCATACCGAACAGCGTCAGCGTGTTGATGGAGTAGCCGAGCAGATGCAGGCCAGCGAAGGTGCCGATCAGCGACACGGGTACGGCCAGGCTAGGAATGAGCGTGGCACGCCAGTTCTGCAGGAACAGGTACACCACCGCGAACACCAGCAGCATGGCCTCGCCGAGCGTCTTGGCCACTTCGCGGATGGACACCTTCACGAAACGCGTGGTGTCGAACACCACGGCGTGCGTGAGGCCGGCGGGGAAGCGCGTGGCGAGCTCCGCCATCAGGCCGTTGACCTCGTCCGCGACGTCCAGGGCGTTGGCGCCGGGCTGGAGGAAGATGCCGACCAGCACCGCCGACTCGCCGTTGACCCGGCCGATGAATTCGTAGTCCTTGGAGCCGAGCCGGACGTCGGCGACGTCCTTGAGGCGGATCAGCGAGCCGTCCTGATCGGCGCGCACGACGATCTGCTCGAACTGCCCGGCGTCGGCGAGGCGGCCCTGGGCGGTGATGGTGTAGACCAGCTGCTGGCCGTTGCCGACCGGCGGCTGGCCGACCTTGCCCGGTGCGAACTGCGCGTTCTGCTCCTGGATCGCGTCGATGACGTCCCCGGTGGTCAGCCCCAGCTGGGTGAGCCGGTCGGGCTTGACCCAGATGCGCATGGCGTAATCTTTCGCGCCGAAGATCTGCACGTTGGTCGTGCCCGGCACGCGCTTGAGGCGGTCGAGCACGTTCATGGTCACGTAGTTGGAGATGGCGATGTCGTCGAGGCTGCCGTCCGGCGACGCGAACGCGACCACCTGCAGGAACGACGATGAGCCTTTCTCGACGGTCACGCCCTGGCGGCGCACCTCTTCGGGCAGCCTGGCCTCGGCCTGCTTGACGCGGTTGTTGACGTTCAGCGCGGCCTTGTCGACGTCAGCGCCGATCTCGAAGGTGACCTGGATCTGCACCATGCCGTTCGACGCCGAGGTCGAACTCATGTAGAGCATGTCCTCGATGCCGTTGATCTGGTTCTCCAGCGGCGCGGCGACGGTCTGTTCCAGCACCTCGGCGGAGGCGCCGGGATAGATTGCGGTCACGGTCACGACCGGTGGCGCGATCTCCGGATATTGCGCGACCGGCAGGATGCGTATCGCGGCCAGGCCGGCGATGACGATGAACAGCGACAGTACCGTCGCGAAGATCGGTCGGTCGATGAAGAAGCGCGAGAACATGGATTCAGGTCCTATGGAATGTCCCGGTACGTATCGCGCCGTATCGTAGGAGCGCCATCAGCTGTGTGATTGTGGCGGCTGCGCGGGTGCGGCGATCTGGACCGGGGCGCCGGGGCGCACCTTGATCAGGTTGTCGAGGATCACCCGGTCGCCGGCGCTCAGGCCCTTGCGGATCACCCAGAGGTGCTCATCGCCGCCGTTGCTCACCCATTCGCCGGCCTCGACCGGCCGGAATTCGGCGATCGGCGCGCCATCCCCGCCCTCGCCGACGACATACACGAACTTGCCCTGCGGTCCTTCCAGCACGGCCTTCTGCGGCACGGTAATGGCATCGGGGCGCGACGCACCGCGCACGATCACGCGCACGAACTGGCCGGACTTGAACTGGTCGTCCGGGTTCGGCAGGCGGGCGCGCATGGACACGGTACCGGTGTTCGGATCGATGCGCGCGTCACGGAAGTCGATGCGGCCGGTCACGTCCGGGACGCGGCCGTCGGCGAGCCGGACCCTGACCGCGAGCACGCTGTCCGCCGGCATCTTCAGGCTGCCGTCCGCGACTTCCTGTTGCTGGCGCAGCCACTCGTTCTCGGACACCGAGAAGTAGACGTCGATGGGGTCGGTGACGGTCAGCGTGGTCAGGCGGTCGGTGGCGGCGGTGACCACGGCGCCTTCGACCTTTTCGGCGAGTCCGGCGATGCCGGCGATCGGCGCCGTCACACGGGTGTAGTCGAACTGCAGGCGCGCCTCGCGCACCGCGGCTTCGGCCGCCTTGACGTCGGCGATCGCAAGTTCATGGGCCGACTGTGCATCGTCCAGCGTCTTGCGGCTGACGACGCGCTCCTCGGCCAGCGGCTTGAGGCGGTTCCATTCGCGTTCGGTCTGGTTGCGCGTGGCGCGCGCCCGCGCCAGCACCGCCTCGGCGGCGGCGAGCTGCGCCTCATAGGACTTGGGATCGAGCTGGAACAGCACCTGCCCGGCCTCGACGTGGCTGCCTTCGTCATACAGGCGCTGTTCGATGATGCCGCCGACGCGCGGCCGGATCTCGACCTCGCGCGAGCCGCGCGTCTGGCCGATGTGCTCACGCTCGATGGGCAGATCCTGCGGGGCGATGGTGAGGATGCTGACCTGCGGCGGTGGGAATGCCAGGGTGCCGTTTTCCTCGGCCTGCCCCTGGCAGCCCGGCAGCAGCACGCCGGACAGGGCGAGGCCGATCCAGAGGGGGGCGGAACCGCGGGATGAAGAGCGTGTGGACATGAGAGCGACTCCATTCGGTGGCCGGCCGGGAAGGCAGGTCCGGAGACGGCGAGGGCGCCAGCATAATACGGGAGCCGCCCACAGGAAACGTGTCCCCGCTGCCGGCCCGTCCGGGTGCGTCGCGACGCCGTTCCGGGGGCTTCATCTACACTCTGAGCAGGGTATTGCGCAGGGCGACGGCCCCCGGCCCCGAGTCGCACAGTCCGGTCTCCCGGCTGGTCCAAACAGACGACGTGGGGAGGTTCGTGGATGGACGGGCCGGGCAACTTCCCGCCGGATCGCGTCGAGAGGAATACCATGAGGCCGGAACAGCGCATGTTGAGGGACATCGAGCGCGAGGTGGAGTACACGCGCAGCCTGATCGGCAAGCAGGCCCTCGAGGCGCGTGTGATGGCCGCCCTGAAGGAGGTGCCGCGCCACGAGTTCGTGCCCGGGGATCTGCGCGATGCCGCCTACCAGAACGGCCCGCTGCCCATCGGCCACGGCCAGACCATCTCCCAGCCCTACATCGTGGCGCTGATGACCGATCTGCTGGCGCCCGCGCCCGGCGATGTGATCCTGGAGGTCGGCACGGGCTCCGGCTATCAGGCGGCGGTGCTGTCGCGGCTGGTGCGGCAGGTGTATTCGGTGGAGATCATCGAGCCCCTCGCCACGGCGGCGCGCGAGCGGCTGCAGCGCCTCGGTTACCGCAACGTCGAGGTGCGCGCCGCCGACGGCTACCATGGCTGGCCCGAGCACGCGCCCTTCGACGGCATCGTCGTCACCGCCGCCGCGCCCGCCGTTCCAGAGCCGCTGGTCGAACAGCTCAAGCCGGGCGCGCGCCTGGTGATCCCCGTCGGCCTGCCCTACGAGCACCAGGAGCTGATGGTGGTGGAGAAGACCGCCGAAGGGCGCATCGGGACGCGCGCTGTCCTCGGCGTCGCCTTCGTACCGTTGACACGCCGGCGCGCCGGGCCCGAAGAGCATTGATGCGGGCCCGTCCACCGTTTCCGCACGACACCGGCCCGGTCGAAATCGACGGCGCGATGGGCGAGGGCGGTGGCCAGATCCTGCGCAGTGCCCTGTCGCTGTCGCTGCTGACCGGTCGGGGCGTCGCGCTCGAGCGTATCCGCGCCAACCGCGCGCAACCCGGCCTCGGCTTCCAGCACCTCATGGCGGTGCAGGCGGCGGCGCGCGTCGCGCGCGCGCAGGTCGCGGGCGACCGCCGCGGCTCCCAGTTGTTGAGTTTCGTACCGGGCCCGGTGGAGCCGGGCGACTACCGTTTCGACATCGGCACTGCCGGCGCCACCGCGCTGGTGCTGCAGACCGTGCTGCTGCCGCTGGCCTGCGCCCCGGCACCGTCGCGCGTGACCGTGACCGGTGGCACGCACGTGCCCTGGAGCCCCTGCTTCCATTACCTCGACTGGCACTGGCGCGCGCTGCTGGCGCGGCTGGGCGTGTCCTTCACGTTGGGGATGACGCGCACCGGCTTCTATCCGGAGGGCGGCGGCGAGGTGCATGCGGAACTGCCGGGCGGCGCGCGTCCGACGGGCATCGACCTCGCCGACCGCGGCCGGCTGCTGCGGCTGCGCGGCCTGTCCGGCGTCGCCAACCTGCCCACCGAGATCGCCGCACGCCAGCGTGGCCGCGCGCTGACGCGGTTGCGCGGGCTGGCGTGCGCCATCGACATCGCGGTCGAGGCGTTCGCGGCGTATTCGCGTGGCACGGTGCTGGTGCTGCTCGCGGAGTTCGAGCGCAGCCAGGCCTGTTTCTTCGCGCTGGGCGCGCGCGGCAAGCGCGCCGAGGAGGTCGCGGACGAGGCGGTGGACGATCTGCTGGCGTTCCTGGCGACCGACGGTGCCGTCGACCGCTGGCTGGCCGATCAGCTGCTGGTGCCCCTGGCGTGGGCCGGGCGGGCGGCACGGCTGCGCACCAGCGAGGTCACCGCGCATCTGCTCACCAATGCCGAAGTGATCCGGCGGTTCCTGCCGGTGGAGATCGCCATCGACGGCGCACCGGGCCGGCCCGCGGACATCCGCATCGCTGCCTGGCGCCGGTGAGGGCGAGGCCGTTATCTGCAAATCCGAGTCAGCCACGGAAGCACACGGAAGCACACGGAAAAACACGGGCAAAGGTTGCTGCTGCTCCGTAAATCCCGCCAGATGGTTCGGCATTCGGCAACCGTGCCGACTGCAGCGCCAACGGTTGCCGGCTGTCGGGTCATGTGGGTGCTTATGGAACCAGTGGTCTTGTCCGTGTTTTTCCGTGTGCTTCCGTGGCGAATACGGTCTTCGGGATTGTTTCGCCGCACGCTGGCATCTGTGGCGTGTCGATGCGGGGACGTGGGTGCGGTCAGGCGAGCCGTTTGCCGGCCAGCGTCGGCACCTTGTCCGTGCGCGTCTCCACCTTCAGATAGCTGACCAGCCGCACCGCACCGTCGGCGTGCAGCGCCGCGTGGACCTGCTCGACGGCGGCGAGGATGTCGGCCAGGTCTCCCTCGATGTTGGTGCCCGAGGCGTGGGTCTCCAGCAGCAGGCCGCAGCCCTTCAGGATCTCCACGACGCGCACGATCTCGCGCCGCACGGAGACGCCGCTGCCGATGGGTACGAGCTGGAATTCGGCGGTCGCTTTCATGGTGTGTTCTCCCGTGTGGCGTCGGTGACGCGGTCGGCGCGCACCAGTCTGCCGGTGGTGTCGGTGTAGCAGGCGACCGTGAAGCGCTGTTCGCCGCCGGTCTCGGCCATCTCGCCGATGACCATCGCCTCCACATAGAAGCCTCCCTGAGTGGCGTGCACCCTGCCGGCGTCGACGACGCGGGCGAAGTCCGGACGGGTGGCCAGCGCCAGTGCCGCCGACCGGCAGGTCTGGGTGGCCTGCCAGGCATCGGGCTGGAACCAGCGCTGGAACAGTGCGCCGACCGCGGGTATCTCCTGGGCGGCGATGGCCAGCAGGACGGCAGCGGTGAGCAGAAAGGGCAGCACCCGTCGGACGCCGCGGTTACTGCGCTGCCTGGGATCGGACGTGGTTCGCGGCGGGAGTTCGGGGCGCATGACGGTCCTTCTCGGGACGGGCGTGCGGCCCAGTCTAGCAGTTGCCTTGCCAGGCGTCGCCGGCGCCGCGACTCCGGTCTGCGCCCTGCGTTTCCCCGTGAATGCCGCTAGACTGATCATCCGGGGTGGGGCGCCTGCCTCCGGCGGGCGGCTGTGAACCGGGAGAGTCGTTTCATGAACGCAGCGGCAGACGATAGTAAATCCCCCTGGCGCGCCCGGATCAATCCACCGGTCTTCATCCTCTCGGGCGTGCTGACCCTGGTCTTCGTGGGCCTGGCCGCCGCCTACCCGGATGCTGCCGCCGGGGCGTTCACGGCCGCCCAGGACTGGATCACCCACTCGGCGGGCTGGTTCTACGTGCTCAGCGTGGCCGGCTTTCTGGTGTTCGTGGTGACGCTGGCGGTATCGGGTTACGGCCGCATCAAGCTCGGCCCCGACCACAGCGAGCCGGACTACAGCTACGCCTCCTGGTTCGCGATGCTGTTCTCGGCCGGCATGGGCATCGGCCTGATGTTCTTCGGCGTGGCCGAGCCGGTGATGCATTACGCGAGCCCGCCGGTGGGCGAGGGCGGGACGGCCGCCGCGGCGCGCGATGCGATGCGCATCACCTTCTTCCACTGGGGCGTGCACGCCTGGGCGATCTACGCGGTCGTGGCGCTGTCGCTGGCCTATTTCGCGTTCCGCCACAACCTGCCGTTGACCATCCGCTCGGCGCTGTACCCGCTGATCGGCGAGCGTATCTACGGACCGATCGGCCACGCAGTGGACATCTTCGCCGTGCTCGGCACGCTGTTCGGCGTCGCCACGTCGCTCGGCTTCGGTGTGATTCAGGTCAATGCCGGCCTGAACTATCTGTTCGGCGTAGCGGTCAGCGTCCCGATCCAGGTCGTCCTGATCGCCGCGATCACCGCGATCGCGACGCTGTCGGTGGCCCTCGGCCTGGATGCGGGCATCCGCCGCATCTCGGAACTCAACATCGCGCTCGCCGTCATCCTGCTGGTGTTCGTGCTGGTCGCCGGACCGACCGTGTTCCTGTTGCAGACGCTGGTGCAGAACACCGGCAACTATCTGTCCAATCTGTTCAACATGACCTTCAACCTGCACGCCTACGAGCCCACCGACTGGATCGGCGGCTGGACGCTGTTCTACTGGGGCTGGTGGATCGCCTGGTCGCCGTTCGTCGGCATGTTCATCGCGCGCGTCTCGCGCGTGCGCACCATCCGCGACTTCGTCGTCGGATTGCTGCTGGTGCCGGTCGGCTTCACGTTCATGTGGATGACCGTCTTCGGCGACACCGCGATCCATATGATCCTGATGCAGGGCATCGGCGGGCTGGCCGATGCGGTCGCGGCAGACACCTCGGTCGCGCTGTTCAAATTCTTCGAGCAGTTGCCGCTGGCGGGCATCACCTCGCTGCTGGCGACGGTGCTGGTGGTGACCTTCTTCGTGACCTCGTCGGACTCGGGCTCGCTGGTGGTGGACATGCTGACCTCCGGCGGCGAGGAGGAGTCGCCGGTCTGGCAGCGCATCTTCTGGGCCGTGGTCGAAGGCATCGTCGCCGCGGCGCTGCTGCTGGCCGGCGGCCTGCAGGCGCTGCAGACGGCGACCATCGCCAGCGCGCTGCCGTTCGCGGTGATCATGATCCTGATGTGCTGGGGCCTGGTCCGCGCGCTGCGCATCGAGGCCGTCAAGCGCTTGAGCCTGCGCCGCGCACGGGTCATGCCGCGCGGACCGCACGCCGCGCGCGGCTGGCGGGCGCGGCTGGCCAACGTGATCCACCAGCCCGACCGCGCCGAGGTGGACCGGTTCATCGGCGCGGTGGTCAAGCCGGCGTTGACCGATGTCGCCGAGGAATTGAAGAAGCAGAATCTCGATGCCCGCGTCGGCGAGGACGAGGAGGGCAAGGCCTGGATCGAGGTGCGGCACGGTGATGAGATCGACTTCTTCTACTCGGTGCATCCGCGCCCGTACGAGCCGCCGTCGTTCGTACTGCGCGATACCCGGCCGCGGCGCGCCGAGGAACGGAAGTATTTCCGTGCCGAGGTGCACTTGCGCGAAGGCGGCCAGGATTACGACATCATGGGCTGGAGCGGCGCCGACGTGATCAACGACATCCTCGATCAATACGAGCGCCATCTGCATTTCCTGCATGCGGTGCGCTGAGTCGCCCGCGTTACGGACAGCTTCACGGGAGGGAATATGCCGACACACACCCGGCCGATGAACTCCGCAACAGGGTTTCGGGCGGGTACCGGCAAGACCGTCGGCCGCAGGGATGCGGCCGTCGAGCCTACAGGGATGTATTCACGGCGAGTCTTGACG
>CAYWKV010000013.1:0-1324 GCA_964458835.1 uncultured Gammaproteobacteria bacterium | reverse complement strand
GGTCCAATACTGGTAGTTCTCCTGGGCTAGTTTTTTTGGACCCCCCCCGAAACCCTGTCCTCGAACCCTGCGACCATGCCGAAGACGCAAACAATTCTTACCTGCTATCAGGTCGCACGCCGATTTCGGAATTCTACCGCGGCATCTGTCTCGCCGCGGTCATGCTGGCTGTCGTGCTGTGTGAGAATGCGGCTCACGCGTTCGACCTCGGCAACGGGTTCCGCCTCGGCGGGGCGCTGCGCTACAACTACGTCTACAAGGACTGGGATCCGAACTACGACGGCAAGGGTCTGATCGACCTGGACACCGCGCGCATCGACGCCGGCTACGACCGCGGACCGTGGCTGGCCTCGGCGCAGTACCGCTATTACCGCTACCGCGGCGGCCAGGAGACCCATTTCCTGCATCACGCCTGGGTCGGCCGCCGCTTCGGCGCGGACACCCAGCTGCACCTCGGCGTTAATCCGATCCCGTTCGGCATCCTGCCGTTCGCGTCGCACAACTTCTATTTCTCGATGGCCTACTACGTCGGCCTCGAGGACAGCTACAACCTCGGCGGCAAGCTGCTGCACAAGACCGGGCCGTGGGACTTTCAGCTGGGCTACTACGCGCGCGACGGCGGTCACTGGAGCGGCGACAGCGAGAGCAGCGCGCGCTACACCTTCAACATCGTCGAGGACGGCGCGGTCCGCAACCGCGAGCGCGACACCGTGATCGGCCGTGCGGCCTACAGCGTCGAACACGGCGCTGCGGCGAGCAGCGAATTCGGACTGTCGCTGCTGGCCGGTCGGCTGCCGAACGCGACCACCAGCCGCGACGGCCGGCGCCACGCCGGCGCGCTGCATTACACCGGCAGGCAAGGTCCCTGGGGCGTGATGCTCCAGGCGGCGCGCTATGTGAACAGCGTCGAGAACCCGCCCGGTCAGGATCAGCGCGTCGTCGTCATGGGCGCTTATGATTTTCCCTATGAAGTCGCGGCGCGCGGCAACGTCTATACCGCCAATCTGAGCCATGCCATCGGCGACTGGGGGCCGCTGCGCGACGTCACGCTGTATACCGACTACGGGCGGCTCGACAAGGACGTGGCGGCGTTCCGCGACAGCGCGCAATGGGCGTTCGGCATCTCGTTCACGCCGCTGGACAGGTTGTTCGTCTACGTCGATTACCTGCGCGGCCGCCAGCATCCGTACATAGGGCCGAACTTTTCCACGGGGCTGGCGGCCGGTGGTGCCGACGACGGCTGGCACGAGCGCGTCAACGTCAACGTCGGGCTGTATTTCTGAGCATCAAGGGGATCAAGGGGGGATCAAGGGGGGATCAAGGG
>CAYWKV010000012.1:0-34051 GCA_964458835.1 uncultured Gammaproteobacteria bacterium | reverse complement strand
GCGGCGACAGGCTGCACATCCATCACGCCTCGGAAGTCGTGGGCATGGATGAATCGCCGTCGCGCGCCCTGCGGCTGAAAAAAGACTCCTCCATGCGCGTGGCCATCGACCTGGTCAAGGGTGGCGCCGCCCAGGCCTGCGTCAGCGCGGGTAACACCGGCGCCCTCATGGCCACCGCCCGCTACGTGCTCAAGACTCTACCGGGCATCGACCGTCCGGCGATCTCGACCTCCATCCCCAGCATCGAAGGCCACACCCTCGTGCTCGATCTCGGCGCCAACGTCGACTGCAGCGCTGAGCACCTGTTCCAGTTCGCCGTGATGGGGTCCGTGCTGGCCAACGCCGTGCATGGCCTCGAACGTCCGCGCGTCGGCCTGCTCAACATCGGCGAAGAGGAGATCAAGGGCAATGATCAGGTCAAGGAGGCGGCGCGGCTGCTGGCGGAAAGTTCGCTGAACTACATCGGCTTCGTGGAAGGCGACGACGTCTACAAGGGGGGCGTCGACGTCGTGGTCTGCGACGGCTTCGTCGGCAACGTGGCCCTCAAGACCAGCGAGGGCGTTGCGAAAATGATCAGCCATTTCATGCGCGAGGAATTCAGGCGCACTGTCCTGACCCGGTTGGCCGGCCTGATAGCCATGCCGGTGCTGAGGGCATTCCGGCGCCGCATCGATCCGCGCCGGTATAATGGAGCGAGCCTGCTGGGGCTGCGCGGCATCGTCATCAAGAGCCACGGCGGCGCCGATGCGCTGGCGTTCGAAAACGCGATCGATGTGGCCGCCCTCGAAGTGCAGAAGGCGGTGCCCGACCGCATCGACCATCTTCTGGAAGCTGTGCTCACCGAAAGGCGCGCCGACTGATGCATGCACGAATCACGGGGACCGGCAGCTATCTGCCCGACAAGGTCCTGACCAACCACGACCTGGAACGTATGGTCGACACCAGCGATGCCTGGATCCGGGAACGCACCGGCATCGAGAAGCGCCACATCGCCGCCGCCGACCAGACGACCTGCGATCTCGCCGAACAGGCCGCGCGCCGCGCACTCGAAGCAGCCGGCCGCAGACCCGACGAAGTCGATCTGATCATCGTCGCCACGACGACGCCGGACCGCATCTTCCCCAGCACCGCCTGCCTGCTGCAGCAGCGTCTCGACATCCACGGCTGTGCCGCCTTCGACGTACAGGCAGTGTGCACCGGTTTCGTCTACGCACTGGGCGTCGCCGACAAGTTCGTTCGTACCGGGTCGGCAAAATGCGCGCTGGTGGTGGGCGCGGAAACACTGTCGCGCATCGTCGACTGGAACGACCGCACGACCTGCGTGCTGTTCGGCGACGGCGCCGGCGCGGTGGTGCTGGAGGCGAGCGCGGAGCCTGGCATCCTCTCCACCCATCTGCATGCCGACGGCAGCTACGAGAGTCTGCTGACGGTGAATGCCGGTGTGTCGCAGGGCTATGACCGCCTGGCGAGCAGCGGCGGCTTCATCGAGATGAAAGGCAACGAGGTGTTCAAGATGGCGGTGAACACCCTGGGACGCATCGTCGACGAGACGCTCGCGGCCAACCATATGAAGAAATCCGACGTCGACTGGCTCATCCCGCACCAGGCCAACATCCGCATCATCCAGGCGACCGCCAAAAAACTGAAGCTGCCGACAGAGCGCGTCGTCATCACTGTCGACCAGCACGGCAACACCTCGGCCGCCTCCGTACCACTGGCACTCGACACCGCGGTGCGCGACGGCCGCATCAAGCGCGGCGAGACCCTGCTGATGGAAGCCTTCGGCGGCGGCTTCACCTGGGGCTCGGCTTTATTGAAGTTTTGATTTTTTGCTAAAGGCACTTTTACCGCAAAGGACGCAAAGCCGCGCGAAGGAAAACCTAATATAGCCACGAAATCCACGAAACCCACGAAAGCTAATGGGTGTAAACATAAATCCTTTTCGTGGGTTTCGTGGATTTCGTGGCCATCATGTTTTCGATGTTCTTCGCGCGCCTTTGCGTCCTTTGCGGTAAATATTGAGTTTCCGAATTTCAAACACAGACATCCATGAACAGACAACTCGCTATCGTCTTCCCCGGTCAGGGTTCGCAATCGGTCGGCATGCTGGCGGAACTCGCCGGTGCGCACCCCGAGGTACGGGCCACCTTCGCCGAGGCGTCCTCTGTCCTCGATTACGATCTCTGGGCATTGGTGCAGAACGGCCCGGAGGCGGATCTCAACCAGACCGACCGCACCCAGCCGGCCATGCTCGCCGCCGGCGTCGCCGTGTGGCGGGTCTGGAGCAGGCTGGGTGGTGCGACGCCCGCCTTCATGGCCGGCCACAGCCTCGGCGAATACACGGCGCTGGTGTGCGCCGGCAGCCTCGCTTTCGCCGACGGCATCCGGCTGGTCGCCGAGCGCGGCCACCGCATGCAGGAGGCGGTTCCGGCCGGCGTCGGGGCCATGGCCGCGATCCTCGGACTCGACGACGATCAGGTACGCGAGGCCTGCAGCGCGGCCGCTCAGGGCGAGGTCGTGCAGGCGGTCAATTTCAATTCACCCGGGCAGGTCGTCATCGCCGGCCACAAGGCCGCCGTCGACCGCGCCTGCGAGGGTGCCAAGGCGATGGGCGCCAAGCGCGCCGTGCCGCTGGCGGTGAGCGTCCCATCGCACAGCAACCTGATGCAGCCAGCGGCGCAGGCCTTCGCGGCGACACTCGCGGCCACCGAGATCGAGGCGCCGCAGATCCCGGTGATCCACAACGCGGACGTCGCGGCCTATACCGAATCCGCCGCCATCCGTGATGCGCTCATCCGCCAGATCTATAATCCGGTACGCTGGGTCGAGACGATCCGCTTCCTGAGCGCGCAGGGCGTCAGCCGCATCGTCGAGGCCGGCCCCGGCAAAGTGCTGGCCGGGCTGAACAAGCGCATCGACAAGAACATCACCTCGCTGGCCGCCTTCGACAGCGCATCCCTGGCCGAGGCGCTGGCTGGCTGATGACTGATTGGATGGCCACGAAACCCACGAAACTGGATAGCGTAAAACCCAAGACGGGCGACGGCATACACCGCGACGGGGGTATCGCATGCGAGCGACCCATCGCTGCGGTAGCACCTCTATCATTTCGTGGATTTCGTGGGTTTCGTGGCTAAAATTTCCAGGAGAACAGCATGTCACTGAACAACGAAATAGCCCTCGTCACCGGCGCGAGCCGTGGCATCGGCCAGGCCATCGCGCTGGAACTCGGCCGCCGGGGCGCGACGGTGATCGGCACCGCGACCACCGAAGGCGGCGCCAAGGCCATCGGCGAGCTGCTGGCCGCGACCTCCATCAAGGGCGCGGGCAAGGTGCTGAATGTCACGGAAGCCGATTCCGTGGAGGGACTCATCAAGGCCATCGAGGCCGAGTTCGGCGCGGTGTCCATCCTGGTCAACAACGCCGGCATCACCCGCGACACGCTCCTCATGCGCATGAAGGACGAGGACTGGAACGCGGTGATCGACACCAATCTCAGTTCGGTGTTCCGCCTGTCCAAGGCCTGTCTGCGCGGCATGATGAAGGCCCGCAAGGGACGCATCATCGGCATCGCCTCGGTGGTCGGCGCGACCGGCAATCCCGGCCAGGCCAATTATGCGGCGGCGAAGGCCGGCATGATCGGCTTCGCCAAATCACTGGCCCGCGAGGTCGGTTCGCGCGGCATCACGGTGAACACGGTCGCACCGGGCTTCATCGACACCGACATGACCCGCGCGCTCGGCGAGGAACAACGCACCGCGTTGCTGGCGAACATTCCGCTGGGGCGGCTGGGCGCCGCACAGGACATCGCGCACGCCGTCGCCTTTCTGGCCTCCGATGCGGCGGCCTACATCACCGGCGAGACGCTGCACGTGAACGGTGGCATGCACATGCCCTGATATCGTCTTTAGGAATGCTTTATAGCTATTTGTAATTAAAGGTCGTTTCCCATCGAATCTCAGGGCCTATGTGAGCGTGCGGCAGGCCCGATTTCCGCTGGCACGACCCCAGGCTTTTCACTACAATACCGCCCGCGGCCTGCGCGGCCTGATTTCTGGAGGAAATATCCGTCATGAGTAATGTCGAAGAACGCGTCAAGAAGATCGTTGTGGAACAGTTGGGTGTCAAAGAAGAGGAAGTCACGAATGCGGCATCCTTCGTCGACGATCTTGGCGCCGACTCGCTGGACACGGTCGAACTGGTGATGGCCCTCGAAGAAGAGTTCGAGTGCGAGATCCCGGACGAAGAGGCCGAAAAGATCACCACCGTCCAGCAGGCGATCGACTATATCAACGCACACCTGGGCTGAGCCTTTCGGCCCGGAGAAGAAGCCGCAACCACGCCCGTGGTCGCGGCCTTTTCTTTTTCTGGAGGGTCTGCACGGACCCCTGGTTCTGATCGGATTCTGGCAGCAGAGGGATTGAACGGTGTCTAAACGGCGCGTCGTCATCACGGGATTGGGCATCATTTCGCCGGTCGGCAACACCGTGGCCGAGGCCTGGGAGAACATCCTCGCGGGACGGGGCGGCATCCGCCCGATCGAAACCTTCGATGTCTCCGCCTTCCCGGTGCGCTTCGGCGGTACCGTCGTGGGCTTCGACGCCGGCCAGTACATCGCATCGAAAGACATCAAGAAGATGGATCCCTTCATCCACTACGGCATCGCGGCCGGCTGTCAGGCGATCGCGGATGCCGGGCTGGAGGTGACGGAGACCAATGCGGAACGCATCGGCGTGGCCATCGGCTCTGGCATCGGCGGCCTGTACACCATCGAGAGGCAGCATGCCCAACTGCTGGAAGGCGGCCCGCGCAAGGTCTCGCCGTTCTTCGTGCCGGCCAGCATCATCAACATGATCTCGGGCAATCTGTCCATCATGCACGGCCTCAAGGGGCCGAACATCGCCATCGTCACGGCCTGCACGACCGGCACGCACAACATCGGCGATGCCGCGCGCATCATCGCCTACGGCGATGCCGATGTGATGGTCGCCGGCGGTGCCGAGATGGCTACCACACCGCTGGGCCTGGGCGGTTTCGCCGCCGCCAGGGCGCTTTCGACGCGCAACGACGATCCGGCCACTGCCAGCCGCCCATGGGACAAGGACCGCGACGGCTTCGTGCTCGGCGACGGCGCCGGCGTGCTGGTTCTCGAAGAATACGAGCATGCGCGCAGGCGCGGCGCGAGGATCTATGCCGAGGTCGTCGGCTATGGCATGAGCGGTGACGCGTATCACATGACCCAGCCGTCCGAAGGCGGGGAGGGCGCCAAGCGCTGCATGCTGAACGCGCTGCGCGACGCCGGCGTGAACGCCGACCAGGTGCATTACATCAATGCCCACGGCACCTCGACACCGGCGGGCGACAAGGCGGAGACGATGGCCGTCAAGGCCGCCCTGGGCAGCCAGGCCGGCGCGGTCGCGATGAGTCCCACCAACTCCCTGCCCGGCCACCTGCTCGGCGCCGCCGGCGGCATCGAGGCGGTGTTCACCGTATTGGCCGTGCGCGACCAGGTCGCGCCGCCGACGATCAACTACACCACGCCGGATCCGGACTGCGATCTCGACTACGTGCCCAACACGGCGCGCGAGATGAAGATCGATATCGCGCTGTCCAATTCCTTCGGCTTCGGCGGCACCAACGGCACCATCGTCCTGCGGCGCCTGCACTAGCTGCCGGACAGCACTCCTGCGGATCGTGGAGGGTGCGGGACAGACCGGCTCTGGCGCACAGCGTTTCCGGCAGACTGTCGAGTTTCGCGCATGGCACCGATGACGACTGATCCGGCGCACAGTACTTCCGTGTTCCGACGTATCGATACCGTTTTCGACCTCCTGCGCCTGCATGAACTCGATCCGCAGCGCTACCCCCATCTCCTGCAGAGTTCGACGCCCGGTCCGCAGGCGCACTACGACATCCTGTTCGCATTCCCGGAACACTCGCTGACCCTGGAGGCCGATGGCCGCCTGTGCGGAGCGCACAGCGGTGGCGAGGATTTCCTCGCGGCCCTCGACGCCGCCTGGCAGGAAGCGGCCGTGGCGCATGCTACGCACGCGACGCGCCTGCCGTTCCGCGGCGGCTGGTTCCTCTATCTCGGCTATGAGCTGGCCGGGCAGATCGAGCCGCGGCTGCGGCTGCCGACGCCGCAGCGAGCCGAAGCCACCATTGCGATCGCGACACGCTTCCGCACCGCGGTGCTGCGGGATCACTCCGACGGTTGTCTGTGGCTGGTCACGGAGCCCGGCACGGACGACCGGCTGGCCGTCCTGGCGGAGGACATCGCGCGGGTACGGGCACAGAGCGAACCCGCCGAGCCCGATCTGCCGCCCGCCGCGATCTCGGAAGACGCCCCCGAACGCTATCTCGCCATGGTACGGCGCACGCTGGCCTATATCCGCGACGGCGATGTCTTCCAGGCGAACCTCTCCCGCGCCTGGAAGGGGCGGTTCGCGCAACCCGTCGCGCCGGCCGCGCTCTATCGCCGGCTGCGCGGTCGCAATCCCGGACCGTTCAACGGTCTCGCCACCTGGCCCGGGCATGCCGTCGTGAGCTCGTCCCCCGAGCGGCTGGTGCGCGTACGCGGTGACGTCATCGATACCCGTCCCATCGCCGGCACGCGGCCGCGCGGGGAGGGGGCGGCGGCGGACAGTGCGCTGTCGCGCGAACTGCTCGCCCATCCCAAGGAACGCGCCGAACACATCATGCTCATCGATCTGGAGCGCAACGACCTGGGACGCGTGTGCCGGCCGGGCAGCGTGCGCGTCGATGAACTGATGGCGCTGGAATCCTATGCCCACGTGCACCACATCGTCTCGAACGTGCGCGGCGAACTGAGCGCAGGCACGACACCGGGTGCCGTGATCCGCGCGTTATTCCCCGGCGGAACCATCACCGGCTGTCCGAAGGTGCGCTGTATGGAGATCATCGCCGAACTGGAGGGTTGCGCGCGCGGGGCCTATACGGGATCGATGGGTTACCTCAACCGGGACGGCGATATGGACCTGAACATCCTGATCCGCACCATCGAACAACGCGGCGATCAGATAGAACTCCGTGCGGGCGCGGGCATCGTCGCCGACTCCGACCCCGACCGCGAGCTTGCCGAAACCCGCGCCAAGGCCCGCGGCCTGCTGCTGGCGCTCGGTGCCGAGTCTGGCTGACGCCCGATGCAAAAAACTTTGCCACGGAAAACACGGACAAAACCGTTTTGCCACGAAACCCACGAAATCCACGAAAATTCTTTATGAAAGAGCCAACCACGGGGGGGCGGAAAGTCCGGGGTTGTAGCCTCCTGCCGGGTAATGAGGTGGTTCATCCTCTATGCCTTTCGTGGGTTTCGTGGCTGATTCCGCGTCGAGGGGTTTCTGCAGCAGATACGTTAGAATGCACGCCATGCACATCCGCTGCCTCATCAATGGAGCCCCCGACGACCGGATCGCCATCACCGATCGCGGCCTGCAGTACGGTGACGGTGTGTTCGAGACGCTGGCCGTGCGCGACGGCCGTTGCGAGTTCTGGGACCGGCATCTGCAGCGGCTGACGCGGGGCTGCGAGGCCTTGCGTCTGCCTGCACCCCGGCCGGACCGGCTGAACCAGGAAGCGGACAGGCTGGTCCGCGACGTGCGGCAAGGTGTCCTCAAGATCATCGTCACGCGAGGCAGCGGAGGCCGCGGCTACCGGCCGCCACGGGAAATGGTGCCGACGCGTGTCCTGACCCTGTCGGAATGGCCGGATCATCCCGACGACTGGCGCGAATCGGGCGTCGCCGTGCGGTTGTGCGAACAGCGTCTCGGCAGCCAGCCGGCGCTGGCGGGTATCAAACATCTCAACCGGCTGGAACAGGTGCTGGCACGCATGGAATGGGACGATACCGACATCGCCGAGGGCCTGTTGTGCGACCAGCAGGGGCATGTCATCGAGGGTGTTTCGACCAATCTGTTCAGCGTCCGGGCAGGACGTCTGCGCACACCGTCCCTGGAGCACTGCGGCGTCGCCGGCGTCATGCGTGCCGTCGTCATGGATCTCGCCCGCGACGCGGAGATAGCCTGCGACGTGGCGCCGATCGATGGCGACGCACTTGGCGAAGCCGACGAGATCTTCCTGACCAATAGCCTGATCGGCATCTGGCCAGTGCGTCGACTGGACGCCTGGGAACGTACGCCCGGACCGATCACGCGCCGCCTGCAGGCCGCGCTGGACGCGCTGCGCAGCCGCCCCTGATCCCCGAGGCCCCATGAGCAACGAACCTGCACCCACGCCACGCCCGCGGCGCAGCCTCGCGGATCGACTGTTCCGACTCGCCGGACTGCTGGTCATCGTGGCGAGCGCGGCGGCCGGCTGGATGTTCATGGAATACCGTGACTTCACCCGGACACCGCTGGCGGTTCCAGCCGCGGGGCTGGTCATCGACATTCCCGCCGGCCGCTCGGTGCGCGCCATCGCCCGGGACCTGGCCGGCCGTGGCCTGATCGAGCAGCCGCGGTTTTTCGAATGGATGGCGCGTCACTCCGGTGCGGCGGCGAGACTGAGGGCTGGTGAATACCGCATCGAACCGGGTGCGACGCCGGAAACCTTCCTGCGGCAGCTCGTCGACGGCCGCGTGATGCAGCACGGCCTGACGATCGTGGAGGGCTGGACTTTCCGGCAGCTGCTCGACGTCATGCATGGCCACGCTGCCCTGCGGCATACGCTCAAGGGTCAATCGGACGAAGCCATCATGACGGTGCTGGGACGGGATGGCGAGCATCCGGAAGGACGATTCCTGCCGGATACTTATCATTTCCCGCGCGGCACCACCGACGTCGCCTTCCTCGAGCGCGCATACGACGCCATGCAGGCGACCCTGGCACGCGAGTGGGCCACCCGGGCGCCGGGGCTGCCGCTGGAGTCTCCCTACGAAGCACTGATTCTCGCATCGATCGTGGAAAAGGAGACCGGCGTCGCCGAGGAGCGAGCACGCATCGCCGGCGTGTTCGTGCGCCGCCTGCAGAAGGGCATGCGGCTGCAGACGGACCCGACGGTGATCTACGGCATCGGTGCCGGCTTCGACGGTGACATCCGCTTCGCCGACCTGCGCCGCGACACCCCCTACAACACCTATACCCGCAGTGGACTGCCGCCGACGCCGATCGCCCTGCCGGGTGCGGACGCCATCCGCGCGGCCCTGCACCCCGCCGACGGCAAGGAACTCTATTTCGTCTCCAAGGGCGACGGCAGCCATGTCTTTTCGGCGACGCTGGAGGAACACAACCGTGCAGTGCGGCAGTATCAGCTCAAGCGCTGACGTGAACTGCGGTCGGTTCTTTCCTCATGCTCATTCTCTTCAATAAACCCTTTCGGGTGCTGTCCCAGTTCAGCCCGGAGGGGGACAAGCTGACGCTGAAGGACTGCATCGACATACCCGACGTGTATCCGGCCGGGCGGCTGGACTACGACAGCGAGGGGCTGCTGCTGCTCACCGACGACGGCCGGCTGCAGCACCGTATCGCCCATCCGCGTTTCGAGAAGGAGAAGGAGTACCTCGTGCAGGTGGAGGGTCTGCCGGCCGAGGCCGATCTCGATCGGCTGCGGCAGGGGATCCGGCTCAAGGACGGCCCCACACGCCCCGCCCGGGTGGAGTCGATCGAGCCGCCCGCGCTCTGGCCGCGCGACCCGCCCGTGCGCTTCCGGCAGGCGATCCCGACCAGCTGGCTGAGGCTCGTCATCTCCGAGGGCCGCAACCGTCAGGTGCGGCGCATGACCGCCCATATCGGCTTTCCGACCCTGCGGCTGGTCCGCTGGCGCATCGGTGACTGGACGCTCGAAGGGCTGCCCAGCGGCGCCTACCGGATCCTGGAGCACGTTTGAAGCGGGATGCACCGTCGGACGCCCATCGCTACACTAGCCGCTTTCGATCAGGACTGGGTGAGGATCATGCGCGGACGTTTCATCACCGTCGAAGGCGGGGAAGGGGTGGGCAAGACCACCAACCTCGACTATATCCGCTCCGCCCTGGAGCGCGCCGGCAAGACCGTCCGCGTCACCCGCGAACCCGGCGGTACGCCGCTGGGCGAACGCATCCGCGAGCTGCTCCTCGACCCCGCCCATCGGGGCATGGCCCCGGACTGCGAGCTGTTGCTGGTGTTCGCAGCCCGCGCCCAGCACCTGGCCCAGGTCATCGTACCGGCGCTGGCGGCCGGCGAATGGGTCCTGTGCGACCGCTTCACGGACGCGACCTACGCCTATCAGGGTGGCGGACGCGGCCTGCCGCGACGGCAGATCGAAGCCCTGGAACAACTGGTACAGGGGGATCTCCGCCCCGATCTCACCCTCTTGCTGGACGTGCCGGTGGACGTCGGCCTGGCGCGGGCCGGCGCACGCAGTGCACTGGATCGCTTCGAGCAGGAGGAAGCGGCCTTCTTCGAACGGGTGCGCGCGGCCTATCTGGCGCGGGCCACTGCATCCCCGCACCGGTATACCGTGATCGATGCGGGCCGTACGTTGCCCGAAGTGCAGGCTCAGATCGATCGGGCCATTTCTGTGATTTTGGATGAGAAATATTTTGTTACTTATTGAATTACAAACATGATATGGAAGAATTCATTTTTCAGTCATGGCAACACACGGAAGACATGGAAATGAGACGGCGCCGTGCAGCCCCTCGGCATCTGGCAGGTAAGGGGCATCAGCGCATGGTTTCGTCCGTATTATTCCGTGTGGTTCCGTGGCAAATACGGTTTTGGGCATGATCCATCCCTGGCTAGAACAGCACTGGGCCCAGCTTCAGGCGCGCAGAACAGAAGGCCGGCTGCCGCATGGATTGCTGTTCAGCGGCCCCGGCGGAATCGGCAAACGCCACTTCGCGGCAGCCTTGGCAGCCGCGCTGCTGTGCCGCCGGCCCGCGGCGGATGGACAGGCCTGCGGCGGGTGCGAGGCCTGCCGGCTGATTCAGGCAGGTACTCATCCGGACCTGCTCCAGGTGAGCCCACTGCCCGACAAGCAGCACATCGTGGTGGATCAGATCCGGGATCTTTGCGCCAGCCTGGCCCTGAAAAGCCATGCCGGCGGCTACCAAATTGCAACCATCGTACCCGCGGAACAGATGAACACCGCGGCAGCCAACGGCCTCCTAAAGACGCTGGAAGAGCCCTCCGATAATACGCTGCTGATGCTGATCGCCGAGCAGCCGGGCCGCCTGCCGGCTACCGTCCGCAGCCGCTGTCAGCAGTTGCGTTTCCCGGTCCCGCCGGCCGATTGCGGTACACGGTGGCTGGCGCAGCAGAGCGGGGCGGAGCACGCGCAGCTGCTGCTGCGGCTCGCCGATGGCGCACCTTTACGCGCCCTGGAGCTGGCCCGACAGAATCTGCTCACCGAACGGCGGCGCTGGTTCGGCGAATGGATGGAGATTCAGCGCGGCGAGACGGCGCCGACCACGGTGGCGCACAGCTGGGTGGGCGATCCCGAGTTGCGGCCGCTATACTGGCTGGGCAGTTTCATCGCAGACCTGATCAGGTTGCGTAGCGACTCAAAAGAATCTATAAAGAACATCGATCTGGAAGATATTCTTAATGGAATATCCAAGAATTTTTCCGGCCGGGATCTGCATCTGCGCCTGGACCGGATCCAGCGGGCGCAGATCCTGGCGGCGCAGACTGGCGTCAACCGCCAGCTCCTGCTGGAAGAGTTGCTGATCCCATGGTATCCGGCAGGGCGCCGGTAACGGTCGCCCGCCTAGAGAACACGGACATACACGAGGCACACATGAACCAGGCCATGAAGGGCGCGCGACAAGGCATTCTCTCTCTGACGATCAAGGACAAGGGGGCCCTGTACGCGGCCTACATGCCCTTCGTGAAGAACGGCGGCCTGTTCATACCCACCAACAAGGCCTATCAGCTCGGTGACGAGGTGTTCATGCTCCTCACCCTGATGGAGGAGACCGACAAGCTCCCCGTCGCCGGCAAGATCGTCTGGATCACACCGAAAGGGGCACAGGGCAGCCGGGCGGCCGGCATCGGCGTGCAGTTCAGCGACCAGGACGGCGGCAACGCCCGCCGCAAGATCGAAACCTACCTCGCCGGCGCGCTGCAGGCCGAACGACCGACCCACACGATGTGAAAACTCCAGGGCTGGCGGTGAGCACGGGGAGCAAACGGGCAAAACCCTGTGTTAGCCACGAAATCCACGAAAGATTTTTATTCTGAATAACCTCTTTCAGCCACGGAAACACACGGAAAAACACGGAAGGTAGGGATGCGGCGGGTTTTTACATTCCGTGTGCTTCCGTGTGTTTCCGTGGCAGATTTTAGGTTTCGTGGGTTTCGTGGATTTCGTGGCTAACACAGGGTTTTCCCGAGAAGTGAGTTTCAGGATCATTCACCCGGAGGGGTTGGCGGGCTGGCCCGGGTCCCGTAAGCTGGCCGCCCTCCGTACACCGCCGTGATACCGATGCTCGTCGACTCCCATTGCCATCTCGACCGCCTGGACTTCAGCCAGATCCCGGATGGGCTGGCCGGCGCCCTGCGTGAGGCGCGCGCCGCCGGTGTCGAGCATTTCCTCTGCGTCGCCATCGATCTCGCCGCCTACCCGGCCATGCGGGCGCTCGTGGCCCCGTTTCCCGAGGTCGCGGTTTCGGTCGGCGTGCATCCGACCGGCGGCGACGGGCAGGCCACCGATCCCGAAACATTGGTCCGGCTGACATCGGATCCGCGCGTGGTGGCGCTCGGTGAGACCGGTCTCGATTACTACTACGGGGCCGAACACAAACGGCATCAGCAAGCCGAATTCCGTACCCATGTCCAGGTGGCCCGCCAGGTCGGCAAACCGCTCATCGTGCACACCCGCGACGCCCGCGCCGATACGCTGGATATCCTGCGCGAGGAGGGGGCCGCCGACGTCGGCGGGGTGATGCACTGTTTCACCGAGGACTGGGATACCGCCCGGGCGGCCCTGGACCTGGGGTTCTATATTTCCTTTTCCGGGATCGTCACCTTCCGCAACGCCGAGGCCCTGCGCGAGGTTGCCCGCCAAGTGCCCGCAGACCGGCTCCTGGTGGAGACCGACTCACCCTATTTGGCGCCGGTACCCAAGCGCGGCCGCCCGAATCGGCCGGCCTATGTCCGCTATGTGGCCGAGTTCTTGGCCGATTTGCGCAAGGAATCCTTCGAAGACCTGGCCTCCACGACCACCGCGAACTACTTCCGGCTGTTCGGAGCGGCTTCCGCTCCGTAAAGCCCGGGATGGCGCGGCCGCTATGGGAACGCCAATGGGCAATCCCTATAGCGAGTCGATCCTTTGGAACGCCGTCTCCACCCACGTCAGAATATGTCCGTACGCGTCCGTGTGACCGCACCGGGCATCGTATGCGAGGGTTCGGTACGTGATATCAACGTACGCGGCGTCTTCCTGGAGATGGAGCGGGGACAGTTGGGGACCGCCGTACGCGCGGTACATCTGCATTTCGAGATCGATACCGGCAGTCAAATCTTGACGCGCCAGATCCGCGGCAGGGTTGTACGCAACGAAGGTGACGGAGTGGCTATCCGTTTCGTGGAGCATGATCTGCTGGCCCGCGCGGTAATCAGCGAATTGCTGAAGTACCTGCAGTTCTGCGATGAGAGGCTGACGCCTATCGACGAGAACACGGACACGCCGGTCTGGCTAAGAAACAGCCGTTGAAGCCTGATGGAATTTGATACAGTCGCCGACGCAATAGCGCTCGTCACAGGGACTTGCGACGACGAGCCACGGCGACCAAGCCAAGCAACCCTGAACCGAACAACCACAAAGCCGCAGGCACGGGCACAGCTGACACATTACCATCCAAAACAACGAAGGTATGGAACATACCCGCGATGCTGCCCGTCCCCACCTGCCCATGCTCGAAATTGAAGTCGAAGGCCCGCAGTGCGCCGTCAGGATCCACATACCCGACGCTCGTCCAATAACGCGCAACCAGCATATTGGTGAAGAAAGGTTGCGTTTTCTCCTTCTCAAGTTCCTTCAAGTCCAGACCAAATCCAGGCTGTGTGACGCAGGACGTATCGGTACTCAGCGTGGGATCGCACAGCCCCTTACCACCCAGCGTGTTGTGGAACAAGTGCGCTATCTCGTTTGCCGTACTCCCGGCGTAGAGAGTGCCAGGGGCACTGATGTTAAAGCCCTTGTCAGACCGTCCCAGATAGTCGGGCGTATAGTTGAAGCTGACGCCATCGAGAGGCGTGACCGTCGGTAACCGCCATGTATTGAACCCCAGATAACTGCTGGCGTTCATGGCATCGACCCAAGCCATGGCTGTGTTCCAGGTCATCGCCCCGTCCGTACCGATCCCACTCACACCGAAGGTCTCTGTCGCAGCCAGATTGGCATTCTTCAGCCACGTGATGTTGAGCGCGTCGTCATACATGAGCCCATTGCCCGCATCGATGAGGCTGGCGTTCACCGCCGAGGACAGCGCACAGACCGCTAGGGCGGTGCCACAGAGCAAACCTGGATGTTTCTTGTTCATCGTTCTCCCCAATGCTGCAATCTTCGTGGCGTTGACCGGCCTGATGGTACGTTCGATACACGGTCCTAAGCAACAACCAGGCCATTCATTAGAAACCTTTATAAACAATAACTTGGCATACTAAGCGGTATAAAGTGTAAATTTTCACAACAATTCCGCTGTGTCACCACGGCCCGCGGAAACCCTATAAAGCCTATATAAAACAACTATATACAGAAACACTCACAAGAAAACGCGGCAATTTCTTACAGCCAGGGTCGCAAAAATTCTGTCAGGAATGCCGACAGGCCGCTGTCGGCCGGAGGTGGAACAACCTCGATCAGCCCCGCGGAACCGGCCGTGGCCGGCGCGCCTCGTCGATGGCGACATAGGTGACCCGCGCCTCGGTGACTTTCAGATGCTGAATTCCGCCCCGGTCGCGTTCGGCGAAGACCTCCACCTGAACGGTGATGGAGGTACGCCCCACGCGGATTACATCAGCATAGCAGCTGATGAGATCGCCCACGAAAACGGGTTGATGGAACTGCAGCGAGTCGACTGCCACCGTGACGACCCGTCCCTGGGCACGCCGATAGGCCGCGATGCTGCCGGCGATATCCACCTGGGACATGATCCAGCCACCGAAGATATCGCCGCCGGCATTGGTGTCCGCCGGGCGGGCGACGACCCGGATGGTAGGTTGACGATCATCGGTTGGATCGGTCGCCATGTCTCAGTGGCCGGCATACAGCCGCTCGGCGTCGTCATGGCAATGCTCGAGCACCCGCGCACGGCGCAATTTCAGCGTCGGAGTGATGAGGCCGGCATCGACGGTCCACGGTTCGAGATAGCAGGCCACCCGGCGGATCTGGGCATAGCCGGGGAATTCGCGGATGCGCTCGGCCACGCGGCGCAGCACCTCGGCACAGACGTGCTCGTCGCTCAAGGCGTCTTCCGCCTCGGGATCGATGCCGAGGCGGGCCGCCTCCAGCGGCCAGCGCTCCGCGCTGAACACGATCAGTGCGCTGAGGAACGGCCGGTTGTCGCCGATCACCATGACCTGTTCGAACCAGGGATCCATCACGATGGCCATCTCCATATCGGCAGGCGGTACCTTCTCGCCGTTCGCCAGCACCAGGATCTCCTTGAGCCGGCCAGTGATGAAGACGTGGCCCTGATCGTCCACGCGTGCCTGGTCGCCGGTGTGCAGCCAGCCCTCGGCATCGACCATCTCGGCTGTCGCCCTTGCATTGTCCCAATAACCCAGCATGACGCCGGGACTGCGGACCAGGAGTTCGTCGTCCGTGCCGATTCGCACTTCGACGTCGGCCAGCGGCGTCCCGACACTGAACGGCTGATTGTCCTCGATGCTGTTGGCGGTGAGCACCGGACTCGTCTCCGTCAGCCCGTAGCCCTGCACCAGAGGCAGACCCAGGCCGATGAACAGGCGGGCGATGGCGGGGGGTAGCGGAGCGCCGCCGCACACGGCAAACCGCAGCCGCCCACCGAGCTTGGCCATGACCTTCGCAGCCACCAGCCTGTGCAGCAGCGGCCACAGCAGCATGCCCGCGCTGCGTGCGGCACGGCCCTGCTGGCACTCGAAGCGCCGCCAGCCGATGTCGACCGCGGCAGCGAAGAGCTTGCGCGCCAACGGCGATTTTTCCGTCAGACCGGCCTGGATCTTGTTGTAGACCCGCTCGAAGATACGCGGCACGGACACAAGAATGGTCGGTCGTATGGAAAGCAGATCCTCGGCGAGTTCCGGTACCGAGCGGTTGTACGCGACGGTCGAGCCGCACATCATGGGCAGGTAATAGCCCACCGTGCGTTCGAAGGTGTGGGACAGCGGCAGGAAGGACAGGAAAAGATCATCCGGATAAACGTTGATCTTCGATTGCGCCGCGTAGGCGTTCCAGAGGATGTTGCGGTGACTGAGCATGACGCCCTTCGGACGCCCCGTGGTTCCCGATGTGTAGACGATCGTGGCCAGCGCATCCGCGACATCGTCCTCGACCCGTAGCGTATGGTCGCCGCTCGCGGGCAACCATGCATCCATCGACACCAGGCGGGGATCGGTCGCGTCCGGTAGCGGGCTCACACACACGATGCGCACCAGGAATCCCAGCTGGTCCCGCACCTGCGCGATACGTTCCCAGTGATCCTCGCCGCCGATGAGCAGCAGGCGGGCTCCGGCATTCTGCAGGATATAGGCGACGTTCTCCGGCCGATCATCGGTATAGAGGGGAATCACGACCAGCCCCATGCCCAAGGCCGCCTGATCGAACATGACCCATTCGCGGCAGTTGCGCAGCATCACGGCCACGCGGTCGCCGCGTTCGAGCCCTTCGCGCGCGAGCGCCGCCTGCCAGCGCGCCACCCTCCGACCCAACTCACCCCAGCGCAGGTCCTCCCACTGCCGCGTCTGTGGGTTGAACTGGCAGTATGCCACGGCATCGGGGCTGCGCCGCACCCGCTCGCGCAGCAGACCGGCGAGCGTCCGCGCCTGCTCCGGCGGAATGATATCGGTCGACCGGCCTGTAACGTCGCTGGACATGGGCTATTCCTTGTTGTCGTTCCATCCCGGGTCCGGAGTAAAGCGCGAACCGTGCCGCGTGGTCAATTCCTGCAGGGTGCGGTAGAGCGCCGTCTCGCCGTGGCCATGGATATAATGCAGCGGCCCGCCGCGGAAGGGCGCGAAACCAGTCCCGAAGATCATGCCCGCATCGAGCAGGTCCGCATCGGCGACCACGCCCTCGCGCAGACAGGCGCGTGCCTCGTTCAAAAGACGCATCATCATCCGGTCCGTCAGGTCGTCCGGCGCACGATAGTCCGAGTCCGGACGCGGCTTGACGGGCTTACCCTTGCGCCACGTGTAGAAGCCTGCTCCGCTCTTGCTGCCGAGACGGCCCTCCGCGACCAGCTCTTCCAGCCGCTCGGGCACTTCGACTGCCATAGCGGACGACAGGATCCGCGCCACGTGCAGGCAGACATCCAGGCCGACGGTGTCGGCCAGCTCGATCGGTCCCATCGGCATGCCGAAGTCCACGGCGGCGCGGTCTATGAGCGCCGCGGGAACACCTTCGGTTTCGAGCGTCACCGCCTCCAGCAGATACGGCATGAGCACGCGGTTCACCAGAAAGCCCGGCGTGCTGGTCACCGGCAGGGGCAACCGATCGATCGCGCGCGTGAAGGCCATGGCCTGCTGCACGCTCTGTTCGGAACTGTTTCGGCCGCGGACGACCTCGACCAGCTGCATCTTGGCAACAGGATTGAAGAAATGCAGGCCGACCAGGCGCTCCGGACGTTCCAGCGCCGTCGCAAGTTCCTCGAGTGGAATGCTGGACGTATTGCTCGCCAGCAGGGCATCGGACCGCAGCTTCGGCTCGATGTCGCGGTAGAGTACCCGTTTGACCTCCTTGTCCTCGAACACGGCCTCGATGACCAGATCGGCGCGGGCGACGCAGCGTCCCCGATGATCGGGGATCAACCGGTCCCAGGCGGCAGTGACGCGCCGCGGATCCCTGGCCTTGCGCCCATAGAGTTTCGCGGCCCGGCCCATCGCAGGCGCAATGCGCTCCGGGGTCTGATCCTGCAGCGACACGGTGAGACCCGAATACGCGCACCAGGCGGCGATATCGCCCCCCATGACACCGGCGCCGATCACGTGCACGTGCCGGACGCCGCTGTCGGTCGCGCGCGCCAACCCCTTGAGGCGCTCCTGCAGCAGGAACACCCGCACGAGGTTCTGCGCGGTCGGCCCGAGGATGAGGTCGGCGACGGAAGCCGCCTCGGCATCCAGCATGGCGCGCGGATCGTCCGCGTGCCTTCTCCAGACATCGATCAGCGCATAAGGCGCCGGATAGTAGGCGGCGGGGGCGCGTCGTGCGACCTGGCGCTTCAACAGCGGGGCGAGCAGCGGCCTGGCCAGAACATGGTTGGACATGCGATCCAACCGCGCCGGACGATGGGCCGCCGGCGGGTCGAGCAAGGTCTCCCGTGCGGCCCTGTGCATGTGCCGCTCCGGCACTGCGTGATCGACCAGCCCCAGGCGCCATGCCTGCCGTGCCGAGACCGTGCGGCCGCTGAGCATCAGGTCCAGCGCCTTCAGGCCGCCCAGCAGGCGTACCGCACGCAGGCTGCCGCCGAATCCGGGATGGATGCCGAGCCGCACCTCGGGCAGCCCCAGGCGCGTACCGTCATCGTCGCGGGCGATGCGGTAGCGGCAGGCCAGTGCCAGCTCCAGTCCGCCGCCGAGACAGAATCCGTGAATCAGCGCCAGGGTGGGGAAGGGCAATGCCTCGAGACGGTCGAAAACACGCTGTCCTTTCCGGATGAGCGCCAGAGCCTGCTCCCGCGAGTCCAGCGATGTGAAGGTGCGCACGTCCGCACCGGCGATGAAGCCATTGACCTTCCCGGACCGGATCACCAGTCCGCGTGGCGCTGCGCGTTCGAGCTGTTCGATCAGCGCGGCGAACTGGTCGAGCACCTCCTCGGTCAGTATGTTGGTGCCGGCGTCCTGCCGGTCGAGTGACAGCCAGGCCAGACCGTCGGCGTCGGTATCGAGTTGCCAATGCATGAGAGTGTGCGGACCGCTCACGCTTCACCTCCGATGGTTTCAATCAGAAGGGCGCCCCCCTGTCCGCCGCCGATGCACAGGCTGGCGATGCCCCGCCGCGCCTTGTGCCGGCGCAGAACATGGACGAGATGCAGCGTGATGCGCGCACCGCTGGCGCCGACCGGATGACCGAGACTCACACCGCCGCCATCGACATTCAAACGGGCCTGATCGATGGGCGCGAAGGGCGTCTCGCGTGCGAACTGCTCCCGGCAGTACGCGGCATCACCCCATGCCGCCAGGCAGGCCAGTACCTGCGCCGCAAAGGCCTCGTTGATCTCCCAGTAGTCGATGTCGCCGCTGTCGTAGCCGTGCCGCATGAGCAGCGGCGCCATCGCATGCACGGGCCCCAGGCCCATCTGAGCCGGATCGAGGCCCGCCCATTCGCTGTCGACCAGACGTGCCAGCACCGGCAATCCACGGCGTCGAACCGCATCTTCGGAGGCCAGGATGAGCCAGGCGGCGCCATCGGTCACCTGCGCGCTGTTGCCGGCCGTGACTTTCCCGAAGGGTCGGTCGAACACGGGTTTCAGCCCGGCCAGCGAGGTCAGGTCGGTGTCGCGGCGCAGCCCGTCATCGGCGTTATAACATTTCCCGTCCCGATCGTAGACGACTTCGATTTCGTCGAGATGCCCTTGATCCTGGGCCGCGGCCAGCCGCCGGTGGCTGGCCAGCGCGAAGGCATCCATGCGCTCCCGGTCGATCGCGAAGCGGTGGGCGAGGATCTCCGCCGTCTGTCCCATGGAAAGCCCGACGACGGGATCCGTCAGACCACGCAGCAGGCCGATGACCGGCGTGAGCTGCGCCGGGCGCAGCCGGGCAAGAGCCTTGGCGCGCGCCGCGATGCCTTTCGCACGGGACCAGCCGGCGAGCCAGGCCACCATGGCGTTGCCGAGCAGCACCGGCGCGTGGCTCATGGCCTCGATGCCGCCGGCGAGCACCAGCTCGGCGCGGCCGCTACCGATGTTGCGCGCGGCCGTATCGATGGCCTGCATCCCCGAAGCGCAGTTGCGCTGCACGGTGAAGGCGGGCACACGTTCGCCGCACCCCAGGCGCAATGCCACGATACGCGCGATATTGGCCTCGTCCGGCCCCGGCATGACGCAGCCCGCGATCACCTCATCGAAGGCAGTCGGTGGAAACGGCTGTCTGAGCAGCAGGCTGCGGGCGGCCTGGGTGGCCAGGTCCGCCGCGCTGAACGGCCCGGGCGCACCGCGTGCCTTGAGGAAGGGTGTGCGGGCGCCGTCGACTATATAGACCGGACGGCCGAAGCCGTGCGGGGCGGATCTCTGTTCCATCGGGGCATCTCCGGGCTGAGGTATTCCGGTGGGAAATCGTCGACCGCGATGACCTGGCGGCGCGCCAGAACGGCGGACTGGACCATCGCAGCCTCGTCGGCGCTGACGATCTCCGTCTGCACGGCGGCATCGAGACCGGATTCAGGGTCCCCGGAGGCCGCCCTTCCGGCCCGCATGGCAGCGCGGATGCGCGCGAGTATGGGCTCAGCCGCCAGCGTTTTCGCCAGCGCGTCATCGAGGCGGGTCAAGGGTTCGAGTGGGTTCGTCGGTATGAACAACCCCCGCGTCAACCGATCGCGGACTTCGCCAGGCTTGAGAATCACCTCGGCGACGGCGTCCGTGAGCCGATCGCCCGGATTCCGGTAGGGCGCGCCGAGTGGAAACGCCCACACCCGCAGGAGCCGCGCCACCGCCTTCGACGGAAAATTCTCCAGCAGCGCGAGCAGGCTCCGCTGCATCTCGAACAGACAGGTCTGGCAACTCCAGTCCAGCAGCACCTGATCCGCCATGGATGCCCCCTGATCGTGGAAACGCTTGAGCGCGGCGGAACCCAGATAGAGGAAGCTCAGGCCGTCACCCAGCCGTGCCGAGAGGCGCTCGCGGCGCTTCAGATCACCGCCCAGCAGGAGCATGGCGACGTCGGCGAACAGCGCGAACACCGCGCTCATGCGGCCGAACTCGCGATACCACTTCGTCGCATAGCCCTCGTCGGGTGCCCGTACCAGGCGTGCGCCGGTGAGTCCGTGCAGAAGGGCGCGGCTGGCATTGCTCAGCAGCAGGCGGGCGTGGCCGAACAGGGCACGGTCGAAATCACGCACACCCCGGATCGGGTCTGCGTCCGCCGCCGCCTGGATCTCCTTCAGCACGTAGGGATGGCAGCGCAGCGCACCCTGCCCGAAGATGATGAGATTGCGGGTGAGGATGTTCGCACCCTCGACGGTGATGCTGATCGGCAGGGCCTGATAGACACGGCCGAGATAATTGCGGGGGCCGAGACAGATGCCGCTGCCGCCCTGTACGTCCATGGCGTCGTTGATGAGGCCGCGCATGCGCTCCGTGAGATGGTATTTGACGATCGCGGAGGCGACCGAGGGACGTTCGCCGAGATCCACGGCCGTGCAGGTGAGTTCCCGTGCCGCGTCCATCAGATAGGTGTTGCCGGCGATCCGGGCCAGTGCCTCGCGCACGCCCTCGAAACGGCCGATCGGCAGCTTGAACTGCTTGCGTACCGCGGCATAGGCACCGGTCGTCCGGCTGGCGAGCTTGCCGGCCCCCGTGCTCAGGGCGGGCAGGGAGATCGACCGTCCGTCGGCGAGGCATTCCATCAGCATGATCCAGCCCTGTCCGATGCGTTCCGGCCCGCCGATGATCCAGCCCAGCGGGATGAACACGTCGTGTCCCTGATTGGGTCCGTTCTGGAACGCGGAGTTCAGCGGGAAATGCCGATGCCCGATATGGATCCCGGACGTATTGGTGGGAATCAGTGCCAGCGTGACGCCGAGGTCCTCACGTTCTCCCAGCAGATGATCGGGATCATAGAGCTTGAAGGCGAGTCCGAGCACCGTGGCCACCGGCCCCAGTGTGATGTAGCGCTTGTCCCAGTTGAGGCGGATGCCGAGCGTATCGGGAATACCCTGAAACTCGCCGCGGCAGACGATGCCCGTGTCCGGGATCGCACCGGCATCGGATCCGGCCTCGGGTCCCGTCAGTGCGAAGCAGGGCACCTCTTCGCCACGCGCCAGGCGTGGTAGATAATGATCCTTCTGTGCATCGGTACCGTAGTGCAGGAGCAGCTTGGCCGGCCCCAGCGAATTGGGAACCATCACGGTGACGGCCGCCGTGATGCTGCGGCTGGCGATTTTCATCACCACGTCCGAATGCGCCAGTGCGCTGAACTCCAGGCCGCCATAGCGCCGGGGGATGATCATGCCGAAGAAGCCGTGGTCCTTCATGTACTGCCAGACCGGTTGCGGCAGATCGTGCAGCTCATGGGTGATCTGCCAATCGTCCAGCATGCGGCAGAGTTCGTCGACGGGCCCATCGATGAAAGCCTGCTCCTGTGCGCTTCTGACTGGAGCGGGGAATCCGAGCAGCCGCTGCCAGTCGGGATCGCCACTGAAGAGATCGCCGTCCCACCATACCGTTCCGGCCTCCAGCGCCTGGCGTTCCGTGACCGACATCTCGGGGATGGCGCGGGCGAACCAGGCGCGCAGATGCCGGCTGATGAATCGCCTCCGCAGCGGCGCAAGACCGGTCAGACACGCGATGGGCAGGAATGTGGCCCATGCGAGCGCGAGCAGTACGACATTGCCGTCCCGCCACAGGCTCCAGCCCAACAGGTAAAGTGCGCCGGTCGTGAGCCAGATCCAGCCCGGCGCGCGCCAGGCGGCGAGTCCCCAGGCGAAACCCAGCAGCAGCGCAAGTTCGAGAACAGCGGGAAGCATGGTGAACCTCCTTCAGTAATGAGGTGCGGTTCGATGCGATCCTGGTCCAGACGCTTTCGCAGGCGGTCAATCGTCCAGCAGCATGCCGGGACGCCTTCCATCGACTATAGCAGGTGTCAATGCACCTTCATCTGCGGTCTTGGGCTTCTGTATTCCGATACGTGGAATGAAGCAGTCACCTTCGCCGTTGCAGACCTGCTCGTCGTCCCACGGCAGATTGCGATACAGACTCTTGTCCTCGATACCGAGGAAAGGAAACTTGATGATCTCGAAATAGGGCGAGTAGTCGAAATCGCGCGGGGTGTACAAGCGGACATTGCGCTTGGAAAGGCGTACCTCGCCGTTCTCCAGACGGCGTATCACCGGCAGCACCGGGAAATGCACGTGGTCGAACGAGGCGGCGATCATGGAGGAGCATACCGTGCGGGTCGGAAAACCCGCATTGTGTTCGAACAGGCTGGAACGCCAGCGGCGCGGAAGGATGCCGTAGGGAAACAGGAAACGCGCGAGATCGAGCAACTGCCGCACGTCGTAATCGCAGCCGAGATGATTGACCACGTACGCGATCACGGCCTGGGCATCATGGCGGGCGAGTCCTGCCGGGCGGCAGATCCGCAGATGGTCGTGCCGATATTTGTCCAGCGGGCTGATGAGGGTGCCGCGGCCGAGGACCGCCTCGACGACGATCTGTGCGTTGGGATCTCCGTCGAAACAATAGGAGACATGCTCGCGGACGCGGGGATCGTCGATGTCGCCGATGCGCCCCAGGTAGAGCGCCGAATGCGTCCACGGGCTCTGGGTGATGGTCTTGATGACATCGCTTACGCGGGTTCGGCCCTCCACCAGCAGGACGTCGGCAGGGCGCAGCTCGTAGCGAATGCGCTCGAAATCGCACAGCGGCGCCGCGTCCGGCGGCCTCTCGGTCGCCAGCCAATCGGTGATGGTCCTGGCCATCCAGGCCCTGAGTCCACGTCCCATATGCGCCTCCGATACCCGGGGGTGAGTCCGGGTTTGCGCATGCCACCTATGCAAGTATGACCGTTAGACCGGCCGGTCGCGATGGGAGTTGCGGTTCACACGCGTGCGTGCGCCCTGCCACTCTTAGCGGCCCGCCGATCGAGGCGCTGAGCGGGAATCCCTGGGAGGAGGGGAGGAAAGGACGTCTACAGCAAAGCCAGCGCCCGATCCAGGTGGTCGCGCGGGGTGTGGAAATGCGGCGAGAAACGTATGGCACCGGAGCGCAGCGAACACACCACGCCGGCCGCCTGCAGCCGGCCGTGGAACTCCGTGGCGTCCCGATGACGCGGTCTGAAACTGACGATGCCGGCATGGGCGCGCGCCGCCGCCGGTGTCACCAGCTCGTAGTCTTTCTTATTATTATGAATATAATCAATCATATATGATGTATTTCTGAGAATAATATCAGCGATTGCATCGCGCCCCGCACCCGCCAGCAGGCTCAGGCTGGCCTCCAGGCCATGGATGCCCAGCATGTTGGGGCTGCCGCATTCGAAGCGGCGTGCCGACCGCGCCGGCATCCAGTCCTGGCGCGAAAAATCCCCGAGGTGCTCGACCATGTGCCAGCCGAACTGATGCAGCCGCACCCGCTCCAGCAGCTCGCGCCGGCAGTAGAACAAGGCCAGGCCTTCCGGACCCAGCAACCATTTGTGACCGTCGGCGACCACGAAGTCGGCCCGTGCGGCACGCACGTCCAGCGGCAGCGCCCCGAGGCCCTGGATGGCGTCGATACAGAACAGAACCTCGGCCGCCTCGCAGGCGCGGCCGAGCCGGACCAGATCCAGGCGCAGCCCGGTGTCGTACTGGACCCAGCTCACCGACATCAGCCGGGTGCGGGCGTCGGCAGCCGCGAGCAATGCCGCCTCGGGATCGTCGGTGGCGTACAGATCGACGGCCCGTACCTGGACACCGTAGACGTCGAGTGACTCCCAGACGATGCGGTTGGACGGGAATTCCTGAGCCGGGATGACCACGTTGTCGCCGGGCCGCCAATCCAGCCCGTGGGCGACCACCGACAGCCCTTCGGAGGTGCTCTTGAGCAGGGCGATCTCGTCACTGGAGCGCGCGTTGATCAGTTGCTGCAGCCGCTGCCGCAGACGTTGTTCGACCTCCATCCAGGCGGGATAGCGCTGCGCACCGCGGCTGCGGTTTTCGGCGGCGAACGCGGCAATGGCCGCCGCCGTACGCACCGGCCAGGGCGCGACGGCCGCGTGGTTCAGATAGATGACGTTCGGGTCCAGAGAAAACTCTTTGCTGAAATCCATGGTGGACACCTGAAGGTCGTGGTGGGAAACACTGGAAGCTTATGGTCATCGCCACGAAAACCACAAAACCCGCGAACGGTTTCTCTGCGTTGCCGGGATTCATCACGGAACGCACGGAGGCGCAGTTCCGGCAGGGTGGTCAAATTGCCCTGCCAAGCTTCTTGAAGAATGTGGCTGTCGTAGCTCATTTTCCGGGGATTCCTGTAGCCGGACCCCGGTAGCGTACTTCGCATAATGTATATTATGTTAAATTACACGCAGACCGCCCAGAAACTCATTTCTCCGCGCTGATAAAACAGATCCACGCCGGATCCGCCTCACCGTGCTCGGCCGGCTCGAACACCCCGTCGCCCTCGCCGGTCTCTTCGTCCGTGCCCTGCCAATAGACGGTCACGCGCTTGAAACCGGCCTCGTACAGCAGTTCCTGCAGCTCCGGCAGCGTCCACAGCCGCCAGTCGTAGGTGAAGGCGCGTTTGAGCTTGGAGCCGTCGGGGAACGTGAAGTGGATATGGCACAGCATCTCTCCCGTGACCGGATCGTAGCGCGCCTGGTCCCATACATAGGTAAAACGCTTATGATCGGTGCGCTCGCGCAGCTCACGGAAGGCATCGTAGCCGCCGAAGCTGTCCATGATCAGCACGCCGTCGTCCGTCAGACCCTCGCGCACACGTTCGAAATACCGCCGCAGGGTCGTCCGGTCCTTGAAGCATTGATAGCTGAAGTTCATCGCCAGGATCAGGTCCGCGGGTTCCAACTCCGCGGTGAGCACGTTGCCCTCGACCAGTTGCACGCGCCGCTGTTCAGAGGGTTTGAGCGCCCCGACGTTCTCGCGCAGCCCCCACTGCAGCACCTCGGGATCGAGATCCAGCCCGATCGCGCGATTGGCCGGCCGTCGCCGTACCCATTCGCAGCACATGTTGGCCGTGCCGCAAAAATCTTCGCGCAGGACGTGCGCGGTACGTCCGCGCAGGCGCCTGAAGGTCGCATCGACGAACTCGAACTCGAACTCCGTGTCCTGCACGGCCTTCTGATAGAGCTTGTGCCGGTCGGCACGCTCGGCCTGGGTGGGTTTGCGGGATTTCCTGGACGGAACTGCTTTGGAGTTGCTTTTCTTGGCCATGCGGCGGTTTATGCCATAGCCTGGACGGCTTGCAAAGCCTTGACACAACTGGGCGTTTCGGTCAGGTCTCGGCGATACGCTGGTAATAGCGCGCCCGGTACAGCAGCCGCGCCTGCCGCCCGGGCAGATCGCGGAAGCCGGCCCGGTCATGCAGCACGTTGTTGCTGACGAGCCCCATGCCACTCTCCAGCCGCGCCCGGTAGATACAGGGCGAAGCGCCGGCGAGCAGCCCTTCCAGGCTGCGCACCGCCGCGGCCACGGCCGGATCATCCCGCCAGCGGATGCTGCGGGTGCGCGCCGTATAGCGCATGTGCAGGGCGCGCGACTCGGGATCCACCGAGAACACCGGCCCGACGCTGTCCTGCCTGACCACTTCGCCGTCTCCCTCACGCGCCGGAATGACCATGGCGTCCGGGAGCATCAGGGCCGCGATGTGCGCCGGATCGGCATCGCGCAGCAGGATGTACGCCATCTCGGGATCGCAGAGCGCGTTCTCCCCGCCTTCCGCGGCCGGGTGCACGCAGTGCAGCAGCAGCCCGTGGATCTGCCGCTCCGGCGGGTTGTAATAGCCGTCCGTGTGCCAATGGATGGGACGGTCGGTGTACGGGATGTAGAACGGATGGGCGCCGTCGGCGTTGACGGCCAGCGAGGTGATGCCGTCATCGTCGGCCAGCCAGTTGTGATCCAGCGCGCTCAGGCCGAGCTGCAGTCCGAGCTTGCGCGGAATGTCCTTGTCGGGATCGTCGCCGCAGGCGCTCGCATAGATCGCCATGTTGGCGCGGCGGCAGCGCTCGATCAGTGCCATGCGTTCGGATGCGGACAGCCGGCGCGGGTCCTGCACCTCGACGATCAGGTCGTCGATGCTTGCCGGCGCCTGACACAGCTTCCAGTCGCGCCACGCCGCATAACCGGCGTCATCGTCGAGATCGGCGTAGCGATAGCGTACAACCGTGGGTGTCGCTGCAGGCATTCTTGACATTTGTCCACGATGAGCCAGGGATCGGGACGATAGCAGAATGCACACCCTTCGCCATTGATACAGGTCAATCTGTACCTGCGGCGAATGTGCAATCCTGCGCCCTCATTGCCGCGGCATGCCCTCTTCGACTCATGACCCTTGCCGATTTCGTACCCACCTTCGGACAGGAACTCCTGGCCCGCTACGGCGAACGCGTGCACAAGCTGGCCATCAACGCCGGTTTCACCTGTCCGAACCGCGACGGCAGCAAGGGGATCGGCGGCTGCACGTTCTGCAACAACGCCTCGTTCACGCCCGCGGCGCGGCGCGCGCCGAGCGTCGCCGAACAGATCGCCGCCGGGCGCGCGGTGCTGGCGAAGCGCACCGGAGCGCGGCGCTTCATTGCCTACTTCCAGGCCTACACCAACACCTACGCCGATGTGCGCGAGCTCGGGCAGCTCTACGCCGAGGCGCTGGCCGAGCCGGACGTGATCGGCCTGTCGGTCGGCACCCGGCCGGACTGCGTGCCCGACGGCGTGCTCGATCTGCTGTGCGCCATCCGCGATCGCGGCTATGCCGTCTGGCTGGAACTCGGCCTGCAGTCGGCGTTCGACGCGACGCTCGCCGCCGTCAACCGCGGCCACGGCTTCGCCGAATACGCGGCCGCCACGCGCGCGGCGCGGCGCCGCGGCATCCCCGTGTGCGCACATCTGATCGCGGGCCTGCCGGGCGAGACGGCCGCCCACGTCCACGCCACGCTGGATCGGGTGCTCGAACTCGGCGTCGACGGCCTCAAGCTGCATCCGCTGCATGTGGTGAAGGGCACGCAGCTGGCGAACCAGTGGCGGCGCGGCGAGTACACGCCCCTCGCTTTCGAGGACTACATCGGCATCGCCGCCGACGTGGTCGAACGCACGCCGCGCACGATTCCCTTCCACCGCCTCACCGGCACCGCGCCGGACAACCTGCTGCTGGCGCCGACCTGGTGTGGCTGGAAATGGAAGGTGCTGAACGCCATCGAAGACGAGCTGCGGCGGCGCACGCCCCGCACCGCCCCACCCGATATCGCCCCGCCGGCGGCGCTGCGCCGCGGTTCAGGAGAACACTGATGGAACTGGTCTGCCCCGCCGGCAACCTCCCCGCCCTCAAGGCCGCGATCGATGCCGGCGCCGACGCGGTGTACATCGGCTTCCAGAACGACACCAACGCACGGCACTTCGCCGGGTTGAATTTCGATGCATCCGGCATGCGCCAGGGCATCGCCTACGCGCACGCCCGCGGCCGTCATGTCTACCTGGCGCTGAACACCTACCCGCAGCCCTCCGGCTGGCCGCGCTGGCAGGCGGCCGTCGATGCCGCCGCCGAGCTGGGTGTGGATGCGCTGATCGTCGCGGATACCGGCGTACTCGATTACGCCTCGACCCAATGGCCGGAGCTGCGCCTGCACCTGTCGGTACAGGGCTCGGCGACCAACTCCGGTGCCCTGCGCTTCTATTATGAGCAGTTCAACATCCAGCGCGCCGTCGTGCCGCGCGTACTGTCGCTGCGTCAGGTCGCCGCGCTGATCGAGAGCAGTCCAGTGCCGATCGAGGTGTTCGGCTTCGGCAGCCTGTGCGTGATGGTCGAGGGCCGCTGCTTCCTGTCGTCCTATGCAACCGGCGAATCGCCCAATACCTACGGCGCCTGCTCGCCCGCCAACGCGGTCGAATGGCGCGAAACGGCGGCGGGCCTCGAGACCCGGCTCAACGGCATCCTCATCGACCGTTTCGAAGCCGAAGAGCACGCGGGCTATCCAACGCTGTGCAAGGGCCGCTTCAAGGTCGAGGACCACACCTACTACGCCATCGAGGAACCGACCAGCCTCAATACCCTCACCATCCTGCCCGAGCTCGCCGAAGCCGGTGTGGTGGCGGTGAAAATCGAAGGGCGACAGCGCAGTCCCGCCTATGTCGCACAGGTCGCGACGGTGTGGCGCGCGGCGCTGGATGCCTATCGGCGCAATCCGGCCGCCTTCAGCGCCCGTCCGGAATGGCTGAAGGCGCTCGGCAAAGTGTCGGAAGGCGCGCAGACCACGCTCGGCGCCCTGCACCGCCCGTGGCAATGACTGTGAGAGATACGCAATGTCCGCACCCGAACTGAAGCTCGCCCTGGCGCCGGTCAGCTATTTCTGGCCGCAGGACGTCCTGCTGGATTTCTACACGGCAGTCGCCACGACGCCCGTCGACACCGTCTATCTCGGCGAGACGGTGTGCTCCAAGCGTCGGCAGATGCGCGGCGAGGACTGGCTGGAACTCGCCCGCCGGCTGCGTGACGCCGGCAAGGAGGTGGTGCTGTCGACGCTCACACTGGTCGAGGCGGAATCCGAACTGCACGCACTGCAGCGCCTGTGCGAGCAGGACGAGTTTCCCGTCGAGGCCAACGACGTCGCCGCCATACAGGCGCGCCAGGGCCGGCCGTTCATCGCCGGCCCCGCAATCAACCTCTACAACGGGCGCAGCCTGGCGCGCTTCGCCGGTCTCGGCATGACGCGCTGGGTGATGCCGGTGGAACTCTCGGAACGGGCGCTGGCCGACCTGCAGGCGCAACGTCCCGACGGGCTGCAGACCGAGGTGTTCGCCTACGGACGATTGCCGCTGGCCTATTCGGCGCGCTGCTTCACGGCGCGCGCCCACAACCTGCCCAAGGATCAGTGCGAGTTCCGCTGCCTGGACTATCCCGACGGCATGACGCTGGAGACGCGCGAGGACCAGACGTTTCTGAAGCTGAACGGCATCCAGACGCAATCCGCGCAGACCTACAATCTGCTGCCTTATCTGGATCGGATGCGTGAACTGAACGTGGACGTCGTGCGGCTCAGCCCGCAGTCACGCTGGATGCCGGACGTCATCGCCCTGTTCGATCAGGTACGGCGCGGCGCGCTGACCGGCGACGAAGGCGCGCGGCAACTGGCGCGTTACATGCCTAACGGGGCCTGCGAGGGCTACTGGCACGGCCGGCCGGGGATCGAGGCGCCTGGCCAGACGCCGCCGCCGGCTGCGGGTCGGCAGTCGTCTGCTCCTCGATGAAGCCGAGCAGCGGATTGCCGAGGCGCTGCAGCGATTGCAGCGCCGCCGGCGGCTCCCAGGCATCGAGGAAGTTCTTCAGATAGAGACCCAGCTCGGTGCTGCCGCCGAGCTTCAGCCGGCGCTGGAAGAACAGCGTGTCCGCATCCTCGCGCCGGGTGACGAGCAGCAGGAAATCGTAGGCCCGGCCGCCGATGGACAGATCCGGACGGCCGATGACGGGCACGGCCAGCAGGCGCGCACCGTCGTGGCTCAGGCCGAGCTGCAGTGCGGCATCCTCCACCGTGATCTGCAGCCGCCGGCCGCGCAGGAAATCCAGCTGACCGTCGCGCAGCGCCACCGTGAACACCTGATTGCAGAGGCGCGCCAGCGCCTCGGAAGTCAATCGCCGCGGCATCCAGCCGACGGGCTTGAGCAGCCCGCCCGGCAGCCCGCGCAGCATACGCGCCATCGGCGCCATCCAGATCGTCGTCATGATACGGCCACCGTCCTGCCTTCTCTCGGGGTCTGCGCCGCGATGCGCCGCAGCCACCAGGCGTGGATGCGCGCGTCGCCGCTCAATTCGGGATGGAAACTCATGCCCAGATGCGGGCCCTGCGCGACCAGCACCGGTTCACCGTTCAAGCGTCCCGGTACCGCCACATCCGGGCCGGCCTGGACGATCCGCGGCGCGCGGATGAAGGTCGCGGGGAAATCCGCCCCCTCCCCGTCCAGATCCAGATCCAGCCGCGTCTGGAAACTCTGCACCTGCCGGCCGAAGGCGTTGCGCTCGACCTGCACGTCCAGAATACCCAGCGAGGCCGCACGCGCATCACCGCTGCGGCCCATCAGGATCAGGCCGGCGCAGGTGCCGAGCACCGGCCGGACCTGCGCGAAGGCGCGCAGCCGTTCCAGCAGGCCGTCGGCATCCAGCAGGCGGGTCATGGCCGTGGACTCCCCGCCGGGGAGAATGAGCGCGGCACAGTCGTCCAAAGCGGCGGCGGTCTTCACCGGTCGCCAGCGCACGCCGAGGTGATCCAGCAGTGCACCGTGCTTCGCATAGGCGCCCTGCAGCGCCAGGATGCCGATCGAGCCGCTCACCAGCCACGCGCCGCCAGCCGCTGCTCGGGCTGCAGCGTGTTCAGGTCGATGCCCTTCATGCCGGATTGCAGGCCGCTGCTGACGCGCAGCAGCACCTCCGGATCGTTGTAATGCGTGGTCGCCTGCACCACCGCGGCGGCACGCGCCTCGGGATCGCCCGACTTGAAGATGCCCGAGCCGACGAATACCGCCTCCGCGCCCAGCTGCATGACCAGCGCCGCGTCGGCCGGCGTGGCGATGCCGCCCGCGCAGAAGCTCGGCACCGGCAGGCGTCCGTGGGTGGCGACGTAGCTGACCAGTTCGTACGGCGCACCGAGATCACGCGCCGCCGCCATCCACTGGGCGCGGTCGAGCTGGGTCAGGCGCGCCATGTCGGCGTTGAGCGCGCGCAGATGCCGTACCGCCTCGACGATGTTGCCGCTGCCCGCCTCGCCCTTGGTGCGGATCATGGCCGCGCCCTCGCCGATGCGCCGCAGCGCCTCGCCGAGGTTGGTGGCGCCGCATACGAACGGCGCCTTGAAGGCGTGCTTGTCGATGTGATGGGCCTCGTCGGCCGGCGTGAGCACCTCGCTCTCGTCGATGAAATCCACCTCCAGCGCCTGCAGGATCTGGGCCTCGGCGAAATGGCCGATACGGCACTTGGCCATCACCGGGACACCGACCGCGTCCTGGATGGCCTTGATCAGCGCCGGGTCCGACATGCGCGCGATGCCGCCCTCGGCGCGGATATCGGCCGGGATGCGCTCCAGCGCCATCACCGCCACGGCACCGGCGCGCTCGGCGATGCGCGCCTGTTCGACGTTGGTGACATCCATGATCACGCCGCCCTTGAGCATTTCCGCCAGTCCCAGCTTGAGCGGGAAGGCGTCCTGAGTCTGTGTGTCCTGCATGCGAGAGTACCTGCGACTGTCCGAGGGCCGGCCGCGAAGCCGGCGAAGATGAAAGAGGGATTGTTGCGAGCGGCGCGCGGCATCGCAATGCGTTGCCGCCGTGGGAACCACCGAACTGTCGGCGGACCGGACATTTATCAATTTTTTGGACGAGACCTGATTTACGTCCGTGGCCCTAAAAAAGCTGTTTCAGCCACGGAAGCACACGGAAAAACACGGACAGGATTGGCTGCTTCATGCACAGCCCACATCACCCGTCACATATTGAGGCAGAGCTTCTTCGACGCGGCCTCATTTCCGTGTGTTTCCGTGTGTTTCCGTGGCCAATACGGTTTTGGGGTTGGTGGGGCAGCAGTGGAACCATTGCTAGTCGCCTGTCGCCAGCCGGTACAGCGCCACCAGGTAACGGACGTCGGTATCGGCGCGGTGGCGCCGGCCGCTTACCCGCTTCCAGGCGGCCTCCTGCAGGGCGGCCTGCCAGCCGAAGCGCCGGGTCCGGGCGGGCGGCAACAGAGTCAGCAGCAGTTCCCAGTAGTCGTCGATCCGGAATGCCATCTCCAGGCCCGCCGCCGTGAACAGCTGCTCGCACCAGACCTTGTCGTAGGCCCCGCCGTCGGCGTAGACCGTCCTGCCGGCGAGTTGCGCATTCATGCGCGCGGCGATCCAGTCCGCGGTCCGGCCGTGCCGCAGCAGGTCTTCGAAGGGGATGCCGTGAACGCGCTCGGCGGAGACCTCCCAGGCCTCCTCCAGCGGCCAGCCGTAGGCGGCCTCCGGACGGATCAGCCAGCATTCCTCCACGCCGCCGTCCGCCCCGCTCCAGGCCACCTCGATCGGGTAGCTGCGCGGGCCGAGACCGGAGGCCTCGAAGTCGATAAAAGATGGTATTTTGTACACGCGGGCCGATATGCCGTATTTGTGATTGATCCACTTGGGGCTGTCGGCATTTCGGCCTTCCGCAGCAATAACAGGACCCGATCCGATGCCGTTATTGCGCTGCACCCGGAGGTATCACAGTGTATGCAGCATGGCACGCGATGCACGTGTTCATCAACGCGGCGAGCTACCGAAGCGTATGGTCGCGATCTCCCAAGGACTCCGCATCGAGGGCGATGGCGTCCATGCCTTCATGCACCGAAAAACCCAGCTGCCTGAACTCCGCCGGCAGTTTTCCTAGGAGCGACAGGCGGATCTCCGGCGGTATGGCCCGTACCTCGGCCATGCCGAGTTTGCGCGCCTCGGCCGCGACACGCGGCATATCGTCGGCGAGCACCGCCTCGATGATGGGGCCTGACTGGCTTCCAGCAGATCGCGCACCTCGCCAAGCGGGAGATCGCGTTCCGCATTCGTCAGCAGGATGCATGTCCCGCCATCGCGAGCGGGAGCAGAGCATGTCCGGGGCCGGGCACGCGGGACCGGAATCATCCAAGCAAACTCAGTTCAGCCCGGACGCAGTCGGAAGACGCTGACACGAAACCGCTTCGCGAAACTTCCGCTCAGCACCCGGGAGGTGAGGCGGGCTGCAGTGTGATGCGTGTGAGCTTGTCCGTGCTTGTCCGTGCTTGTCCGTGTGCTTCCGTGGCGAACGCCGTTTTTGGGATCGCGCAAGGAGGAAAAGCCAAACGGGAGATGTATTCGTATGCTTGGTGCCCGGAGCCGGGGTCGAACCGGCACGGTGTCGCCACCGAGGGATTTTAAGTCCCTTGCGTCTACCAGTTTCGCCATCCGGGCCGTAGACGAGCGCGAGCCGGCATTGTAGCCGCCGGCACGAACCAGGTTAAAGCGAAGATCACATGAAGATGGAGGCTGGGCCCGGAGTCGAACCGAGGTACACGGCTTTGCAG